>CANQII010000111.1 GCA_947623875.1 uncultured Oscillospiraceae bacterium
CCCGGCGCCTATGGCACCTACGGCATTGCCAAACTCCTCTCCGGCGAGGTGCTCCCCTCCGGCCATCTGCCGGACACCTTCGCTGTGAACTCCGCAAAGTCCCCGGCGGCTCAGAACTTCGGCATCTACAACTTTGCCAACGCGGCAGACATCGAGACCACCAACAACAACGCCCTGCGCAGCAGCTGGTATCTCGTGGAGCCCGAAGGCATCTATACCGGGTACAAGTACTATGAGACCCGCTACATGGACAGCGTCCTCAACCAGGGCAACGCAACCAACGCCGCCCACAAAGAGACCGCCAACGGAAGCGGCACCTGGTCTTACGACAACGAGGTCTCCTACACCTTCGGTTACGGCCTGGAGGGTTCCACCTTCTCCGAGGAGATCACCAACATCAGCATGGACTGGACCGGCGAGACGGACTCCACCGTAACGGTGAAAGTTACCAACACCGGCTCCGTGGCCGCCAAGCACGCAGTGCAGCTCTACGTCTCCGTGCCCTACACCGATTACGACAAGCAGAACAAGGTGGAGAAGGCCGCCATTCAGCTGGTGGGCTACGCCAAGACTGGCGAGGCCAGTGAGAACAGCTATGCGGATGTAGTCCTCCTGGATCCCGGCGCCTCCGAAGAGATTACCATCACCTTCAACGCCCAGGACATCTCCAGCTATGACATGTCCTATCAGCACGACGGCGTCTCCGGCGCTTATCTCCTCTCCGCCGGAGATTACTGGTTTGCCACCGGCAACGGCGCCCATGACGCCGTCCAGGCGGTTCTGAAGGCCGCCTATCCCGATGTGGCCAGCACCTTGCAGCCCACCGGTGCTGTGAAAAGTGAGCACCTGGACAAGGAGATCTATCGCACCGAGTCCAACGGCGTCACCATCCGGAACCAGCTCACCGGCTCTGATCTGAACAGTTGGAATACCGATGCCACCGTGACCTACCTCTCCCGCACAGACTGGGCCGGCACCTTCCCCGAGAGTGTAGACACCCTCACCGCCACCCAGGACATGATCACCTACCTCCGCAACGCCACCTATGATGCCGCCGAGGCTCTTGCCAACTACGATGGTCCCACCGAGTTCACCTACGGGGCAGACAACGGTGTGAAGGCAGTGGATCTGGTGGGCCTGGACTACGATGACCCCAAGTACGACCAGCTCCTGGATGAGATGACTCTGGAAGACCTCTGCAACCAGTACATCGCCTTCCTGGAGGAGATAGACTACATCGCCCTGCCGAAAGAGATGCCTGCAGACTCCCCGCTGGGTATCATCGGTATGATCGGCCAGCGCACCAAGGGCTCCATCTATGAGATGACCGAAGAGGATCCCTCCTACGGACACCACACCAACGTCTATGTGAGCGCCCCCGTAGTAGCCGCCACCTTTGCTCCGAAGCTCCAGCAGGAGGAGGGCAGACTGGTGGCCAACGATGCCATCATGGCCGGGTACAGCATCTGGTACGGTCCCGGTATGAACCTCCACCGCACCCCGTACAACGGCCGCAACGTCGGCTACTACTCCGAGGACGCCGTCCTCTGCGGCGACACCTCTCTGTACGTCCACAAGGGGCTTAACGGCAAAGGCGTAGTCACAAACACAAAACATTTTGCTTTCAATGACCAGGAGACCAACCGGGACGGTATCGCCGTGTTCCTCTCCGAGCAGGCGGCCCGGGAAAACGAGCTCCGGGGCTTCCAGATCCCCATCCGCGCCGGCGAGCTCAAGGGCCTTATGACCGCCTTCAATAGAATCGGTGTCACCCACGTCGGCGCCCACACCGGCCTGATGATGGGTATCCTCCGGGGCGAGTGGGCCTTCAACGGCTATGTGATCACAGACTCCGTGAAGTCCGCCCAATACTTCCTGCCCCGGGAGTGCCTGCTGGCCGGCAACAACCAGATGCTGGGCGGCTCCAACAACGGCACCATCTGGAAGTTCACCGCAGACGATGTGAAGGACGACCCCGTGATCCAGAACGCCCTCCGGGAGTCTTTCCACACCAAGCTGTACTACCTCGTGAACAGCGTACTCCTCAACGGTATGACACCGGACACCGAGGCTGGCGGCGGCGAGGTCTGGTGGGTTGTGATGTTCCGGATCGGCGGCGGCCTGTGCCTGGTGGCCTTCATCGTGTTCTTCGTGCTCTTTATCCTGCGGGCTCGCAAGGAGAACAAGGCCAACTGGAACGGCTTTGAGATCACCGCAGACATCATGGCGCTGGTTCTCACCATCGTGGGCACGATTCTCTTCGCCATGAGCTACACCACCGGGTACTACACCTTCGGCCAAATGCAGAGCGGCGTCATCACAACACTGGTGGCTGGCGCCATCGTGTGCGAGGTGATTGCCATCCTGGTAATCGCCAAGATGCCCAAGCAGTTCTGGACAAAGTTCCTGGTGTTCGTGATTGTAGGGTGCCTGGCCGGAGCGGTTGGCCTGATCCTGGGCGACCGCGTCGAAGGCATCGGCAACTGCATTGTCACGGACTATGACTCCGGACACGGCGGCGAAGAGGCCATCTACATGTCCCTCGCCGGTGCCATCCTGATGCTCATCTCCATCGTATACTGCGCCATCGGCAGCTTCTCCAAGGGCAAGGACGCAGCCCCGGCCAAGGACAAGGAGAAGAAGTCCTCCAAGGGCGTTATCCGCAGTGCCGTCTTCGGTGTTACCGCTGCGGCTGTGCTGCTGGCTGTCCTGATCCCCACCTATAATCTCACCAAGAAGAATCCCGCAGGTACGCCTAGCGGCACCGGCGGCGAGGGCGGTACCCCTGCAGCCGGCGGCACCTATACCATCTCCTTCAACCAGAACAACGGCAACCTGGAGGGGGCTCCCAAGTATCAGTTCCTGGGCGCCGACAACCTGGGCATCGCCTCCGTGGACGCCCGCCTCTATGTGGACATCTCCCTCGCCCTGGACGGCAACGGCGGATACAAGCTCTACTCTGAGTCCTACTGTGTGGAGGCCGGCAAGCGGGCCGAGGTGGGCGATGACACTGGCCTGGGCTCCAACTACAACATGACCGCCGAGGGCAGCTATGTCACCAACGAGGACGGAACGGTGACCACGTCTGTGCCTACCCACGCGGTCCTGGTTCTCGAGTTTGACACCTATTCCCAGCAGATGAAGGGCGCCCTTGGCCTGGATATCAACGGCACCTCTGAGGACGGTACCTACGACAGCGACACCGAGCCCGCCGTGCTGGACTTTGTCCCGGAGACCGTCTGGACCCTGGACGGCACATCCATCGTGAGCTACCGGGATGCCAACGTGGGCGGCACCTACACCGTCTCCTTCAACCAGAACAACGGCAACCTGGACGCCATGGGCGAGAGTTCATTCCTGGGCGGCGCCATCGGCGGCATTGCCCAGGCAGACAGCCGGCTCTTCATTGACATGACCCTCACCCTGGACGGCGCCAACTATGACCTCTTTGTGGACAGCTACTGCATCGAGGCGGGCAAGCGCACCGAGATCGGCGACGACACCGGCCTGGGCATGGTGCTCACCATGCATGCCAGCGGCCCCTACACGGACAATGGGGACTGCACCTATACCACTGCCAAGCCCACCCATGCCACCTTCGAGATGCGCTTTGACACCTACTCTCAGCAGATGAAGGACGCCACCGGCGTGAACGTGGGCGGCAAGACCGACGATGGTCTCTACGACAGCGACTCCGAGCCTGCGGTGCTGGATATGGTCCCCGAGACCGTCTGGACCCTGGCAGACGGCGCCATCGTGAGCTACACCCAGGGCGGCTCCCAGCAGGAAGGTCCCGAAGACAGCGAGACCACTCCTGCAGCAGGTGTGACCTTCACCTCCGATGACGGCGGCACCACCATGACCTTCAACAGTGACGGTACCTACGTCTTCGCCATGCCCTCCATGGAAGGCGTCCAGGAGTCCGGCACCTACACCTATGAGAACGGCGTGCTCACCGTTACCAACACCAACGATGTCTCCGTTACCGCCGAGGGTGATCCTCTCGTGTTCCACTATGTGAGTGCCATGAGCGATCAGCTGGTGGGGGACTACACCATCGCGGCCGCAGACCTGGAAGCTGCCCTCAGCGGCGGTGCGGCAGCCAGCACCACCATCACATCCGATGACGGTGCCACCACCATGACATTCAACAGCGATGGCACCTACGTATTTGCCTTCGACCAGTACGGCATTGAAGATCCTGGCACCTGGACCTACGAAGGCGGCGTGCTCACCGTCATCAACAGCACTGGCACAGAGCAGGTAGCAGACGGCGATCCCATGAAGCTCCACTACATCAGCGGCGTGAACGAGCAGCTCACTGGGGACTTCACCATTGCAGCAGTAGACCTGTCCTTTGAGTCCGCAGCCGTTGCCTCTACCACCATTACTTCCGATGACGGCGCCACTACCATGACATTCAACAGCGACGGCACCTACGTCTTCGCCTTCGCCCAGTACGGCATCGAAGATCCAGGCACCTGGACCTATGAAGGCGGCGTGCTCACCGTGATCAACAGCACCGGCACGGAGCAGGTAGCAGACGGGGATCCCATGAAGCTCCACTACATCAGCGGCGTGAACGAGCAGCTCACCGGAGAATTCACCATTGCAGCCTCTGACCTCTCCTTTGAGACCGCTGCAGGCGGCAGCACCACCATCACCTCCGATGACGGTGCCACCACCATGACATTCAACAGCGATGGCACCTACGTCTTCGCCTTCGCCCAGTACGGCATCGAGGATCCTGGCACCTGGTCCTATAAGGGCGGTGTGCTCACGGTGATCAACAGCACCGGCACAGAGCAGGTAGCAGACGGGGATCCCATGAAGCTCCATTACATCAGCGGCGTGAATGAGCAGCTCACTGGGGACTTCACCATTGCAGCAGCAGACCTGTCCTTTGGCTCTGCCGATGCTCCTGCCGCAGCAGATGTGGAGGTGGCCTCCGATGATGGCGCCACCAAGCTCACCCTGAAGGGAGACGGTACCTATGTGTTTGCCTTCCCGGACTATGGGGTGGAGGATGCCGGCACCTGGACCTATGAGGGTGGTGTGCTCACGGTGACCAACGCCAATGGCCTGGACTGCACGGCTGAAGGCGATCCTCTGAAGCTGCACTACGTGTCCAGCATGTCTGATGCCCTCACAGGAGACTTCACCATTGAGGCCTCTGCGCTTGCCGGCGATGCCGCTGCCAGCGCTCCTGCCGCAGCAGACGTGGAAGTGGCCTCCGATGACGGCGCTACCAAGCTCACCCTGAAGGGCGATGGCACTTACGTGTTCGCCTTCCCGGACTACGGGGTAGAGGATGCCGGTACCTGGACCTATGAGAATGGCGTGCTCACGGTGACCAATGCCAATGGTACCGCCTGCACTGCTGATGGCGATCCTCTCAAGCTGCACTACGTGTCCAGCATGTCTGATGCCCTCACGGGAGATTTCACCATTGAGGCCTCTGCGCTCAGTGGGGATGCTGCTGCCGGCGCTCCCGCCGTAGCCGATGTAGAGGTTGCCTCGGACGACGGCGCCACCAAGCTCACCTTCAAGGCAGACGGCACCTACGTGTTCGCCTTCCCGGACTACGGGGTAGAGGACGCGGGCACCTGGACTTATGAGGGCGGCGTGCTCACGGTTACCAACGCCAACGGTGTGGACGCTACGGCTGATGGGGATCCGCTGAAGCTGCACTACGTGTCCAGCATGAGCGATGCTCTCACCGGAGACTTCACCATCCCGGCAGCTGATCTGGCATAAGAAAAGCAATTGGGCAGCCCTGCCCCGCAGGGGGCAGGGCTGTCCCATACCCAAAAACAGGAGGGAAACCACGATGGACAAGATTAAGGGAACAAATTTAGGTAACTGGCTGGTCCTGGAGAAGTGGATGAGCCCTAACCTATTTGCCGGCACCGGCGCAGACGACGAGATCTGGCTGGGCAGAAAGCTGGCCCCGGAGGTGCTGGCCGCCAAACTGAAAGAACATCGGGACACCTACGTCACAGAAGAGGACTTCGCCTTTATCGCGGAGCACGGCCTGAACCTGGTGCGCATCCCCGTGCCCTACTTCATCTTCGGAGATTGGCCGCCCTATCCCGGCTGTGCGGACTACCTGGACAAGGCCTTTGATTGGGCCGAGAAGTACAACCTCCAGATTCTCATCGATCTCCACACCTGCCCCGGCAGCCAGAACGGTTACGACAACGGCGGCCTCACCGGCGTGTGCAAATGGTGCAAGAATCCAGATGAAGTTGAATTTGAGCTCACCGTGCTGGAGCGGCTGGCGAAACGGTATGGGAATCGGAAGGGCCTCTACGGCATTGAGGTGCTGAACGAGCCCATCAGCTGGCTGGTGTACATCACCGCCCCCTCCACCGGCAAGGCGGAGGACAAGGAGGAGGCCAAGGGTTCGGGACATGTGCCCATGCCCTTCCTGAAGCAGTTCTATCGGGATGCCTATAAGCGTCTGCGTGCCATTCTGCCCAAGGAGAAGACCATCGTCTTCCACGACGGCTTCCGTCTTGGGGCCTGGAAGGACTTCTTTGTAAAAGAGGGCATGGAGAACGTGGTGCTGGACACCCACATCTACGTCTTCGCCATGGAGAACTTCGTGCCCATCCACAAGCCCTGGGTGTACAAGATCTATATCGATTCCCAGGTGAAGCTGATCCAGAAGGTGCAGCGCTATACCCCGGTGATCGTAGGGGAATGGTGCATCTGCAACAAGCATGCAGAGAAGCAGCCAAAAGCCGTGATGGCGGCGGAGGAAGCTGTCCGGGTGCGCCGGGAGCGGTACCGGGAGATGTCCAAGCTGCAGCTGGATGCCTGGAGCGCAGCACATGGTTGCGTCTATTGGAATTACCAACTGCTCCGCAGCCGCACCGATGCCTTTGATGAGCGCTGGAAGGAGAGCTGGGACCTGTCCCGGTGCCTCCTGAACGGCTGGCTGGAATATACAAAATGAGGCGAGTTGGATGAAATCTGGATTTTGGAGTCTGCCTGTTCTGAATTCCCGTACCGACAAGAAGGCGGTTACCCTCCCGGAGATGATCTTCGGCTATTTCCTGGGTCCCCTTCTGGTGCTGGCCATGACCTGCGTGGTCTCCACCTACTACCTCACCTTCTACCGCACCTACGATGACATCGTCTCCCAGGGTACCTTCCTGGTACTGCTGCCGCTGATCTCTGTGATCCCCATGGCGCTCAGCAACATCATCGTGGGCATTGTTCTGGGCAAGACCCGCACCGTCCAGGGCAAGGCGCGGCCCTTTATCCTCACCGCCGGACCGCTGTTGCTGATCTCCGGCATCGTGATGTTTGTGATCCCATACCTCTCCATGGGGATCCGCATGGCGTGGATGGCCATCACCTACAACCTCTTTGCCGCCATCGCCAACCCCATCTACTCCAACTCTCACTACCTGATGGTGTCCCTCTCCACCCGAGACCTGGATCAGCGGGGCAAGCTCTCCGTGGTGGCCAACATTCCCGCTGTGGCGGGCAACGGATTGGTGTCCAGCATCCTGATGCCTGCCGTGCTGGGTTGGATCCGCTCCGCCCCCTCTAACGACGTGGTGCAGAACCGCTGGCAGCTTGTTATGACCGCCTTTGCTATTGCGGCCTTTGTTGGTTGTCTCTTGGAATATCTCTTCACCCGGGAGCGGATCACCGAGGAGGACATCGGCACCGATACCGCAGAACCCGCCGGAGAAGTGATCCCCACTGCCACCCAGCTGAAAGCTGCCGCTTCAGACAAGTACTGGTGGATCATCATGATCTTCTACTTCCTCTATCAGGCGGGTGTGATGTTCAAAGGCGGCTACGTCTTCAACATCTTCTGCAACGACTTCTTCTCTGATGCAGTGATCTTCGGCCAGACCATGGGTGCCGAGGGGGTCCAGAGCATCCTGGCACTCATCTCCGGCATCCCTCTCGCTGCCGGCATGGCCTTCGCCTGGCCGGTGGCCAACAAGATCGGCAAGCGGAACTTTGTGATTGTGGGCTGCGTGGTGAGCATCATCGGCTCTGTGATCTGCCTCAGCAACCCCGGCAACTTCATCGTGGTACTCATCGGCCAGACTTTCAAGGGGTTCAGCTCCATTCCCGGGGCGTACATCATGATGGCTCTCTTCGCCGACGTGCTGGATCACCTGGAGGCCAAGAACGGATTCCGGGTGGACGGCATCTCCATGAGCGTGTACAGCACCATCCTGACGGTGGTAAACGGACTGGCCGTTGCCTTCTTCAACCTCTTCTACGACGGCGGCTTCTTCCCCCACACCACAGTGTCCTCCTTCTTCTTCCTGGGCTTTGAGATCATCGCCCACGGTATCCTCATCGGGGTGCTGCTGCTTCTCAACGTGGAAAAGAACATCAAAGAGGAGCAGGCCCTCATCGCGGCCCGGAAGGCTGGCAAGTAAACTCTTAGTGCAAGACTTCCTCGGAATAGATCAAGACGGCCTGTGATCGCTCACAGGCCGTCTTGGGGTGTATGGTGTATGGCGGAACCGGGTAGGAATGCGGCTCGTCAGATATACCACGCGGGAATTTCCAGAACATTCTCCCGCAGCAGCCCTGGCTCCGGACAGAGGCTTACCACAGCCCCCTGGCCGCGCTGCTTTTCGGGGATCCTGTCCAGCACCGGGAACGCTGCGGCAGCGGATGCCTTCTCGTGGGTGTTTTTCTTGATCTCCACTGGGTAGAGGACACCGTTCTCCTCAATAATGAGGTCGATCTCTGCCTCGATCGCTACTTCCTCGCCGCTGACCTTGCGTTTGATCTTATCCTTGCCCCGATAATAGGAGACGCAGTAGCGGTAGTCTACGCCCCGGTTGGAATAGGATTTCAGGATCTCTGAGACCACAAAGGTTTCAAAGATATTGCCCGCCATGGCGCCCATTGCCAGTGTTTCCGGGGTGAGCCAGCGGGTGAGATAGGATACAAGTCCAGTGTCCCGGAAATACACTTTCGGCGTCTTTGCGGCGCGTTTGAGGACCGCCGGTGTGTACGGTTCCAGAAGATACACAATGCCAGATGCCTCCAAGATAGACATCCATTTGCGCACAGTTGACGCATCCACTCTTACCTCGTCGGCGATGTTAGCGTAATTCACTATCTGGCCCGTTCGTGCTGCGACGGCAGACAAAAACCTTCGGAAAACATCCAGGTCATGGACCGCAGACAGATCCCGTACATCGCGCTCCAGGTAGGTCTTGACGTAGCTCGCGTAGAACTGCTGCCAGTCTAGATCGGGATTCTGCCAGAGTTCCGGGTAGCCGCCCCGGTGTATGATCGCCCAGATGCTCTCCGGCTTTTTGACGTTCCGACGGCGCTCTAGGACATACTCCATCGTCGGGAGAAAGGGCCTCGTGAAGTTGTCTCCCATGATCTCCCGCATAGATAGAGTGGCAAGTTCGATGATGCACACCCGGCCTGACAGAGACTCCGATACGCGCTCCATGAGCTTGAAGGGCTGTGACCCGGACAGGCAATAGAGTCCCCGCTCGTTCCGACGGTCACATTCCATTTTCAGATACCGGAACAGCCCTGGGACATATTGTACCTCGTCAAAGATGATAGGCGGCGCATTGAGCTCCATGAAATTGTTGGGGTTCTCCTTTGCCTGGTCCTCAATATACCCTGAAATCCGTATAATAGGGCCAAGATGAATGCCAATCCCATTTACTTTCGGTAAACTAGGCCATTAAGTTTCG
>CANQII010000112.1 GCA_947623875.1 uncultured Oscillospiraceae bacterium
GAGGCCAAACCAGATCAGCCGCTCCTGCCACGCCTGCTTCTGACAGAGATATACCACCGCCAGCACAACCACTAGGATGCCGCAGTACACATACGGAAGAGCGGTATACGTGAGGCTGGTATAGCTGCCGTCCCAGATCCGTTGGATCAGTGCCAGGGGTTCTCCGGTGAGAAAGCCATCGTACTCCACGTTGCCGCCGCTGAACTTGCCGTTGAACATGGCGAGGAAGGTAGGCAGCCACATCCAAGCGGTAAGGCCCAGGCCGCAGAGCGCCCCGCCGAAAAAGCGGCATACAGCCGTAGTGCGCTGCTTTGCACTCTGCCGGCGGAGGAGGCACCCTGCCACAAAGTACAGGAAGCTGAAGCCGCCCACCATGTAGGACACATACCAGTTGGAGAGGAAACACACGGTGAGGGCCGCCACAAAGGGTCCGAATCCCCTGCCGTCCAGGATCCGGTCTACCGCCAGCAGCACCAGGGGGAGCCAGATCACCCCGTCCAGCCACATGATGCAGAGGGAGTATGCGGCGTTATAGGACATGAGCGCCCAGGCAATTCCGGGGAGCACTGCTGCCAGCGCAGACCTGGGGAACCGGCGGAGGAAATAAAAGGTGCAGGCAGCACCGGCAAGCCCGATCTTCAGTACCGCCAGGATGAGAATCGCCAGAGGCATCTGCTCGTTGGGGAAAAACAGGGTGATCACAGAGAGGGGGCTCGCCACGTAGTACGAGAACACCCCGATATAGGAGGTCCCCAGAGACTTGGACCAGGAGAAGAACAGGTCTCCCTGCTTCAGAGCGCAGAAGAACTCTGCATACTGGTCTTTCATATCTGATGCCAGCAGCGTCTTATCGCCCCAGGGGGCCATGCCCACCGAGGCATAGGCCCACAGCATGCCGGCAGCAGCGAGGACAAAGACAATGAGACAGAGCAGCAGTTCCTGCCTCCAGGGCCGCGGGATGCCAAGACAGGTCTCCCGCTGAGGCCATGTTGTCTTCGGCAATCGCTGATTCTCAGGCTTTGGATTCATCTTCGGCATTGTCTCCCCCTCCGGATTCCCGCAGCACATAGATGGGTCTCCGCTTTACCTCCAAATAGGTCTTGGCCAGGTACTGTCCCACAATTCCTATGCAGAAGAGCTGAATCCCGGCGATGAGCAGGATGATGCACACCAGAGAGGCCCAGCCGTATGCACTGCCCCGCCAGATGAGTTCCCGAATAATCACAAAGAGGATCGCAAAGAAGGACACCCCGCAGAGGGCCAGCCCCAGGATGGAGGCGATGGCCAAGGGCGCCGTGGTAAAGGCCACGATCCCGTCCAGGGCGTAGAGCAGCAGGGAGAAGAAGGACCACTTGGACTCTCCGGCAGAGCGGGGCAGATTTTCGATCTCCAGCCACTGTACCTTGAATCCCACCCAGGAGAAGATCCCTTTGGAGAAGCGGTTGTACTCCTTCACCTCCAGCACGGCATCTGCCATCTGGCGGGTCATGAGGCGAAAGTCCCGGGCCCCATCTACGATCTCGGTTTCACTGAGGTGGTTGATGAGCTGATAGAAGCGGCGGGCAAACCAGGAGCGGATGGGCGGCTCCCCTTTGCGGTTCACCCGGCGGACGGCGGCGCAGTCCGCCGCACCGGAGCGCACGATCTCCAGAAGCTGGGGCAGCAGAGACGGGGGATCCTGAAGATCCACATCCATCACCGTGATATAGTTTCCCCTGGCGTTCTCCAGGCCGGCATAGAGGGCGGCCTCCTTGCCGAAGTTCCGGCTGAAGGACAGCCAGCGCACCTCTGGGGCTTTGGCAGCCAGATCTTTGATCGCCCGCAGGGTCCCGTCTCGAGAGCCGTCATCCACAAAGAGATATTCCACAGACACGTCCTCCGGCAGTTTGGCCACCGCAGCGGAGGCCTCTTTCCAAAAGGCCGGCAGCGTCTGTTCTTCGTTATAACATGGCACCACGATGGACAGCAAATCCACAGCGCACACACGTTCCTTTCCTTGCCAAATACGGCGCAAGTTCTGGCACAGTATACCAAGGACGGCGGGACCCGTCAACAGGGAGGATCGATTCTTCACAGTCCGGTAACAGTCTAATACACGCCGCAGCAAGGCAAATTGTTGCATCACAATTCCAGCACGCCATTTTCTTCCATTTTCTGTTTAGTTATGTTTAACCGGGCTTCTGAGTAAAACAAAAGCCCGGTTTTTTCACTACTCACGAATCAGATAAATAGGACATCGCCATTATATTGAAAGAGCACTGCTGCGAGATACATTCTATTTCCAACCGCAGCACGTTCCTACGAAACAGGTTTATGCAAAAGCAGCATATCACCGCCATTCAACGGTACCGCAGCCATGGCTTTCATGTCTTCTAGACCGCTATACAGGTAGAAGGCGTATCCACCGCCTACGCCCATAAAATTCGTAATTAACCCTTGATCCTGTTCGCTCCGATAAAGCAGATTCAAATCATAATCATATACAGAAACGATGTAGCCATCACATAATACGATAAAGTCATCTGTAAATCCAGTCATACCTTTATCCGGATATTTCTCAATTTCTTCTAGTTCTCCAGTCTGAAAGGATAATTTCATTAGCAGATCAAGATCTTGACCACCGGTATAATACAGTCCATCACCTGCAACAGGGTGTGGGCTGCAGAAATCAAAGTATGTCTTACACTCTGATGAAGGTTTTTCCTCACCGTAGAGATATTCCCCTTTTCTTGTTTTGGAATTCCAGCGGTAGAATGCGCCCATCTCGTAAGAATCGCCATCATCAGTTTTCCAGTAGTTTTCGATTGAAATGTAAAGATCATTTCCCAACGGTTTGAGAAAACAATATGCTCCCCTTCCTTCCTGTGTTCCACTCATGACCGTAATGACTTCTTCTCCGGTGAGTGGTATTGCATATACCCAGAAATGAATAGGTTCAAAGTCGCTTATCCTATCGCGTGTAATCCCCGAGATATAGACGTAACCTCTATGTATGACCCATGTTAAACCATTGCCCAATTGCCGTAAATCTTTGCAAATGTCGTATTCTAAGTTGAATATGACTTCGTGATCAGTGCCATCCATATTCATACACATCAAGTTTAATTCGTACTGTTCATAGGCCAACCAGTAAATATGACCATCATATATTCGCAGTCCAAAAACATGATCAGTACTGGCCAGATATGCATTGCAGGTGTCATCATTATGGTTGCATTCTGGTCTATTGCAGAGAGGCAATGTTACGCCGGATGCGATATCAGTAAAGTAGAGGAATGCAGGCCCGTCTCTGGTACCTGGAAAGAAGTAGATGGTGTCTTCTGTTGTACATACGCCAACCAAATTCAAAGAAGTTGGCTGGAGGAAGGCGTTATCTGAGTCATAATCTGGAAGGAATTCATCCGTGTCAAATTTGGGATCCGCGAGATAGTTGCCATCCGGGAACTCCGTAAAAGACACTAGGCTGGCCAGATCAGAAGAGGGATCGGCTGGGGCCTCAGTGGGAGAAGTGTTGCCTTCGGTGGGGTCAGCGGGTGAATCTGTCTGCGCCGGCTTCGGCGTTAGAGTTGGAGTCTCATTAGAAGTAGGGGGTGTGGTTGGAGTCGAGGTCGGCTGAAACATAGGTGTGCGAGACTCCTGCTCTGTTGTCGAAAAGCGCTCACAGCCGGTGATCAACGAACCAAGCATGAGAATCGATAAAGCCAAAGAGATTATACGTTTCATAAAATCCTCCAATACAAATACAGTAACACAAATGGGCAAAATCGAGAAATAGTCAAAAAACTATTAAGGAAGGGCACTAGGAAAAAATTAAGTCATTCATCTGATATAAGAAATCAGGGCACACATGGATACCCTGATTTCTTATATTCAAACATTCCGAACGGGCGTGTCAATTTAAACACAAGTGAGCATTTATTACATTTTAGCCAGCTTGTACTGTGTGGGATGTGACCATTTTCCCCATATAATAAAAATCACAAGTTATACTGACAAATTTTGCTCCTTCTTGGTCAGGTGTTAAATTCCAGGTATAGGAATCGCTATGCATTGCGGGATGGTCAACCGTAAACGAATATGGCATTCCATTCCGATTTACAAGGTGTTCCTCTACTATAATGCTTACACCACTCTCCAAATACGAAGGTCCGAAATAGTCCGATATGCTGAGACTGATCGTTGCATTGCTCTCTGTTACATTCATAGATGCAGAATAATTGCCCCGATAAGAAAACTTGTCACCGCTCCCGCTCCACGAAGGAATGCATCTTACCTACACTCCATTTTGCTATACTCTACCAGTCGTACATGCCTACCATCGCAACCGCTGGTACTGCTTTACTATACATCAAACTTGATGGAATTGCAATGCATTCTTTCACATTTTTCCAGATTTTGTTGGAGATCACGTCGATCCCTCTTAGGTCACACTGGCGTAAAGCAAAAATTCCAGCAAATCCCCCACATGTTTGCCCTCGTAGGCGGTGGCTCCGGCAGCGATATAGTCCCCCATCACCGAGTCCCCGGTGTCCCACAGTCTCCTGGGTTCCGGGTTCAGCCAGAAGACCTTGCCGCAGCGGTCTCGGAGGTAACGGAGGTTCCCTGCCCCAGTAGGATTCCGGTTGTTCCTGGCATCCCCCAGAATGATAAGTGTGGTATCCCGGTGAAAGCTGGCACCGTACCGCGTCTGCAGTTGAGAGAAGGCTGTACTGTAATCGGAGTAAACGCCCCGGGTAGGGATGTGCTCCAGGACTGCCTGTACCCCTGTCTCCGGAGTCACCTCGCGGAAATAGAGATCCACCGGATAGAGATTCTTCACAAAGACAAACTTCCGGCAGCCACCGGGAAAGGCGGCATCCATCAGCGCAGCGAAGAAAAGAGACAGCACGGCGGTGTTCTGGCAGGAACCGGAGAGGTCTGCCAGGAGCACCACATGGGCACGGCTCTTCCGGGGCTTTCGGTACCGCAGCACCAGCGGCTCTCCCCCGTGACGGGCCGCCGCTCGCAAGGTGCCCCGCAGGTCCAGATGCCGCCGCCCAGCTGCACTGTCTTTCTGCCGCAGGGTCTGGCGAAACACCCTGGCATTGGCCCGAATATAGGCAAGCACCCGCTTCTGGGTCTCCGGATCCATGTGCTGCAGTTCCGCCTGGAGCAAAGCTGCCGTCTCCGCCGTGGTCTGGACAGCACCCAATCTCCCCTGAAAGAGGGACCGATGTACCTGTGAGCCGTCCTTCACGCTAATGGCAGCCTGCTGCTCGGCAACGCTTTGGGCATCCTCCGCCGCCTGGGTGAGCCAGTGAGCAGTCTTCTCTGCTCGCCGAAGCCGAATCTGCAGATCTGCTAAAGATGCCTCCAGTTGATGCACTCGTGCTTGGGGATCCTCTCGTAGCATCAGCCGGGCCAGGGCCGCCGCCAAGGCCATGAGCTGGGCATAGCAGGCGGTATCCTGCCAGCGCACGGCGGCAGTGAGCACCTCCCGCCGCACCGCCTCCAGTGTCCGCACATTGCCGTTTGCCTCCCGGATCCGAATCTCCCACTTGGCCACCGGGATCCGCAGTCTCTCTTGACGTGCGGTCTCCAGAAGCTGCGTCAATAGATCCAGCACCTGCTGCAGCCGAGGATCATCTGCAGAGGAAGCCAGGTCAGACGGTTCCTGCCCGAGATTCTGAATCCGCTCCAGTTCCCCCTGGGTCCAGGCCAGCCGCTCTTCCAGAGCAATTACTGCACTCTCCCCTGCTGCGGCCTCCCGCACCCGCCGGGCCGCCGCGCTGAGGCGGCCCGGCACAGGAAGCTGCAATATCTTCTCGGCAAAGAGGGTCCGGAAGATCTCCCGCTCTGTCTCTGAGGTACACACCACGGACTGCATGCAGTAGAAGACCTCCTCCAGATCGGTGATCTCCCCGGCGCAGGATAGCGCCAGGGAGAGTTTGTCCAGTTCCAGGTCGAAGGCGTACTGTTCCCGCAGTTCCAGGAGGAAGTCCAAGACCTGCCGTAAGGCGATCACTGGGATACCCTGAAAATCCGGGAGAGGATTTGCCGCCGGTCTGCGTTGTCCTTCGCCAGCAGTCCAATGGTGTACGGGGCCATGTCCAGGATGCCCGTCTCATCCGTCTTCCCGCTCTGGAGCAGGAACCGGGCCCAGTCCAGACCCTCGCTGATGCTCACCGGGTGCTGCAGGTCCAGATTGCCGATTTGCACCAGGTAGTCTGCCACCCGGGCGCAGAAAGCTGCATTCTGGGAGACCCGGGACAGCAAGATCTGCTGGATCTCCTGCCGGGACTTCTTATCGATGAAGAGATAGAAGCAGCGGCGCTTCAGGGCTCCGGACAGCTCCCGATACCGGTTAGAGGTGAGGATCACCACCGGCATGTCCTCCGGGGCGCAGCGGATGGTGCCCAGCTCCGGGATGGTGATGGCAAAGTCAGACAGCGCCTCCAGGAGTGTGTGCTCGATCTCCTCGCTGGCCTTGTCGATCTCATCGATGAGCAGCACCTTCCGCCCCGGGCTGTGCAGCGCCTTCAGGATGGGCCGCTCCAAGAGGAAGTCCTCCCCGAAGAACCGCACATTCTTGGCCGCGTAATCCACGCAGCCGGCGATGTCCATGTCCCGCATGGCATCGTTGAGCCGGTCCCGGATGGCGGATACCACCAGCAGCTGGCGCTGGTAGTCGTACTCATAGAGGATGGACTCCGGACTGATCCCCTCATAGCACTGCAGCCGGATGAGGGGGACGTTCAGCGCCTGGGCCAGAGCCCCCGCCAGGCTGCTCTTGCCCACGCCGGGAGCACCCTCCACCAACAGCGGGCGGTTGGTCTCCATGGCCCCCAAAAGGGCATAGCCGATCTGCTTGTTCGCGAAGTATCCGGCGCTCTCCAGGCCGGCCATCAACTCTTCTACCTGCATACTCAACTCTCCTCTTTTTTTGTGTTTTTTCTACCGGCGATCTTCAAAAGATCCGGGTCAATCTTGTTGAACGTATATCCCCTGCGAGAACGGCGTCCAACTTGATACCAAGCTCCTTCGAGAAGCGGTCTCTCACAATTTCCCAGTGGCACCTGCACTTTGCTAAGCTTCTCCAGGATCAGATCCACTTCGAGATAGTCCATACCGAGGGCTTCAGATGCTTCATCCGTCAGAGTATGGGGATGTTTCGCGACATAGCGCAGAACAGTCAGTTCCTTAGCAGTCAGAGTGTTGAGCACCGCCAGCTGCGGCACACTCTGTACTTCCTGGCGAATAGCGTCCTTTAGGATGTCATCAATGAGCTGCTGGAGCACCTCTTGCAAGGCCTCACCGATGTACTCTTTTTTTGACAAGAATACTCTGTACACAAGCCCGCTTCTGATCATGAGTTGCATCTGCTTGTCAACTTCGATTATTACGGCAGGCACTTTCTTTCCCTGCGTCTGGAACACCGTCTGCAGAGCCTCCTGGAAGGCCTCCGCCAGACGAAAGACCCCTAGCAGATCTGCGGGAAGCCTACGGATCTGGTTCAGTGGAACCGTAGGAAGGTGCAGATCCATCACCTTCAGAGCGAGGACCCGACAATCCTCCAGATTGTTTCCGCCTCTGCAGTACCGAAGTGTCTTTTTGTCCTTTTCCGGCTGCCAAAACAACGTCCCTTTTGTGTAGAGGCGTTCTCTCCAGCGAAGGGAGACAGGACCCAGTGTGAAAGCCCCTTTTTTCAGCAAGGTAACCACCCCGGCCGGCATTCCCGGAATAGCTTGCAGAGACCGGGCTGCGTATACCGCAGGGAACGGATTATCCGTCGGCATCAAAACCTTCAGGCACTTCTGAATCGCCGCCTTCAGGAAGTCTTTTTTCGCCTGCTCTGTGGTATAGAAAGGGCTTTGTTCCAGGGGGAAAGACTCCTCGCGCTGCCAATACCAGCCTCCCGCCAGAACGGTCTTCAGTGTGCAGTGGCCTCCATCATAGGAAGAGGCACTGCACGTCACCTCAAAGGTTTTAATCTTCAGCAGAGTGAATCCCTCTGGGCAGGAAATTCCACCATTGCGTTCGTCATATGAGGCATTCCATGCGTCCTGCGTCTCCTGCATCATGCGCCGAAGGTCGTCATCCTTCTTCAGAAGCTGCCGTGCCAAATCGCTGAAGACAACGGAGTTCCAAGACAATTTCTGCGGATCCAGGATCTTCTCCGGGCTGATCTGCTGTATCACGGACTCAGCGGCCTTCCGCATCATCGTCTCCAGGCTATCCAGATAGAACTGGGTCAGATGCTCTGCATCCTCTGTCTCCCGCCAGTCCGGTGCCAGATAGAACTTTTCAAAGGACCACCTTTTGACTACGCCATAGTCCACAGCGAGAGATATCTTGATGGAGATTCCCTGCCGTTCCTTGTCTGCGGACAGTTCGATCTTCTCCATCTTCGGCTGCGGGCATCTGGGGTCCCATTGCAGGAGATGCTGCCCTACCACTTCTGCGGCAATCTGCTCCAATGCCCCGTATCGCTCAGGCTTCTTCAATTCCGCCTGCACCGCAGTCTGGGCCTGCTCCAGCCAACGGTGTTTTTCTACCAGCGGAACGCTCTTTTTGTAGGCCACAATATCACCTCTATCCTTCTTTGCCTTGGCTTCCTGGCTCGTCCGGCCACAGTTGAGCCGCCAGGCGCTTGCATCCCGGCAGCCCCTCTACTGTGAGGCGGATAAATACGGCGTCATCCCCGGAGAAGCTCTGCAGGAACGCCTGTCCCTCATCACTCTTGGCAAAGGCCGCGAGGAAGGTGCTGGGCATGCGGTCCAGCGCCTCATTGAACCGGGTCCAGCGCTGCTCCTCCGGCGCATCCAGAAGATAGCGGGTGAACCACTGTCCCCGCTCTGCCGGCTTCATGTGCTCCACATCCGCCGCTTCGAAGGGCCTACCTGTGGCCTCATCCAGTACATCGCGGTCGATCCGACCGCCCATGCCATACATGCGGAAGGCATCGTGTTTCCGGCTATCTACCCAGCGAACCGCCAGCAGCGGCTTCCTGTCCCCGTCCATAGGGATCTCCACTTTTGTGAGATTCTCCAGACAAGTCCCGGTATAGACCTTGGTTGTGCACACCTTACCGTCAATCGCGCTGGCCAAGGCGCTGTACCAAGTCTCCCCGTTGGCCGCAATGTACCGCAGGACCGCCAGCTCCGTGGGATTCAAGGTATTCAGCACCTTCAGCTGAGCCTTCTTCTCAATCGGCTTCGCCCGCTCGGCCAGGCAAATCTGTTCCATAAGTTCCTGCAAAGTGCCCTCGTCATCTCTCTCCGATGGGTCCAGCAGGACGTTTATGGTCCTCCAGATAAAGTGCAGTCTTAGCTTTCTGTCCATCACAAGGAGCACCGCAGGCGCATCTACATTTTGTTCCTGGGACGCCTTCTCCAGAGATGCCCTGATGGACTCGCCAAAGCGGAAGACGCCCACCATGTCCTGAGGCAGTGTCTTGTATGCAGACAGGGGACTCGGCGGCTGCTCCAGGAGTCCAGGATACAGCTGCACAGCAGAACCCTCTGGGATCGAGTGTCCAGGCCTTCTGAGTCGGACCTTGTTCTTGTCCCGCTCCGGCTGATACAGCAGCAGCGCATCTTCCAGAGGCGCTCTTTCCCACCGCACCGTGACGCACCCCAGTGAGACTTCTCCCTGCAGCAGGAAGGTCTCAAGCGGCTCCGTCATACC
>CANQII010000113.1 GCA_947623875.1 uncultured Oscillospiraceae bacterium
GGGGCGGAATCCGTTGGCCACCGGCTCACCCAGATAGAAATCGTTTGGATGGGGACAGCAGCCCACGTAGGCGCCTTGCTTCTGGAGAGCCGGCTTTACCTTCTGGTATGCCTCCGCCAGCAGGCAGTACGGCACGGTCTCGAGCTGGGGAACATCGTCCAGATGCAGCTCCTGCAGCAGTGCATTCACAAGCGGTTTCCCGCTGCCTGTCTGATCCGCCAGCACTGGTCCGATCACCCCGCTCATCACGATGCCCTTGTGGTAGAGACCGTCTGCCACCGGGGTCTGGAGCAGGGTGGAGACCTTGCCGCCGCCGCCAGACTGCCCGAACACGGTAACGTTGTCCGGATCCCCGCCGAACCGGGCGATGTTGTCTTGAACCCAGCGGAGGGCCATGATGATGTCGTCTGTGCCGGCGTTTCCGGAGTTGGCGTATTCCTCCCCGTAGTCTGAGAGGTCCAGATAGCCCAGGATGTTCAGCCGGTGGTTCACGGACACCACCACAACATCTCCCAGACGGCTCATGTTGGCGCCGTCGTAGGCGATGTGCTCGATGGCGGAACCGGCCTCATAGCCGCCGCCGTGGAGCCACACCAGCACCGGCCGCCTACCGCCGTCCAGGCCAGGGGTCCAGATGTTCAGGTTCTGGCAGCCCTCGTCCATGGGCCAATACCGGTGGGGCACATAGAGCTCCCCGTTGGGCCGGTCTGTAGAGAGCAGCGGGCACACAAACCCGTAGCTGGTGGCGTCCCGAACTCCCTCCCAGGGGACCGCCGGCTCCGGCGCATGGAAGCGCCGGGCGGCGGCATAGGGGATGCCCTTGAAAATGGACAGTCCGTTCTGGGTATATCCCTGGACCAAACCCTGTTCTGTCCGGACCAGGGCGGTCTCACTGTCCCAGCGAAAAGAGGCGTTCATCCGTTTCCCTCCTGTATGGTGATGCGCAGTGCACTGAGCCTGGACACCGCTGCCCCCACATTATCCTCGTTCAGTCCCATGAAGTCCATATTGCTCAGCTCCCGGAAGGTCTGGGCGCAGAGCTCCTTGTCCTGGGACGCCAGAGCGCCAGCCAGTTGGGGCACCGTCTCCGCCAGGATGGCAGCGGCGGCATCGTTCCCGGCGAGACTGCCCAGGCGGGAGTCCCAGTCGCAAAGGGCGAGGAGATCCCGGCTGGGGTGATACTGGTAGGAATAGGTCCCTGCGGTGCACTGGAAGGGCGGCAGGTCGCTGTACGGCAGGGACACCTCTGCGGTGCAGCCGTACGGCACCTGGATGGTGATGGCGAGCTGTCCGTCCGGCAGGATGGTCCAGCTGCTCTCGAAAAGGCCGGAGGCGGTGCGGCAGGTGCAGGTGAGGCTGCCTAGACGGGCATCCGGCTTCGGGGCGATGATGGCCTTGCGGAAGCCCAACTCTGCCGGCCGCAGCCCCGCCACCCAGGCGAAGACGTACTCCGCCACGCTGCCGTACGAATAGTGGTTGAAGCTGTTCATGCCGGTGGGGGAGCAGGTGCCGTCCGGCAGCAGGCTGTTCCACCGCTCCCAGATGGTGGTGGCCCCCAGGCCCACCTCATAGAGCCAGCCGGGGAAGCCTTCGTTCAGGAGGATGTCCACGGCGATTCGGTCCATCCCCTCCTGGGCCAATGTCTGGCACAGCAGCGGGGCCCCGGCAAACCCGCAGCGGATCTGGTAGTTGTCCAGGCGAAGCCGGCGGCGGAACTGGTCCAGCAGGATTGCCCGGTCCCGCACCAGGTTCAGCCGGAGGGCGGTGAGATAGGCGGTCTGGGTGTCCACACACAGCCTGCCGGCGGGGGTGACGTACCCGTCCAGCACGGCAGTGCGGATCTGTTCTGCCAGAGCACTGTAGTGGGCCTGGTCTTCGGTTTTGCCCAGCAGCCCCGCCAGCTTTGCGGTGATGGCGGCGCTCTGATAGAAGTAGCAGGTGGCGAGAAAGTCGTCATCGGTGGAGCCCTTGAAGCTGTTCTCGGTTACCCCGTCCAGGGCCAGCCAGTCCCCGAACTGGAAGCTGTTGGCGTAGAGGTGGTCCGGGTGGTGCCGGTCTACCCAGTCCACCCAGTCCTTCATCATGGGGTAGTACTGGGCCGCCTCGGGGAGGGAGCCGGTGAGCCGCAGCAGGGTGTCCGGGATCAGGACAGCGGCGTCAGACCAGATGGCGCAGCTCTGGTAGCTCCCCCGGCTCAGGGTGTAGATGGGGACCTCCCCATCGTGGCGGACCTGCTCGCTGCGCAGCAGCCGCAGGAACTTGCGGTAGAAGGGGCGGCAGTCCATGAAGTAGCAGGCGGTGGGGGCGAACACCTGGGCGTCTCCCGTCCACCCCAGCCGTTCGTCCCTCTGGGGACAGTCTGTGGGGATGTCCAGGAAGTTGGAGCGCTGGCTCCAGAGAGCGTTTTGCAGCACCCGCTGGATGCCGGGGTGGCCGCAGGCGAGGGTGCCAATCTCGTCCAGGTCGGAGAAGAGAACCGGGGATTCGAACTCCCTGGGGTCCAGGGTGCCCGGCCAGCCGGAAACCCGGACATAGCGGAAGCCGTAGAAGGTGAAGCACTGGCACACGGTCTCAGCCCGGCCATCTGATATATAGGTGAAGCCGCCTCGGGCGCCCCGGTAGTTGTCGTTGTAGAAATTGCCGCCCTGGAGCACCTCGCCGAAGTCGAAATGGACCTGGATCCCTTTGGGCAGGGCGGCGTGGAACCGGAGCAGGCCGGTGTGATTCTGGCCGAAGTCCAATACCGTCTCTCCCGCCGGGGTGCGGAGCACCTCATGGACGGGGAGCACCATCTTCTCCCGGATGGGCAGGGAGTCTCGGGGCACTACCTTTATGGGGATGCTGATCATTTGCACCTGCCGCTCTGGCCCGATGGTGGCCAGACGGTTCAAGGTCTCCCCCTCGTAGATGCCGTTTTGGATGATGGGGCTGTTGGTCCAGGTCCAGGAGAGATCGGTGCCATAGACCTGCTCCGTGCCGTCCTCCCCGGTGAGACGGATCTCGGCGAGGGCTGCAAACCGATCTCCAAAGGGAGGCTCCGCCGCAGAGAGACCGTATCTCCCCTTGTACCAGCCGTTGCCCAGGGTGATGGCAATCCTGTTGTCCCCCGGCCGCAGCAGGGCGGCGATGCCGTAGGTCTGATACTGCACCTGGGTCTCGTAGTCTGAGATGCCGGGGGTGAGAAATTCATCGGACACCGGCTGACCATTCATCTCCGCCCGATAGAGCCCCAGCCCGGTGATAAGCAGCCTGGCCTTGGACACAGGGCTTGGGCACGGAAAATGCCCCGTGAGCACCGGCACCCCATCTGTCCCCGCCGGCGGACCGATCCACTGTCCTGTCCAGGGCAGGTCCATCCGGCCGGTCTCAAACCAGGATTCCCCTGCGGCGGATGCCCCGGTCTCATCGGTTACCGTGATGGAGACCTCGTAGCGGGTGAGAGGCTGCAGGGCCGGCTCCAGCGGGGTGCCCTCCCAGTCCAGCTGCCCTTCTTTCACCCAGAGATTGCCCGCCGGGTCCTGTATCTCAATCCTGGTGCGGGCAGGGGCCTTCCCCGGGGCGTCCTCTGTGAGCCAGGAGAGCAGTAGCGGGGCGGAGCAGTCGTAACCCAGGGGTTCCGGTACCCCGTTCAGTTTGATGTGGGTGATTTTCATGGCAGGCCCCCTCAGAGATTGGCCCCGTTGCTGGCGATCACATCCCGATACCAGTACCCGCTGTCCTTGATGGTCCGCTTTTGATCCCGGTAGTCCACATATACCAGGCCGAACCGGGAACTGTATCCGGAGTCCCACTCGAAGTTGTCCATAAAGCTCCAATAGGTGTAGCCCAGCACCGGGATCCCTTCGTCGATGGCCCGCCGGACCTGCAGCAGATACCGATGCATAAAGTCCGTCCGCTGGGGGTCGTGGACATAGCCGTCCAGCATCACAAAGTCCAGCCCGGCGTACCCGTTTTCTGTGATCAGCACCGGGAGGCCGTAGCGCCGGTGCCAGAACTTGCAGGAGTAGTACAGCACCTCCGGGGTGATGTTCCAGCCGCTGGCGGTCTTAGGGCTGCCCTGATAGGCGTAGGTGCCATAGCCGTCCGGCGGTCCGTACTCCGCTGTTGCCTGGTAGCAGTTGAAGCCGTAGAAGTCCAGCTTCTGGGATACCGAGGCCCACTCCTCATCGGTGAGGGTGTACATGTGCTCCCCCACCGCGTTCCCTGCGTCCGCCGGCGGCTTCCCCAGGAAGATGGGATCCCCCCACCAGGCGTTGCTGAATTCGAAGTTCTTGGGGAGAACCACAGACTTCTGGTACGCCTGCTCCTCCGCCTCGGGGGTGTGGCCCTCCGGCAGCCAGCAGTCTCCGGTGGGGGCCATGCCCACGAGAGCCTTGGGACAGTTTCTCCGCAGCACGGACACCGCCCTGCCGTGGGCCAGCAGGATGTGCTTTGTCATGGAGCAGAGAGTGGGGATGTCATCATGATGGAAGGGAGCGTGAATGCCCAGCACATGGCCCAGACCCACAAACACCTGGGGCTCGTTGAAGGTCATCCAGGCGTACACCCGGTCCCCCAGGGCCTGGGACACCACTTCCGCATATTCCTCGAACCAGCGGGGACTCTCCGGGTTGGCCCACCCGCCCTGGTTGTATAGAGCGGTGGGCAGATCCCAGTGATAGAGCGTTGCCAGAGGCTGGATGCCCGCCTCCAGAAGGGCATCGCAGAGGTCGACGTAGAACTGGAGGCCCTTCTCATTCACCCGGCCGGTGCCCTCCGGCAATACCCGGGGCCAGCTGATGGAGAATCGGTAGCTCTTGAGGCCCATCTCTTTCATCAGGGCCACGTCCTCCCGGAACCGGTGATAGTGGTCGCAGGCGATGGAAGGGGTCTCCCCGTGGGCCACATGGCTGCCCTCCCGGACCAGAGTGTCCCAGATGGACTCCCCCTTGCCGTCCGCGTCCCAGCCGCCCTCTACCTGGGCGGCGGCAGAGGCCGCCCCCCAGAGAAAATCTTTTGGAAAGCGCATAGAATTGTCGTCCTTTCGCTGATCAGGTGGGGCGGCCCAGCAGATGCCGGATCTCCGCCCCCTTGGAGAGGTTGCCATCCACTTTCAGCTGCCCTGAGAGGAAGAGCTGGTCAAAGAGGACCTTGCCGCTGGCCATGTCCAGCAGCTGGTCCAGGCCGGCGGTCACCCGGGCGTCCGGGTTGGCCGCGCCCCAGGGGTTGATGTGGATCTGTCCATCGGAGAACTCCACCGTCAGGGTGCCCTGGGAGCGGCCGGTCACGGTGAACTCCACCACCCGCCGCCAGCCCGGGGTGAACGCCTGGGGCCGGTTGCGCTGGTGCTCATCGTCCAGCGCCTCATAGGCGGCTTTCAGCAGGGCGAAGGCCTCTTCAAAGGGAATGGCCTCCCCGGAGGAGGCGGGCACCACCTCGGCGTACATCCGCTGATACCGTCTCGCGCTCTTGGCCCAGGAGAAGTCCTTCTCCATGCACCGCCGGCGGAGGAGGGCAAAGGTCTCCCGGTCCCCAAAGTACACCTTCAAGGCGCTGAAGATGGCGAGATACAGGCCCTTCCCGGTGTACCCGGAGAAGGAGAAGCCGTCTCCCACGCCGTCGAACTCGCTGTACGGCCGGACGGAGTCCTTCAGCCCGCCGGTCTCGTGGACGATGGGCACCGTGCCATACCGCATGGCCATCATCTGGGAGAGGCCGCAGGGCTCAAACCGGGAGGGCATGAGATAGAAGTCCGCCCCGGCGAAGACCTCGCTGGCCATGGCCTCGCTGTAGTCGCTGGAGAAGCCCAGCTGTCCCGGCCACTTCCGGGTGCACTCCGTGAAGTAATCGATGTACTGCTGATCCCCCTGGCCGAAGATGATGAGCTGGACCCCCAGGTCCATGAGCTGGGGGAGAATCTCGCGGATGAGCTCGATGCCCTTCTGCTCCACGAGGCGGGCCACCGAGACCAGCAGCGGCCACCGGGACTCCTGGGTGAGGCCGAACTTGCCCTGGATGCTGGCCTTGCATTTCGCCTTGCCGGTCATGTCATCTGCGCTGAAAGGATAGGGGATCCGCTGGTCCAGCATGGGGTCATAGTGGTCCATGTCGATGCCGTTGAGGATTCCCCAGAGTTTGTTCTCCACGGCGTCCGCGATGCCCTGCAGGCCCATGCCGAACTGGGGGTGGTGGAGCTCCAATGCGTAGGTGGGGGACACGGTGGACACGGCGTCTGCCATCAGCATGGCGCCCTTCATCAGATTCACGTCCATCCGGCCCTCGTATTCATATCCCAGGCCGCCGTCATACCAGCCCCAGGGCAGGCCG
Source organism: uncultured Oscillospiraceae bacterium (assembly GCA_947623875.1). GTDB lineage: Bacteria > Bacillota > Clostridia > Oscillospirales > Oscillospiraceae > Enterenecus. The sequence goes on from CANQII010000113.1 coordinate 6,307, forward strand.
AAGGTGCCGGTGATCTCCTGGGCGCCGAACTGCCCCTGGTAGGCGATGTTGTGGATGGTGTACACGGAGCGGATGCCCTGGACGTCCTGCCGCCAGGCCTGGTCGTTCTTGAGGTAGATCACCGCCAATGCGGTCTCCCAGTCGTTGCAGTGGAGAATGTCCGGCACAAAGTCCAGGCTGTGGAGCAGCTCGATCACCGCCCGGCAGAACCAGGCGAAGCGGAGCTTGTCGTCGTCATAGCCGTAGAGCTTGTCGCGGTCGAAGAGGCCGTCCTGCTCCACAAACCACACGGGGACGCCGGCCCGGTCTCCCTTCCAGAGCCCGCATGGGGCCTCATAGCCCCCCACTCGGACGCTGGTCTCCAGGGCCTTTTCCAGGCTGTCTCCGAACCGCTCCCGGACGCACCGGTACAGCGGGGTGATGATGGCGATCTCATCCCCTGCCGCCTGCAGGGCAGGCGGCAGGGAGAAGGCCACATCGGCGAGGCCTCCGGACTTGGAGAAGGGGGCGCACTCGCTGGTGACGAAGAGAATCTTCATGGCACGCCTCCGCGCTCAGAGGACGCCGTTCAGGTAGGAGATCACGGCCTCGGCCGCCCGCTGGCAGCCGCCCTGGGTCTGCATTTCCTGGGACATAGCTTTGGCCCTCTGGGTGTAGGTCTTGTCGTGCAGCAGTTTCAGAAGGGCGGCGCGCAGGGTCTCCTCTGTCACCTGCTCTTTCAAGAGGGCAGAACTGGCCACCCCCAGCTCCACGGCCCGGTGGGCGGTGGTGATCTGCTCGTCCATCTGGGGGATGCACATCATGGGCACCCCGAAGTACAGGGCCTCCATCACGCTGCCGATGCCGGCGTGGGTGAGAAAGAAGTCCGTGTGGGCCAGCACCTCCAGCTGCGGTGTGAAGGCCATGGTGGTCACGTTGGCGGGGATCTCCCCCAGGTCCTCCGGCTTCAAGGTCTTGCCCAGGGAGCAGAGCACATGGATGTCCAGGCCCTTCACCACCGGGAACAGCATCTGGTAGAACTCCGGCCAGTTGTTGAAGAGGGAGCCCAGAGAGGTGTAGAGCAGGGGCTTGCCGTCTGTGGGGGGCTGCCAGCTGCCGTCTCCTGCCCGGGGGGCAATCTGGGCGCCGGCAAAGAAGAAGTTGTCCCCAAAGAGCTCGCCGCCGGGCTGGAAGCTCCGGGAGACGGTGGAGATGTTGTAATCCCCCACGCCTTCAAAGATCTCTGCGGGGGTGAGCAGCGGCCCGCCGAACGTAGCCTGGAACTCTTTCGCCAGCTCCAGGGCGGCCTTTCGGGCGGGGCTGTCCGGGAACTCCGGCCAGGTGCGGAAGATGGAGAAGGCCGGGCCGGGGGCGTAGCTGGTGAACATCATGAGCAGGGGCAGCTTCAGCTTCCAGGCGGCGAGGCGGCCGGCCACCGCCAGCTCGTCTGTGATGATGGCGTCCGGCCGGTTGGCCTCCAGCCCCGCCATGATGTGGTCCAGGGCCTCCTGCGCCTGGCCCAGGAAGGCCATGGGCACGGCGGCCAGGAAGGGCTCGGTGGCCAGATAATGGGCGGCGTACTTCTCGGTAACCTCGGGGAAGGGAACGTGGCGGGCGCCGGTGATCTCCACCTGGGCCTTGTGGGTGTTGGGGGCGTAGTAGTCTACCTCCACGCCCCGGCGGACCAGTTCGGTGATCATAGGCAGGGAGGACAGGATGTGCCCGCCTGCGCCAACGGGGATATATGCGATTTTCACTGGTGTTTCCTCCTGTTCGTTTGGTTGGGCTCAGAGGGCAACCTGGGTCTCCAGGCAGTCCCGGCTGTTGCCGCCGGCGTAGATCGTATAGGTGCCGGGGGCCACGGTGTACTGCATGTCTGGGGTGTAATAGCCCAGAGTTTGGACGGGGATGGAGAAGAACACGGTCTGGGCCTCACCGGGCTCCAGGTGGATCTTTTGGAAGGCCGCCAGCTGCCGCACCGGGCGCACCCGCCGGGCGGCAGGGGCGCGGAAGTAGCACTGCACGGTCTCCTCTCCTGGCCGGTCTCCGGTGTTGGACACGGCTACGGAGACGGTGAGCGCATCGCCCTCCCGGCGGACCTGCAGGTCCTGGTATGCAAAACTGGTATAGCTGAGGCCGTATCCGAAGGGCCATACCGGGTCCAGCGGGGTGTCCAGGTACTTGGAGGTGAACTTGCTCCGCCCGCCGGGCCGTCCGGTATTGGTGTGGGCGAAGTACATGGGGCACTGGCCGGTGGTGTATGGGAAGGTGGCGGTGAGCTTGCCGGAGGGATTCACGGTCCCGTACAGGATCTCTGTCAGGGCGTTGCCGGCCTCCACGCCGGGGTGCCAGGCCATCAGCACCGCCGCCGCGTGTTCCGCCAGATACGGGATTGCCAGGGGACGGCCGGCAAAGACGATGGCGATCACTGGCTTCCCGGTGGCAATGAGCTGTCTCACCATCTCCTCCTGGCCCTCCGGCAGGCCGATGTCCGCCCTACTGGCCGCCTCGCCGCTGAGCTCTTTGGACTCGCCCACGGCGGCCAGGATCACATCACAGTCGGCAGCTGCGGCAATGCCGTCCTCCCCCTGCAGGGAGACAAAGGAGATGTTCCTGTTGCTGAGGCCGTCCGCCAGAGAGACGCACTGGTTTCCGTCTGCCCCTACCGCCCAGGCCCCCAGCATGTCCTCCCGGGAGAAGGCCAGATCCCCCCAGACACCCACTTTGCGGTTCGGCTGCAGGGGGAGAATGCCGTCGTTTTTCAGAAGGACGATGGACTTTTCCGCCGCCTCCCGTGCCAGAGCCCGGTCCTCCGGCCGGCAGATGTCCCGGGCGACCCGGTCTGCGTCCGTCCGGTACGGGTGTTCAAAGAGGCCCAGTTCGAACTTCAGCCGGAGCACGTCCGCCGCCGCCCGGTCCAGGGCCTCCATGGGGACGGCGCCGTTCTCTACAAGACGGTCCAGCTCCGATACGTACACATCCGAGGACATGTCGATATCCACCCCGGCGGTGATGGCATCTGCCGCCGCCTGTGCCTTGTCCTGGGAGTACCCGTGGACCACGCACTCCGCGATGGCATTGCTGTCGCTCACGGTTACCCCGGTGAAGCCCCAGTCTCTCCGGAGCACGTCCTGGAGCAGCCGCCGGTTGCCTGTGCAGGGCACCCCATTGATGTCGTTGAAGGCGGGCATCACCGCCCGGGCGCCGGCCTGGATGCAGGCCTCAAAGGGCGGGAGATATTCCTCGTAGAGCCGCTGGGGGGAGAGGTCCACCCGGTTGTAGTCCCGGCCGGCCTCAGCGGCGCCGTATGCCGCAAAGTGCTTGACGCACGCCGCCATGGCGTCCGGCCGGCTGAGGTCCTCCGTCTGGAAGCCCTG
>CANQII010000114.1 GCA_947623875.1 uncultured Oscillospiraceae bacterium
TCTCCCGGGAGCTCTCTACCTGATGACCCAGAAAAGCGCCGCTGCTTTCAGAGATGGTTGCACCATCGCAGAGCTTCTGCAGGGCTTGGATGCTGTCTCCGAAGCCCCCGCCGCCGCTGGTTACAAACGGGATGATCCGCTTGCCCTGCCAATCGCAGTGCTCCAGGCAGGAGACAACCGGCATGGGCAGTGTGTTCCACCAGTTGGGGAAGCCGAGAAAGACTGTGTCATAGGGCGAGAGGTCGGGATAGGTCTTCAACTCCGGGCGGATGTCCTGTTCCAACTCTTCCTTGGTCTCGAAGATCATCTTCATGTGGTCCTCGTTGTACGCCTTTACCGTCTGGATTGCAAAGAGATCTCCCCCTACAGCCTGTTGGATGAATTCCGCTGCAGCTGCGGTGTGGCCCTTCTGGAGGTTCACGATCTGCATCCCCGGGGCGATGGTCTGGCCGGGGAGAGAGTAGAAGAGGGTGAGGATGGCTGCCATGGCTCACACACACTTTCTGGCCCAGGCGGCCACTGCAGCCTCAGACTTGGAAGCATCTGCCCCGTGGACGGCAAGGCCCTTGCCGATCACGGCGCCTTTGCAGATCTTCTTCAGATCCCGCTCGCAGGAGCCCAGGCCGCTGCCCTCGTGGGTCATGAGAGGGAAGACGTGCTTGCCGGTGAAGTCCAGCTGCTCCAACTGGGTGAACATGGCCATGGGGAAGGTGCCCCACCAGCACGGACCGCAGACGAAGATGTTGTCATACTGAGAGATGGTGTCCAGGGTGCGCTTCAGGACTGGCCGGGCCTGGGCGCGGAGCTCCTTTTGGGCCACGTCGATGCAGCTGTAGTAGTCCGCAGGGTAGTCCTGCACCGTTTCCACCTGAAAGAGGTCTCCGCCCACGGCCTTCTGGATGTACTCCGCTGCGGTCTCCGTGTTGCCCTTGGCGATGTTCTTGATACCGCCGTTCCAGTAGTTCTCTCCCGTGCGGGAGTAGTAGAGGATCAGATTGTTTGCCATGATTGCATGCTCCTTTGCCGCTGTTTGGATACCCCATTCTATCTTGCCCGTTTGGCGGGCGCAATTCCGATTTCAGGTGTGACCTATAAGCATTTGCTTATACGAAAAGGAGCCTGCCGCAGCAGACTCCTGAATGGTGGATTGGAGATTCACTTGGAGAACTGCGCTTTCAGGATCTCGGCGAAGGTCTCGATGTAGAACCCGGAGTTGTCTGCCTTCCAGAAGGCGCAGTAGTTGCGGGTGAAGGGCTTTCCGTTCCGATAGAGGGGGCGCCTGACGATGGACTCGGCGAACTGCGGCGGCGTAGTGCCGCCCTCAATGGGGAGAAAACCTCTGCCGCTCACCACCAGCAGACGGGCCTCTTCCAAGGTCTCAGCGAAGAGAAACTCGCTCTCAATGCCGTAGATCTCTTGGTAATAGGCCTGCTCTGTGTCCTGCTGCTCTTTGGAGGACACCAGGATGCACGGGGTGTGCCGCAGGTCTCCGGCATCCACATACTCCAGGCCGGCGATGGGGCTTCTTGCAGAGATCTCAACGGCGCACGCCTGCACTGTGAGCACCGTGTTCACGTACACATCGGAGAAGGCCCGGCGCTGGTCGTTGAGGATCAGGTCCGCCTGACCGGTGCGGAGGAGGTCGTAGAGGTCCTCATGGTTGCCGTTTTTCATGTCGATGGGGATGTCCGGATACTGGGCTGTGAAGGCCGCCACCGCCTGCTGGAACTCGGTGCCGCCGTATCCCTTGCAGTACCCAATCCGGAGGGCAAAGTCCTCTCCCTGGGCGATGCGCTTGGTCTCCCGGGTGAGCCGGTCCAGGTCCGCCATGAGGAGGATGCTCTGGCGGTAGAAGTACTCCCCGGCAGGGGTGAGGGAGAACTTGCGGTTTTCCCGTTTCAGCAGGGTGACGCCAAGCTCCCGCTCCAAGGTCTGTACCTGCTGGGAGACGGCGGACTGGGAGATAAAGCACTGCTCTGCCGCCGCACTGAAACTGCCGGCTTGGACCACGGCCTGGAAGTATTTCATCTGTTTCAGCATGGCGGAGACCCCTTTCTGGCTGGTATGAGAATCGGAAATGGCGGCAGAACACGAGATGCCAGGTCTCAGTATACCCGGGGAGCGGGACGATTGCAAGCCGGATCATACTGTCCAAGAGGGGGTGATTGTATGGATGTAGATCGGAGGGCACAGGCGGACATTTTCGATGAGAAGACGATTCCCGCCATAGCAGAGGTAGAACGGATTGCAAAAGTCTCTGCCGTGAAGGGCAATGCGGACCACAACGAGTTGTCTGCCGATCTGAAGCAGGGAGAGGAGACAGGGGTCATGCTGAAAGTTTATACGAGTTCTGATCTGGGGAGCCGGTATCACGAGATATCCGCTGCCCTGCATGCATCTGAAGAGCCCATCTTCATCACAGAAGACGGGGAAGTGGACGCCGTGATGCTGAGCATCGAGGCGTATGAGCGCCTCACGGCAAGACTGGAGCTGTATGAGAAAGTGGAGCAAGGCCTGCGGAATATCGAAGCTGGGAGAGTGTTGCCGGCGAGGGAGGCGCTGGATGCCATCCGCAGGGACCTGCACAATGGGACACTGTAATGACAGGCCGGGAAAGAACCCTAACAGACCGAAGAAACGCATAAGCCCCATCTGTGGGAGAGCCGCAGATGGGGCGTGTTCATGGGCTGGAACGACTGGAGCAGGTTCGGCCGTTCTCTTGGTCAGGCGCCCGTTTGAAAGACAGGCACCTGCCGATGACATCTCCGGTCTTCAGATAGCAATAGGTGGGGAATTCGAAGAGCACCGGCTTCAGAACGCTGTAGTCCACCTTGCCGGCCTCGTTGAGGCAGGACTCCTCCACATAGGTGCCGTCTATGGTGCAGATAAAGCTCTCAAAGCCCGGTGTGTTGTACACGTCCGCCACGGTGCAGGCCATGGCGAGGGGCGCCTTACGGATGATGGGCGTGCCGTTCTCGGCGCGGCCGTAGGGGAAGACGGCGGACTTGTCTGCCTTTTTCCCGCTCACAGAGCCCACGTAGTCCACCTCCGGCAGCATCTCTTCGGATACCAGGTTGATGGAGAGCTTCTTCGTCTCCTTAATGCAGCTGTTGATAAAGTGCGGCGCGGCGAGACTCACCAGAAGCCTGTCATGGCCGATGATGCCCACATGGCCCACCAGGGTCCAGGTGGGCTTGTCCCCGTTCATGGCTCCGATCACCGTTACCGGCGTGGGATACAGTGCCAGCAGCGAGCCAACATTCTTCTTCATGCTTCCTTACCTCCCGCTTGCAGCTGTCCGGTTTTGCCGGAGCTGATAGATGCAGTAGTCCAGACGGTCCAGCCGCTGCTGGGCGGTGTGGACCTCCTCCAGCAGGTTCCCTCTCCGGTCTCTTAAGAGGCGCATCCGCTCTCTTGGATTCGTGTTGGACAGCACCGTCTGGATCTCCTGGTCTGAGAAACCCAGGCCGGACAGGTCTTGTACATCGAGTGCAGCGGCCATGATAGATCCCCCTTTGCAATGGAAAAGCGCAGGTGCGGAGAGATCTTCTCCGCCCTGCGCTTTATTGTACCGCTGGGTTTGTCTGGTGTCCAATACCTGTCAGGTTGCCTCTTCTATGCCCCAAAAGCATTTGGCGAACTGAAGGAAACGCTCTACCGCGGGGCTGGAGGGCTGGCCCCGCTTCCAGGCCAGGACGCTGTGCCAGGGGATCCCGCCAACCATGAGCCGGCTGGTGAGCTTGCTGGGATCGCAGAAGGGGATGCTGCCTCGAATGCCGATCATGTACCCCAGACCCCTGGCCGCCAGAATGGCACCCATGCTGGGCAGCATGATGCTGTACCGCATGTTCTCTTCCTTGTAGTAATCCCCCAGCCAGCTGGTGAAGGGCTCTTTCCGCCGATGGGGGAAGATCAGCGGCTTCCCGGCGAGGTCGGCTGGGGAGATCAGCTCTTTCTCAGCCAGCGGGTCATCTGGACGCATGAACACCGCATACCGCTCGATCTCGTGCAGGCGGATGAAGTTGTACCTGTCCAGGGGAATGGGCTCCAGCAGCAGGCCCATGTCGACAAAGCCTTGATCCATCCGCTCTTTCACCACATCCGCAGTGCCGGAGAAGAACTGGTACTGGACATGGGGGGTGTTCCTCGCTGAAGGCCGCGACACAATCTGCCAGCCGGTTCATGGCATCTAGCTCTCCGTATCCGATGACGATGGTGCCGTGGAGCTCCGCCTCCTGCTGCCCCATCTCCTGCTCCGTCTTGTCCACCAGAGCCAGAATCTCCTCTGCCCGGCGGCGGAGGAGCATGCCGTCCGGGGTGAGCACGATCCGCCGGCCCTTGTGCTCAAAGAGAGTAGTGCCCAGCTCATACTCCATCTGGGCCAGCTGCCGGCTCAGGGTGGGCTGGGTGATGTGCAGCACATCGGCGGCCCGGGAGACCGTCTCCTCTCGCGCCACCGTGAGAAAATAGCGCAATACCCGCAGTTCCATAGGATGCCTCCTTCGAATCGGTTGTATGCCCTGATTATACACGAGACCTGCAGTGAGCGCAAGGGAATTAGCCTTTGAGGCATACTTCACTTTGCGCACCAGGTATTGGACGCCGGGGCAGAATCGTGCTTATAATGACGCCACCAACCGGGAAACGCCCGGAAAAAGGAATGGAAAAGTATTGAAGGAGGAAAAATCATGATCACAGTGGATATTGGCGACATCATGAGCGTGGTGAACCTGATCTCCGGACACCTCATCGCCCTGGCGGTGATACTGGTAGCAGCCATAGCTGTCATCATCGTCTCTTGCATCAAGCTGAAGAAGCCCACCAAGGGCCTGGTAAACGGCACAGCCCTCATGGCATTCGTGCTGGTGGCAGTGTTGATCGTCAACATGATGCTCACCGGCCCCCTGTACAACACCCTGAATGTGGTTCTCACCGATAAGGGTGAGGTGAGCGAAGAGACCATCGCCGCCTCCCGCCAGCTGGTGGAGGACATCACCGCCGAGGGCATCGTGCTGGCCAAGAACGACGGCGCCCTCCCGCTGCAGCCCAGCTCCCTGACGAACGGCCAGATCAACGTCTTTGGCTGGGCCTCCACCAACCCAATCTATGGCGGCACCGGCTCCGGCGCCGTGGACGTGGCTACTGCAGTGGACATCCTTAAGGGCCTGGAGAACGCCGGCTTCACCGTGAACCAGGAACTGGTGGACAAGTACAAGACCTTCCGCTCGGACCGCCCCGTGATCGACATCAACAACGGCCAGGACTGGTCCCTGCCTGAGCCCACCGCAGACAGCTACTCCCAGGACCTCATGAACAACGCCAAGAACTTCTCTGACTGGGCCATCATCGTCCTTGCCCGGTCCGGTGGCGAAGGCGCAGACCTGCCCCACGACATGGGCAAAGTGCTGGACGGTACCCCCAACACGGAACTCCGGGAGGGCCGAACCGTGATCGCAGACGGCTCCTATCATGTGGGCACCAAGTACACCAACGCCCTCTACACTCCCAACAGCGACAGCTACGCAGACTTTGAGTACGGCCAGCACTATCTGGAGCTGAGCCGCACCGAGAAGGACCTGGTAGACCTGGTAACCTCTAATTTCGACAACGTCATCGTGGTATACAACGGCGCCAACACCATGGAGATGGGTTGGACCAATGAGTATGAGCAGATCAAGGGCGTGCTGCTCTGTGCCGGCCCCGGCGCCACTGGCTTCAACGCCCTGGGCAAGATCATCTCCGGCGAGGTCAACCCCAGCGGCAAGACCGTAGACCTGTGGGCCAGCGACCTCACCGCCGCCCCCTACTACAACAACATCGGCCATCACAACTACACCGATGAGACCGCCCTGGGCGTGGCAGAGCGTGCCAAGGCCTGGTGGGAGCGTGCAGACGGCTATGTCACCTTTGTGAACTATGTGGAGAGCATCTACGTGGGCTACAAGTTCTATGAGACCGCCTATGCCGATGGCATGGCCGGCTTCGACTACGACACCGCTGTGACCTATCCCTTCGGCAACGGCCTCAGCTACACCACCTTTGAGCAGTCCATCACTGACACCAATGAGACCGCAGACTCCGTCACCGTGACCGTGAACGTCACCAACACCGGCAATGTAGCCGGCAAGGAAGTTGTGGAGCTGTATGCGACCCCGCCCTACACCAATGGCGGCATTGAGAAGGCGGCCGTGAACCTGGTTGGTTTCGACAAGACCGATGTGCTGCAGCCCGGCGCATCTCAGACCGTAACCATCACCGTGGACAAGGAAGACCTGGCCAGCTATGACGACACCGGCATCAAGGTGACTGGCGGCGGCTACGTGCTGGAGGCAGGCGAGTACACCCTCTCCCTCCGCGCCGATTCCCACACCGTGCTGGGTGAAACCACCTTCACTGTGGCAGAGAACGTCATCTACGATGAGAACAACCTTCACAACGGAGACCTGGAGGCCGCCCACAACCGCTTCGACTTCGCCCGCGGCGAGATCACCTATCTCAGCCGTGCCGACGCCTTCGCCAACTTTGCCGAGGCCACTGCAGAGCCCACCGATCTCACTCTGCACACCGAGATCCAGGCCAACGGCTCCTACAACCCGGAAGACTTTAACGACCCCAATGATCCCATCCCCACCACCGGTGCCTCCGGCAGCCTGAAGCTGGGCGATCTTCGCGGCGCCGATTACGATGATCCTCGTTGGGAAGAGCTGCTGGACCAGGTGACCGTGGATGAGATGGTGAACCTCATCGCCTATGGCGGCCACCAGACCGCAGAAGTTGCCTCCGTGGGCAAGGTCCGCACCCTGGATACAGACGGCCCTGCAGGACTGAGCTCCCCCACACTGAGCCTTTTCGGCACTGGCTATTGCTGCAATGTGATCATTTCCCAGGCCTGGAACCGCCAGATGGCCTATGACGCCGCTGCCGGCATCGCCCGCGAGTTCTATGAGTCCGGCGTGGTTGGCTGGTATGCTCCCTCTATGAACAATCACCGTTCCGCCTTTGCCGGCCGTAACTTCGAGTACTACTCCGAGGACGGCTATATGTCTGGCGAGCTGGCCCGTGAGCAGGTTCTGGCCTGCGAAAATGTGGGCGTCTACCCCTATATCAAACACTTCTGTCTCAATGATCAGGAGACCAACCGTAACGGCATGCTGTGCACCTGGACCACCGAGCAGGCTATGCGTGAGATCTACATGAAGCCCTTTGAGGAGGCTGTAAAGGCGGCATCTCCCGGCAAGCTGGCCATCATGAGCTCCTATAATTACGTAGGCTCCGTTTGGTCTGGCGCCTGCCCACAGCTCCAGAAAGAGGTGCTCCGCGGCGAGTGGGGCTTCCGCGGCATGGTCCTCTCCGACTACTTCGGCAACTACGGATATATGGACGCCGATAGAGCCATTAGGGGAGGTACCGACATCATGCTGGGTACCACCGGCAATGACGCCATCCTCACCGACACCACCAGCGGCACCTCCCTCCAGGCCATGCGTCAGGCCACCAAGGACGTGTTCTACACCACCGTGAACAGCGCCGCTTTTGAGAACTACGTCCCCGGCGCCATTCCCACCTGGCAGTCCACCTCCTACATCATTGAGGGTGTTGTGGCAGCCCTGGCGGTTCTGGGCGAGGTCCTGATCATCCGCGGCTATCTGAAGAAGAAAAAGGCCATCACAAAGAGATAACACCGCGGAAACGCGAGTGGTTCTCCTACTTTTCCAAAATGGCAGAAGCCGAGCCCAAACGGGCTCGGCTTCTGCCATTTCAAGTTGACTGGAGGAAGCATCGATGCGGGAGACTGATCAGGCAGCCAGGTTTATTACGATATCTGACTTGCTGATTGGGTTGTAAATAGGTCGCAAGTTGGTACCAAGTAGGTCGCAAGTTGACTTCGAATTGGTCCCAAAAAGTACCGAAAAAGTTGCGAGTAGGCTACAAATTGGTCCCGAATTGTTCTCAAACTGGTCGCAAGTTAGTCGCAAGTTAGTCGCAAGTTAGTCGCAAGTTAGTACCAACTTGGTCTCAAGTTGGTTCAAAGAAGTTCAAAGTTGGTCCAAAGTTTGTTGCAACTTGATTGTAAGAACACATTCGAAATCAGATGGATTACGTGGCGGTAAACCACCTTGAAGCACTGGTCTTGCCTTTGCAGAGCACTTTTCCCTCTTCCCTGAGTTCTCTCATCAGCACTTGAATCTGATTGCGGGTGAGGCTTGGCAAAACTTGCTGCAATTCTTTGAACGGAGTGCCAACTTCATTGTTCTGACGGATGTGCTTTAGCAGCAACTCCTTATTGGTATCCCGATCTAAGCCGACATGTCTCGTGTGCACACCTGTTTTGCCTGCTGCTGCATAGAGACTTCTTGCAAGAACGTACTTTTTGCGACCGATATGCTCTACAATCCCCATCTCAGCCAAGCGATTCAAGCGTGACTGCATCTTGTCGTCCAGCGGGTGTCCGTGATACAGTGCGTCAATCACGAGGAAATCCACGGTGGACAGCAGTTCCTCACATTCTTCACTGATTCGTTTGATCACGGAAAGCATCGCCTTGTCGAGGATCAGGCCATTTAGAGTGACGCTGACGAAGAAGTCGTCCGTTCCGGTAAAGTCGGGAAGCGGCTTTGCCTCCTGTACACTCAGTTCAAACATCAGATTCATGCCCTGTCCAGAGCGCTCCACCAGGCCGCAACGGGCAAAGATCTCTGCAATAAGGCGATTGCGCGGGAGCTGACGATCCAGTATATTGTCAAGCGTGATGCCTAAGGGAAGCCCTCCAGGGCTTTCAACGACCAATCGGTCGCGGAATTGGCGGACAAAGATGCTGCCGGCAAATTGGTAGTTTCTGTGGCTCACCGCGTTCAGAATGGCTTCGCGGACAACACGCTCATTGAATGTCGCGATGTCGAATACGAAAAAACCTTCCTGATAGTGCTGCTTGTCGTTTCTCAAATTGACAAGATCCCAAAGGCGATCGTAGCATGTGAAGAAGCCATCTCTGAATTCTTCCCTCTGATTTGCCGGACCAGATGATTCGGAGAAGCGATATTCAAAAATGATCTCCGCCTGCGGTAAAAACTTGTTGATTGCTGCACTCGTTCCGAACAGAATCAGGGCTGCAAATGTTACGCCGCCATTCGTGATCGCACCGCAATCATAGAGAAGTTCCTCATGTGACTTTGTGGCAAGCTGCTTGTTGTTGCTCTTTTCGATCCACTTGGAGCGGAAGTTCTCGATGGCAGTCTCATTCAAGTCGTTGATCGTTGCTCCATCGCAGATTGTTCCGGAGAAATCACCGCCAGCTTCTTCATAGATTCTACGACGCATATCCTCTGGCATGGGCTTGAGCATATCGCCATCATAAATCCATGCGATGCCATCGTATTGTATCGGCAAAGGTGATACCCGCAAATAGTGTTGATAAATTCCAACCAGTGGCACCCCCTACCCCAGGGGGGCACCATATTTTCCCAGCCTAGACCCCCAGGAGGTACTCCAAGGTCAGCTGCCCCAGGTCCACCAGGTCCTTCCCCTTCACATCAGCAACGGTGCTGTTGCAGGTGTCCGGTGACACGGTGAGCAACCGGCGAATGAGGTCGCGCTCATC
>CANQII010000115.1 GCA_947623875.1 uncultured Oscillospiraceae bacterium
CCGGAGTATAGCACATCCGAGACGAAAAGTCTACCATGGGCCGCGAAATTAACAACATGGCCACAGATTCGATGGATATTTGTGTTTGAGCCGAATTCTGCTCCTACAATCACAAAAGCACCTGCCGCAGGGAATGTGTCCCGGGCAGGTGCTGTGAAACTTTATTATGCAGCCATGTTGGAATGCTTGCTGTGACCGCACATCGGAACAAGCAGCAGGAATGAGAAACGGAAGGAGTCCAGGAAACTGCGGAGGCCTATCCGATCACCAGGGGGCTCCACCTTGTATCGGAAATGCCAAAATCGGCGATGGATCGAAAGAAGAAAGCTGTTCTGGATAGAGCACATACCGATCCATACGGATTCTGCAAAACAGATCCTGGACTCCTTGGGCAAGTTGACAGTGTCCAATGCATTGAGAACGAGTACAAGGTCACCTCAGATCCTGGCGGACTGCGGAACGGCGCTGGATATCCCCCTGGATTACAAGTACCGCATGCTACTGCAGAGACTGCTCCGGTACTGATTTCATGGCCGATGCAGGCTTTGTGAGGTGCGGAGACGTGGTTGAAAAGTAGAGATATCCATTTATTTCCAAATTTGAAAGCAAATTTTTTTGAAATTCCGCAAAAAAGCGCTTGACAACTCCCCCTCGACCCCTTATAATACGGCATTGCTGAGCGGGACACCGCTTGGTTGGCCTGGACGATTAGCTCAGCTGGTATGAGCATCCGCTTGACGTGCGGGAGGTCATAGGTTCGAGTCCTATATCGTCCATGGAAGAAATTCCCAGACATCTGTCTGGGAATTTCTTTTTGCCCGGGCATGTGATCAGAAAGAGCCGGAGCAGGGGAGATCTCCTGCTCCGGCTTTTGGCTTGATCAGGATGGCAGGCGGATTGGATCTCAGGAGAGGATCAGCTGAATCTTTCCGAACATGCCGGCGGGCTCCAGCATCACCCGCTCCGGTCCAAAGGGACTGAAGGCCTTCCGGGCGTCTCGGGCCGGGGTGTTTGCCACCTCTACTACGATCCTGTTCACTCCCGCATGGCAAAGCCCGCTGATGTCCCAGGTGTAGGCCGGGGTGAGCTTCTTACCGGCAGACACGCCGTTCACAGAGAGCTCTGCCACCTCATAGACGTGCTCCGCCTGGAATTGCACGGAGACTGAATCGGGCAGGGAGACCGTCTTCTCATACCGGATTACGCCGGAGAAGTCCGGCGCTGCGGCGGTGATGGGCGCCAGGTCCTCCATATGCTCCGGGGCGGGGAAGTCCGGATACTGGAGGGCGGACACCTTGGACACCGCCCAGTCCTGGGAGAGATCCAGAATCTGCGCCGGCTCTGCCTGGGTGCGTGCCTGATCTGCTGTGCCCTCCGGCAGAAGATCCTGTACGTCGCCGGCGAGAAGTACCAGGCTCTCGTAGGGGCCCAGGTGCAGCTGCAGGGTGCCGTTCTCGTGCTGCACAGGATACACCTGGTTTTTCATGGCGTCGTAGCGGACCATGTCTCCCTGGACGGGGAGCGTGATCTGGGTGTCGATGGTCCTGGCCAGATCTGTGTTGAAGAGGCAGTAGATGTCCTGATGGGTGCGGTAGTGATAGACCAGAAGGTGCTCGGCCGGGGTTGCTGCCTTGACCTCCCCGATGCCCTTGCACCGGAGATAGGAGGCTAGATTCCGGAGAGCCACCACTTCCACGCTGGCAGGCAGCTTTCCGCCTCCCACCACCGCTTCCGGCAGGCTGTCCACGAAGATCACCGGGATGCCGGCGGCCTTGGCCTCAGGGAGAAGCTCCGCCTCTTTGCGTTCGATGTACCGGGTGGCAGGTACCACGATGGCCTTCATGGTCCTGCCGTTTACCGTGAGCACACCGTCTGCCATGGATACGCCGTAGTGGGGATGGTCTGCGAAGATGTCCAGAGGGACGATCTCGAAGTCGAGCTGGTGCTCGGTAAGCTGCCGGGCCGGGGCCTGCAGCTTCATGCTCTCGTTCAGCCAGTCGTGCTCGGCGGGGTAGAGGAGAGCCACCTGGGGCACGTTTTGGCCGCCGGAGAGGAGATCGCAGAGACGGTTGGTGTACTGCATCAGGGCAGCGAAGTACGGATACTGGGGGTTGTTGCCCCGGGCGTAGAAGTGGGGCGGGCAGTCTGTGTCCGGGTACTCCGCCATGGAGAAGGCGTGAGGCACCAGATGGTTCACGCCCTGGAACAGCAGATAGTCTGTGAGCCACTTCATGTGTTTCACCCCGAAGCTCCAGCCATATGCCCCGTATGCCTCGCACATCAGACGGCCGCCCTTGGCCGGGTCTATGGCCGCGGCGGAGGCGCCCATCTTGGGGAGAGCATAGTGGTAGAAGGTGCCCTCGCTGTCTGCGGTGACGCTGTGCCGGGTGCCGTAGGGATTGCCGGGGATGATCTGGCCGCCGATGTCATCGATGCCCGCCATGTGCTGACCTTGCATGGCCCGGAAGTAGTGGCCGGTGCCCATGCCGAGACGGGTGTGCTCGTCGTAGTCCTCGATCACATGGCCGATATATTCCACGCCATGGGCCTTGCACCAGTCTCCGAGCTGGCAGGAGAAATTCTTGGCGTAGAGCTGAGACACCAGGTCCATGTAGGTGTACCGATCTGCGAGGGCGGTCTCGTTTTCACTGCAGTCCAGCCAGAGATAGGGCAGGCGGGTCTTCCAGTTGGGATTGGCCTGGGTCATGAGAGACTCCAACTCATCGCTCCAGGGGAGAGGCATCTTCTTGCGGCCGATGGCGTTGCCGGGCTCATAGCCCCCTACGCTGTAGAAGCCGGGCTCGTCAGAGAAGAAGCCGGCGATGGTCTTGCCGAACTCGGAAGAATAGTGTTCATAGTGGGGCTGGTAGACTGCCTCGATCAGGGTGGAGACGGACTCCCAGTCTATGTAGTTGATGTACTCGTTGTTGGCGCCGAAGTCATAGGTGGTGAAGGAGACGCAGATCCGCCATACCCCGCCGGGAACATCCCAGGTGAGCCAGCCGTCCTTTACCTGCTCCGTGAGGTCCAGGACCTCGCCGCCTACAGTATCTCCCTCGATGAGCCGCACTGCCGTGACGCTGATGAGCTCCTGCCTGTCTATCAGGGGCTTGTTTACCGGCTTTCCAAAGTCCATCCATGTGAACTGCTTCGTCATGAGAAGGGCCACATCCAGACTGGCGGAGGCGATGGGACCGGCGCAGTCTATGTACTGCATCATGGCGTATTTCCGGGCCCGCTCCGGGTACTTGGCCGGGATCAAGCCGTTGGCCTGACCGGTGGGGAAGTGGGCGTCATCCAGGATCCAGATCTTCATGTCCCGCTTCTTGGCTTCGTCCAGGACGATGTCGAAGTCGTGCCACCAGCCCGGACCGCCGAAGTCCGGGTGGGGCCGGGACTCCAGGCAGACTGCCCGGATCCCGCAGTGGTAGATCCTGTCTATCTCGGTGCGGAGGACTTCCTCGCTCTGGTCTCGCAGCCAGAGGAAGGGAAAGATGTGGTTCTCGTGTTTGCCGGCGAGGATGCTTTGGATGGTGCCCATGCGGATCATCTCCCAGTTTTGATGTGTTGTTTCGGACCGTTGCCCCATGCTGCGGGGTGGGTGCTGGCGTAATGATATACGATATCGGCGGGAGATACAATAGAAATTGTCCCTTTGATACGACTTGTTGCACTGAAATCAGAGAGCATCTGATGAGAGAATGGAAGAACCAGAAAATAGTCAATGCCAGACCTGGATTCCACAGTATCGGCAGACGGTTTTGATTTTCATTGCGCTTGACCCGCTGTAGGTGTATGATAATGCAATCAGCCATGCAGGTACCCAAGAGGCAGAGAAGGCCTCACATTTGAAAAGGATGGTAGAGACGATGGACAAGATCCCCTTTTACCGGGAGAACTATCCCAGACCCCAGTTTGTCCGGGAGAACTGGACGGATCTGAACGGCTCCTGGCACTTCGCCTTTGACGATCACAATACCATTTTGGCTTCCAACGGAAGCGTGCACCCTCCCTGTGACCGCATGATCAACGTGCCCTTCTCCTATGAGACGGTGCGCAGCGGCATCGGAGATGAGACAGCCCACCCTGTGGTCTGGTACAGACGCTCCCTGGATGTGCACCCGGAGCCGGGGACACGCCTGCTGCTCCACCTGGAGGGCGCAGACTACCGCACGCAGGTGTGGGGGAACGGCGTCTACCTGGGGGAGAACATCGGTGGGTATCACCGCTGCACCTTTGATCTCACCGCTGCGCTGTCTCAGGAGCGCGGCCTGGACCTTGTGATCCGGGTGGAGGACACCTTCGATGAGGGACAGCCCCGGGGTAAACAGCGCTGGCGGCAGGCGAGTTGGGGCTGCTGGTACGTGCAGACCACCGGCATCTGGAAGAGCGTTTGGCTGGAGCGGGTGCCGGAGACCTATCTTCTCTCTGTGGACTGCGTGCCGGATGCCGAACGTGGCGCGGTCACCTTCTTTCCTGAGCTGAACATCCCCGATCCCGCGGGGTGGGCGCTGCAGATCGTGATCGCCGATGAGGGACGGCCTGTCTGCACCGATTGCCAGCCCATTCCGCACAACGGCTGCCCCATCACGGTGCAGCTGCCGGAGAATATCCGCCTCTGGTCTCCGGAGGAGCCCAACCTCTACACGGTGCGGTATACCCTTCTGAAAGACGGGGTGCCGGGGGACGAGGTAGACAGCTATTTCGGGTTTCGCAGTATTGCGGTCCAGGACGGCAGGCTGCTGCTCAATGGCAAGCCGCTGTACCTCCGCATGGTGCTGGACCAGGGATATTGGCCGGAGTCCGGTCTCACCCCGCCGGATGAGGAGGCGCTGAAGAGGGACATCGATCTCACCCTGCGCCTTGGGTACAACGGGGCCCGGAAGCACCAGAAGATCGAGGACGAGCGGTACCTCTTCTGGGCGGACGTGAAGGGCCTGCTGGTGTGGAGTGAGATGGCGGCGGCATACCGCTATCACGGCAGGGCAGCGGAGGCTTTCACAGAGGAGTGGACCAGGGTCGTCCGCCAGAACAAGAATCACCCCTCCATCATCGCATGGGTGCCCTTCAACGAGTCCTGGGGTGTGCCGGAGATCGGTACCAACCGGGCACAGCAGCACTTTGTGAACGCCATCTACCACCTCACCCACGCCCTGGACGGCACCCGGCCGGTGATCACCAACGACGGCTGGGAGCACACCCTCTCGGATATTGTCACCATCCACGCATACCGGGAGGACGGGGCAGCGCTGGCAAGAGACCTTCTGGAGAACGGGGAGGCCCTGCTCCAGAACCGCTACCTCTATAACGACTGCAACCGGAAGCTGTTTGCCGAGGGATACGGCTATCACGGCCAGCCGGTGATGCTCAGCGAATACGGCGGCATCGCCCTCCAGAATGGCGCCGGCTGGGGATACGGCACCCAGGCCGCAGATGAGGAGGTCTTCCTGCAGCGGCTTCTGTCCCAGAACCAGGTGATCTCGCAGACGCCGTACCTCTCCGGGTTCTGCATCACCCAGCTCACCGATGTGCAGCAGGAGGTGAATGGCCTCTTGGATCCGGAGCGGAAGAGCAAGATCAGCCCGGAGGCGGAAGCGCGGCTGCGGGCGTCCAACCTGGCGGTGTTCCAGGGGAGAGAGTGATCGGCTGCAAAACGAGAGGACAAAGACGTTAGCCGGGGAGCGCGGGACCGCTCCCCGGCTACCGTTTTGCGCACAAGTTCAAATGCGCGGACAACGGCGTATTGCGCTATTTGCAGAAACTTTACATGCATTTCTGTTGTCTGGATGCCCAAAATGTGGTATCCTGATGCTGTCCAAAACAGAAGAGGAAATAGCGAAATTTTCGTGATTTTTGTGAGCTTTAAAACTTTTTGGCAAGGAGAATGCGCTTTTGAAAAATAGCAAACTGATTGGCCTCGGCATGGCGGCGATCCTCAGCTTTGCCATCTGCGCTGGCTGTGCACCAGACGCTGTAGGCAATCCGGACATCGCGTTGGAGAGCCAGCACACGGCATCTCAGCTGGAGCAGCCCAATGAGAACCAGACACCGGCCCCGGAGAAGCTGGAAATAGAGATCCCCTTCGCGGAGGGACAACAGTATGCCGTGGCATACCTGGGATTCCGGGAGATCAACAACTGGGAATACTATCAGGAGCAGTACCACATCGAACTGGAGGACATCCCCACCTATTGGGTTTCAGACGGGGACTACTACCTGGTGATTCCACGCTATGCGGGCACCGCCGTCACCATCGAGCGGGTGGACATCAACACCTCCGCCCGGTCGCTGAGCCACACCATCCGGAACGCCGGACCATTTATCGTGCAGTGCAACATCAGCGACATCTTCGCCGATGCGGTGATCACCCTCACCTATGACGATGTCTCCGTGGAGTTCAGCCCGTTTCTCTCCCTGAAAGACGGCACCATGCAGATCGGCGAGGAGGGCCTGGACATCACCGCCCCCTCTGTGCTGCCGGAGCCGGAGACGGATGAGAGCGAGGTGACCGGAACCTACGGGGCGCCAGGCGGCTCATTGCTCACCGTCGGCAGAGAGGAGAACGGCGGGTTCACGGTGGACCTCTCCATTACCCGCCTCACCGCCCTCACCGATGGCGTGGGCACCTTTGAAGACGGGGAACTGCACTTCACCGCCACAGACGCCGCCGGCAATCCCATCTCCGGGGCGATCTCCTTTGGAAACGGCCTTGCCGCAGTGACCATCACAGACTCCACCTGGGAGTACCTCTCCAACGGGGACATCTTCTACTTCGGCAAGGACGTGGGCACCTATACGGCACTGGACGGCTCCAGCCTCACCATAGGCCTGGATGAGGAAGAGCAGTACACCGTGAACGTCTCCATTGTGCGCCTCACCACCCTCAGCGGCACCGGCACATACAGCGAAGACGCCATCCACTTCACCGCTACAGATGCCGCCGGCAATCCCATGCAAGGCGCTATCTCCGTGACAGCAGGCGCGGCCACGGTTACCATCACGGACTCCGATTGGGAGTACCTGCCGGCAGGGGAGACCTTCCGCTTCGGTGTGGGTGTGGGGACCTATGCCGCTGCAGACGGCTCCACTCTCACGGTGAATGTCACGGAGAGCGGGGGATATACGGTGGAGGTCTCCATCGCACGGCTCACCTCCCTTACAGATGGAATCGGCACCTACGAGAACGGCGTGCTTCACTTCACCGCCACGGACGCCGCGGGAAGCCTGCTCTCCGGTATCATCTCTACAGGAGAGAGCATGGCGGTGCTCACCATCACAGACTCCACCTGGGCGTATCTGCCCGAGGGCCAGAGCTTCTTCTTTGGCAAGTATGTGGGTAATTATACGGCAGCGGACGGCTCCACCCTCACCATCGGCCTGAATGAGGAGGGGGTGTACACCGTAAATCTCTCCATCGTCCGGCTTACCTCCCTCAAGGGCATTGCCACCTATGCGATCGGGAAACTCTATTTCACCGCCACCGATGCCGTGGGCAATCCTATCACTGGGCTGATCTCAGCGGCAGACGGGCAGGCAACGGTTACCATCGTGAACTCCACCTGGGCATACCTGCCTGCAGAGAGTACCTTCACCTTCACGGAGAGTACTCCAGCATAGGCAAACGGCCGGCCGGCACCGATCGGGATCGGTAGGGCCGGCCGTTTCTTACACAGCAGAGGGGAGAAGCGCCGGCTGCAGAGCGTGCAGCTGCAATCTTCCAAAATTTATAAGGAATTTATCTTCCGTGGCCCTTGCAAGATTGGAATTTGTGGTTTATACTGAATGCTATAAATCGGAACCGCTGGAAGTCAGTCCTGCAGGTTCCGCCGGGCCGATGTGCCGGGAAAAGAGGTCCGTTAAGGAGGAACGGTAATATGCGGAAATGTACGTTTCAGAGAATTCTGATCATCACGCTGGCACTCTGTCTGGTTCTATTGGCAGGCTGCTCTCGTGTGCCCAAGCGCCCCACGGGGGATAAGGTGATGCTCACTGCGGAATGCGAAGACTGGGGAGTGGTGCCGGAGCCCAGCGGCTACTTCTGGACCATTACCTTTGACGGCGATGCCGAGGTCTTCGGATACGGCGCCAACTCCAGTACGCCCAAACAGTGGACCCTGAAGGAGACCGATCTGGACGACATCTGGAAGCTCATCCATGGGGATTTTCTGAAGAAGGACAAGGGCAAGGAGAACGGCGCAGACGGCAGCGGCTGGCGGATCATCTCCTATGATGAGAACGGCAAGCAGATCCACGAGTTCTACGGCCGGGTGGACGGGATCGATGATCTGGAGAAGCTCAGCGAGATGCTGATGGGCTTCATCAAGTGAGCCGTTTCGCAAAGTACATAGCCAAGAGCAGACAGAGAGCGCCGTTTCCCTGTCTGCTTTTTTCAGCCAAAAAAGCCGCCGCACAGGGGATCCTCTGTGCGGCGGCGATGGGATGTATGGGGATTATGCAGAGCGGGCTCTCTCAGGGGTCCTGCTCTCCGGCCTCCACCGCCATCAGGTGGGTGCTGTCTCCGCTGTCCACGAAGCGCTTTTTCAGCAGCAGGAACTCCTCCAGGTCCATGAGGATGTGGTACAGAACGGCCCGGTTCTCAAACTCCTCCCGGGTAACCGGCAGAGGCTGGGTCTTCATCTGCTGGAACATCTCGTCCAGCCGCTGCATCTGCAAGGTGGGCTCGTTGAGCTCCAGAATGTACTGGTTCAGGTAGCGGATGTAATCTGCGATCATCTGGGCCTGCACCGGCATGTTCTTGATCTTCTGCATCTCCCGCTGCAGGCCGATGAGAATGGTGACCTGGTTCATCCGCATCTCGAAGTACCGGGCGTAGTACCCGGCGTCCTCGTCTTTCGTGTTGCCCTCGTACTCATAGGCCTCCGCCATGTTCTTCTCCAGCTTTCCCTGGATGACGGTGAGGTCCTGCCACAGGTTCTTGCTGCAGGGCTCGTTGGAGAGGTAGTTGGCGATCTCCGCCAGAATCCCCTGGACGTCCTGTTCCAGCTGGTGGATGTGGTGCCGGAAGCTCTCCCGCTCGCTCTCCTCGTTCTGCCAGAGGCTCAGCAGGAACGCATACACGATGCCGATAAACACCAGGAGAAACTCGTTGAGGAAGAAGGCGGGGGAGAAGTCCAGGGTGGTGAGAAAGTGGGTGCCGATGACGGCGTTGGTGGAGATGGTGGCCCGCAGCCCGAAGCGCTCGCTGATGAGGGATACCAGGAAGATGTAGAGGCCGAAGGCCAGCCACTCGCTGTGGATGGGAAGGAATGTGACAAGGGTGATCACCGCCGCCAGCAGGAAGGTGACAATCCGGGCGCCGGACAGCTTCAAGGTGCCTTTTCGGGTGGTGAGCACCGTGAGCAGCGTCACGGTACCTGCGGAGGCGGCAAACTGCAGGTGCAGCAGTTCTGCGGTGATGATGGCAAGGCTGCTTCCGATGGCGATCTTGCCCGCCAGAAGCAGTGCCCGTTTCCACTGGATGGTGAGCATGGAATTCCTCCTCGAGACGTGTTTTTGCTTGTCTGATACTATTTTACCAGATTTCGGCGGTTGTGCAATGGGAATTTT
>CANQII010000116.1 GCA_947623875.1 uncultured Oscillospiraceae bacterium
CTCTTTGATATCTTCCCCATGCGGTATCACTCCATCGGGTCCTGGCACCTGGCGCTCTATAACTTCCTCCAGAAGATCTTCTGAGGTACAGGGCAGCTCTGACACTTGTGAACGGAAAACAAAAGACGGCCTGCGGAACGGGGGTTCCGCAGGCCGTCTTGGCTTTGGACGCTATACTTGTGGGGCTGGATGTCCAGGCGTGACACATGGAAACACCTGGTCCGGTTGAGTCGCCTTGCACAGGTTCTAATTGGTGAATGTCCTTTGCTGAGCTGCAATTGACTCATGAAATGTGCATATGATCTTAAAAATCGCTCATGTTTTGTGAAATTCAGCATAGAATACGCCGGTAAAATGTGCAGATACGAATAGGATACGGCCTTAAAATGTGAAATACAGGCGAAAGATTCGGCTATATTTTTTGCCAAACCCTGTTGACAATCCATTGTAAAACGTGTATCATGGCATAGGACACACGAGGAAGAAACTGTGACGTTGGCATCAGAAGTTGAGAGGTTGCTTTGAACAGGAATGCTTCGTTTACAGTACCGTTGAGCGTCCGACTCATATCTACTCGTGAGGCGCGTATAATACTGGAAAGAGTGCAGCGAGGAGGTGCTAGGCAGATGTATTTGAAGCGGAAAGTAGATACCTTTCTTACGAAATGGAAGGCAGATCCGGACAGGAAACCCTTGATCATTCGAGGCGCACGTCAGATAGGCAAAACGGAATCCATTCTGCATTTTGCGCAGGATACCTATGAAAGTATCCTCGAGATCAATTTTGCCGAAGATCCGCAATATAGAAGAATCATTCAAGATGGATATTCTGCACAAGATGTCATTAAGAACATTTCGTTCTTGGATCCGTCAAAACGGTTTATTCCAGGCAAGACACTGATCTTCTTTGATGAGATAACGGATTTTCCCGAAATCACCACATCATTGAAGTTCTTTTGCCTGGATGGACGGTTCGATGTGATATGCAGCGGCTCTATGCTTGGAGTGAATTATAAAAGAATTGCAAGTATCAGCGTTGGTTATAAGCAAGACTACGATATGTACTCCATGGACTTTGAAGAATTCCTTTGGGCAAAGGGCTATCAGGCTGAAGTGATCGAGAACATGCTAAACCACATGAAAGAGCTCCGCCCTTTCAGCGAAATTGAGATGAGGACCTATCACTCCCTTTTCCTTGATTTCAGTATTCTTGGCGGAATGCCTGCGGTGGTGGCATCTTATATCAAAAAAGGTACCTTTGAGGGATCGTTGGAGGAACAGCTGCGGATCATTGATGGCTATAAGGATGATATCCGCAAGTACGCCATAGGTGTTGATCAAGCGCGAGTCGTCAATGTTTTCAACCGGGTTGCGCCCCAACTTTCCAGAGAAAACAAAAAATTTCAGATATCCAGTGTCGCGCACGGAGCCAGGTTTCGGGATTACCGCGGCTGTGTAGATTGGCTGAACGATGCAGGGATGGTGAACATTTGCCACTGCATGGAGTTCCCAGAGCTCCCTCTCGGGGGGAACTATGACCCCGATGTGTTTAAGCTGTATTTCTGCGATACCGGGTTGTTGGTATCCATGTTGGATAGGGAAGCGCAGCAGGACTTGCGGGCAAACAAGAATCTCGGTGTATACAAGGGCGCTCTCTATGAAAACATGGTAGGGGAGGCCTTGGTGAAACAGGAATACGAGCTCTACTACTACAAGCGCGAAAACTCCACACTGGAAGCAGACTTCTTCATTCGATCCAAAGACTCTCTTATTCCAGTAGAGGTGAAGGCTAAAGACGGAAGAGCAAAATCTATGCAAACGCTCATCAGCTCCGAGCACTACCCGGATATTCGCTACGGATTCAAGCTGTCTGCCAACAACATCGGCTACGGCAACCATATCTACACATTCCCGTACTTCTGCACCTTCCTCCTGCGGCGCTTCATGGAGTCCTTCCGCCCAGAGGAGGAGCAGGAAGAAGCAGTGCAGTGAGCGACGATCCGCGAGATTGTGTGCGCTGCCAGATCTGCTTGCCCGAAGTCAGAGAGCGATCCATCGCACATACGCCGCTTCAGACATCCGCCAGGAGCTTTAGCCTGGCGGATGTTTTGCTGCGTTCACAAAAAATTAATCTTTAGGTGCCTTGACAATCCCTCCTCACCGCTGTATCATCTACTTAGGTACCTAAACAATCTCAAATCAATCCAGGAGGACGGAAGAATGAACGAGAACAACATGCCGATGAACAGCCAGGAGCCCATCTCCGAAGAGACCTGCCCCTGCTGCCCGAGACACTGCCACCTCAGCGCACCCAGCTGCGGCCGAGGTGAGCACTATGCCAACCTTTCTCCCGAGGAGCGGGAACAGGCCGCCCAGCACGGCGAGAGACCGGAGCGGGAGGGAGAACACGGACACCATTCCCACCACAAGCCCCACGATGCCGACCACTCCGATGCGGAGTCCCATTTCCACGAGGGACCGCACGGTGGGCCTCGCGGACCCCATCACGGCCCCCATGGCCCGCATGGGGAACCTGGCCCTGAGCCCCGCGGCCCTCGCGGACCGGGCCCTCGGGGAGACCATGGTCCGGAGCACCACGGGCCTCACGGCGGCCCGGGCTCTCATCCGCGCCCGGAGTTTTTGGAGGATCCGGACTCTCTCGGCGGTCTCATGCACCGCTGCATTCATACCCTGCACCACAAGGCAGACAGGGACCGGGGGCAGAAGAGCGCTCTGGCCATGCTGTATGCTTGGGGTGAAGTGGACCAGCGGACCCTGCAGGAGAACATGGGCATCCAGCCGGGGTCTGTGAGCGAGCTGCTGTCTAAGCTGGAGGCAAAGGGATACATCACCCGGGCCCGCAGCGAGAAAGACCGCCGGATGGTTACCGTGCAGCTCACCGATGCCGGCAGGGAGGCTGCCCAGAACATGCCCAGCGGCAAACAGGACCGCTTTGCCGCCCTGACCCAGGAGGAGCAGGAGCAGCTGAAGGGCCTGCTGAAGAAACTGCTGGAGAGCTGGCAGTAAAGAAGGGTGGGACAGCCGCAGCTGTGCTGATGTGTGCGGCGGATTGTCTCATCCCATAGGAACACAGAGCGCTCAAAGGCATCACAGCCTTTGGGCGCTCTCATATGTCTCCGTGCTGTGTTCTGTACGATAGTAACTGTTGCGCCGATTCCCCCAAACATGACATTTTGCTGCTGTATCATCGGATCGCCAGAAAGCGGGGTAGAAGCGGTACATCAGTGGCTGTGCATGGTAAGCTGTGCACAAAGAATGCCGGTATACCCCGCCTGTGTGCGCCTAATCCTACAAGATTTCAGTGGCATGCAAATTCTCGGTTGACACCCGATCCTTGCAGTGCTATAATCTTAATAAACCTACCGGAAAAGTAGGAAATTAGATATCTTGGCCGCAGCGATCCCATTGGAGCGGCTCATTTGCATGAAAACCCTGTAAAACCGTCAGGAAAGTGTGGATTTTGTCAGTAAATTAGGGTGCAAATGGAGATTGCCTGAAGGAAAATATGGGAGAAAATGCATAAAATAGCATGTGCAAATTGCACAAAGAAGGATGCGTGTGGCGGCGGTGAAATATCACATTTTACAAGGTTGATGAGCAAGCCAAATTATTGTTGACAAATGCCCGGGGCGGGCGTATGCTTTTTCTAGTTAAAGTGTCCTGAAGATAAGCAAAGAATCCCGGTGGCGGAGGAACATCCTGCCAGACCGCCTGATTTCCAGACCTGCTTATCCAGTTTAGTCACAAAATTGCGCAGGAACTTGACACCTGTATCAATCCCCCATAGCTGCACGGTATGTTGATACCGGACAACGTGAATACAAAACAACGATAAATAATACAAAGGGCCCGGGCCCTTTGTCCGCAAGGATGGATCCTTGCGGATGATAAGCCACTCCTGGCGGCGGAATTGCCCGGCCCGCCAGGCCGCCGCTTTCTGGGGGGAGCGCGGCGCTATATCCCGCTTTGGAAACAGAGGACGAGCGTGAGCCCACAGTTTCGGGGGATGCCATCCCGTCGGACAGAGAGGTTCGAAACAGAGAGGTCCGAGAATAGGCGCTTGTGTGGTTCCACTGTTTTTAAAGATATATTCTAACAGCTGCGGCAGGTGACCTGACCTGCGGCAGCGGAAAAGGAGAATACGATGAGAAAGAACACATGCAAACGTCTGTTGTCCCTCCTGCTGGCCCTCCTGATGATCATGGCGCTGGCAGCCTGCGGCGGCGGCAACGACACCCCGGCCACTCAGGCCCCGCAGAGCGGCGATAACGGGGGCGGCAACACCGGCGACAACAACACCCCCGCAGACAACAATACCCCTGCAGACAACGGCGGCGAGGAAGTGGAACAGGTTCTGAACCTGCGCCTCAACGACCTGAACCTGCTGGACGTCAACGACGCCCGTAACGCCAACGAGTTCCTGGTGCTCACCGCAGTGCAGGAAGGCCTCTTCCGCACCTTCACCGATGAGAACGGCAACGACGTCACCGAGTACGCCGGCTGCACCAGCTACGACGTCAGCGACGACGGCCTGACCTACACCTTCCACCTCCGCGAGGGCTGCGAGTGGTCCGACGGCGTGCCTGTCACCGCACAGAACTACGTGGACTCCTGGCTCCGCCTGGTCGACCCCAACGAGGCCTTCTCCTATGCCTTCCTGGCCACCGGTATTGCCGGCGCTGAGGCCTATTACAACGGCGAGGGCTCCGTGGACGACGTCCAGGTCAAGTACATCGACGACCTGACCTTCAGCTGCACCCTGGCTGACCCCGATCCCGCCTTCATCAAGAAGGCCGGCTTCCTGGCTTTCTATCCCATCCGCAAGGACCTGATCGACGCCGCTGTTGCAGCTGGCCAGGACTGGACCAATGACTACACGCTGCATGTGTGGAACGGCCCCTTCATCATCAGCGACCGTGTCCGCGAGAACAGCATGACCCTCACCAAGAACGAGCACTACTGGGATAAGGACAACATCTCCCTGACCCAGGTCAACCTCCGCGTGGTAGACGAGGCCGCAACCGTCGCTCAGCTGGTGGAATCCCAGCAGATGGACGTCGTGACCCTCACCGACATGGAGTACGTGGATAAGTGGGAGCCCCTGGTTGAGAACGGCACTCTGGGCCACATCACCCAGTCCGCCCCCAGCGTCACCTACCTGGTAGTAGACCAGCACCCCGCTGCCAACGGCGGCCCCTCCGGCCTGATGCTCAACGAGAAGTGCCGTCTGGCCATGTCCCTCGCTTTCGACCGCGAGGAGTTTAACGACATGTTCTACAGCGGCTACAACACCGTGGCATACAGCCTGATCCCCTTCAACATCGTTGTTGGCGACACTGAGTACCGCTCCAAGGTGCCTGAGCAGCTCAAGAACTACGAAGATATGATGAACGATCCCGCTCAGCTCCGCGCCCTCTTTGAGGAAGGCATGGTGGAGTGCGGCGTGTCCGGCAACGCTGAGGACGCCGAGCTGCTGGTGTTCACCTCCTCCAGCACCGTCGCCGTTGCCAACCAGCTGGAGTGGTTCAAGCAGCAGCTGGAGAGCAAGATCGGTTGCAAGGTCAAGATCGAGACCTACCCCGACACCTCCACCTGGGTCACCGCCCGTAACGAATACAAGTATGACTTCTACTCCATGGGCTGGAACGGCGACTTCAACGACCCCATCACCTTCCTGGAGCTGTTCGTCACAGACAACGGCTATGCCAAGTTCATGGGCGGCTTCTCCGATCCTGAATACGATGCTCTCATCGCCGAGGCAAAGACTTGCCAGGACGATGCCAAGCGTCTGGAACTCTACGGCCAGGCTGAGACCATTCTGATGGAAAAGGGCGGCGTGATCCCCCTGTACTTTACCACCAACCAGATGTACTATCAGTCCTACGTCTCCGGCCTGAGCACCCCGATGTTCGGCGCTGAGTACGAGTTCAGCCGCGTCAAGATCCTGCCGCACTAATCTATCGTTCCGATTGAACGTCATTCCCAGGCAGAACCCTGTTCGGGAGTAAAGCGCAGGGAGGGGATTACATCCCCTCCCTGCACCGTTAATGGGGGTGCACGGGGCCGATTCGGAGGGCCCGAGTACCCGGACTGAATTTTGAGACAGTCAGGGGGAATTTCAACAAGATGAAAAAAACGATCCTATACTTTCTGAAACGGTTTCTGGTGATGCTCTTCACCCTGTACATCATTGCCACGGCGACCTTCTTCCTTCTGGCGGCAACACCAGGCGATGCCCTGACCGCCCGTGTGGAGAAGCTGCCGGATATCGTGGTGGAGCGCCTCTACGAGAAGTACGGCCTGAATAAGCCGGTGATGGAGCGCTATGCAACCACCATGCTCGGCATCCTCAAGGGTGACTTCGGCGAGTCCATCATATATCAGGGCCAGACCGTTCCCAACATCATCAAGGAGAAGGGCCCTGTGTCAGCCCGTCTGGGTATCCAGCAGATGCTCCTGGGCGTCTCAGTGGGTCTGCTGCTGGGCGTTCTGGCGGCAGTGAAGAAGGGCTCCATTGTAGACTGGTTAGTTGTGGCCTTGTCGATCTTGCTGATATCGGTGCCAAACCTGGTGTTTGCACTGATGCTGCAGCAGATCTTCGCAGGAACCCTTGCCTGGTTCCCGGTGATAGGTTGGCCGAAGGAGAACATCTGGTTCGGCGGGTGGGAGTACACCGTCCTGCCTACCCTTGCCGGCTGCTTCGGCTATATCGCGTCCTATGCCCGTCTCTTGAAGGCATCCATGCTGGACGTGATGAACCAGGACTACATCCTCACCGCAGAGTCCAAGGGCCTCAGCCGGTTTGAAGTGGTGCGCTATCATGTGCTGCGCAACTCCTTCATCCCCATTGTGACCAACCTGCCCATGACTGTGGCCATGTGTATCACGGGTTCGTTCTTTATCGAGAGCGTCTTCTCCATCCCCGGTCTGGGCCTCTACTACGTCAACGCAGTTGCGGCACAGGACGTCACCATCGTGATGGGCGAGACCGTCATCATCTCCGCTATCTACATCGCTGTCGTATTCATCACGGACATTCTCTATACCATCGTCGATCCTCGTATCCGGATCTCCGGTGGCAAGAAATAAGGGGGGACATTCATGGCAACTAAGACAAGAACGCTTACTCCGGAGGAAGCTGCCCGCGTGGATCTGGGTCGCTTCGACGCTGAAAAGATCGACCGGCCTACTATCACCTTCTGGCAGGGGGCATGGTACCGCCTGCGGAAGAACCCGATCGCCATCATCGCCATGGTCCTTCTGGCGCTCCTGATCGTAATGATGATCATCGGCCCCACCCTCAGCGGTGAGGAGTACATCAAGATCAATGCAAAGATCAAGAATACGGATCCCAACTCCCAGTACTGGTTCGGCACAGACTCTATGGGCCGAGACCTCTTCTGCCGCGTTTGGATCGGTACCCGGCTGTCTCTGATCGTGGCCCTGGTCTGCTCCTTCATTCAGATCGTAGTGGGCTGCGCGTACGGCGGCATCATGGCCTACTGTGGCGGCATCGTGGATAACGTCATGATGCGTATTGTGGAGGTCATCAACTCCTTCCCGTCCCTGCTCATCACCCTTCTCGTGATGATGGTTGTGGGTAAAAATGTGGCAGGTTTGCTGGTGGCCATGTGTATCACATCGTGGTGCGGCACCGCCCGTCAGATGCGCGGACAGCTGATGCAGCTGCGCGAGTCTGAGTACGTGCAGGCGGCCCAGATGATCGGTGCCAAGCCGGCGCGGATTATCATCAAGCACCTGCTGCCCAACACCATCAGCATCCTGATCCTGAACCTCTGCGCCAGCATCCCCAGCTACGTCTTCACCGAGGCCAGCCTGAGCTTTTTGGGCATGGGCCTCTCCGGCGACGTGATCAGTCTGGGCGTGCTCATCTCCGAGGGACGTGCCCGTATGTCCTTCAACGCATACCAGCTGTTCTTCCCAGCCCTGATCCTGTGCCTTGCCGTGCTCGCCTTCAATATGCTGGGCGACGCTCTGCGTGACGCGCTGGATCCCAGAACCCATCAGTGAGGGAGGAAGACAGCATGAGCGAGAAATTGCTTGAAGTCAAAAACCTGGCGGTCTCCTATCACGGCTACGCCGGCGAGGTGAAGTCCGTGCGCCGGGTCTCCTTCGATGTGTATAAGGGAGAGACCCTGGCCGTCGTGGGCGAATCCGGCTGCGGCAAGTCCGTCACTGCCAAGTCCATCATGAACCTCATCAAAGTGCCTCCCGCAGAGATCAAGGAAGGCAGTGAGATCCTCTTCAACGGAGAGGACGTGCTCAAGTTCGACAAGAAGCGCCTGTCCCACTACCGGGGCGGCGAGGCGGCTATCATCTTCCAGGATGCTCTGGCGGCGCTGAACCCCACCATGACCGTGGGCAACCAGATCATTGAGAACATCCGCCACCACAGCAAGGTCTCCAAGAAAGAGGCCATGGCCCAGGCGGTGGAGCTGCTGCGGATGGTGGGTATCCCCCAGCCGGAGTCCCGGGTGAAGCAGTATCCCCACGAGTTCTCCGGCGGCATGCGGCAGCGCGTCATGATCGCCATCGCCTTCGCCTGCAACCCTCAGCTTCTGATCGCAGACGAGCCCACCACCGCTCTGGACGTTACCATTCAGGCCCAGATCATGGACCTCATCAAGGACCTCCAGAAGCAGAAGGGAACTTCCGTCATCCTCATCACCCATGACCTGGGCGTGGTGGCCAACGTCGCCCACCGCATCGTGGTCATGTACTCGGGCAAGATCGTGGAGCGGGGAAACAACCTGGACATCTTCCACCATCCCAAACACCCCTATACCAATGCCCTTCTGGAGGCAGTGCCCCGCCTGGACCTGAAGAACAAGCAGGTGCTCACCTCCATCGAAGGCACGCCGCCGGATCTGCTGAATCCGCCGAAGGGATGCCCGTTCTGCACCCGCTGCAAGTACTGCATGGAAATCTGCTGCACAGAGGAGCCGCCGACGGAGGACTTCGGGAACGGCCACGAGGCAAGCTGCTGGCTGTACTCCCTGGAGAAGCCCGCTGAGGATGCGCCCTTTACATGGGAGGACAAGTGATGAACCAGGATAAAGTAATTCTCGATGTCCAGCATCTGAAGAAATACTTCGAGCTGGGGCGCGGCCGTACCCTGAAAGCGGTGGATGACGTCTCCTTCCAGATCCACGAGGGCGAGACCCTGGGCCTGGTGGGCGAGTCCGGATGCGGCAAGACCACCTGCGGCCGTACCGCTCTGGGCATGTACAAGAAGACAGACGGCACCGTGCTGTACAACGGCAAGGACGTGCACGCGCTGAAGGGCGCCGAGCTCTTTGCATACAAGAAAGAGGCACAGATGATCTTCCAGGATCCCTACGCCTCTCTGGACCCCCGTATGACCGTAAGCGACATCGTGGCCGAGGGCCTGGACGTCCACAACATGACCCACAGCAAGAAAGAGCGTGCCGAGCGGATCTATGAACTGCTGAACATGGTAGGCCTGAACAAGGAGCACGCCAACCGCTTCATCCATGAGTTCTCCGGCGGCCAGCGCCAGCG
>CANQII010000117.1 GCA_947623875.1 uncultured Oscillospiraceae bacterium
CGCCCCGAGGCGGAGACCTGCCTGGGCGAGGCCTATCAGATGCTGTACAACCTCTTCTACTACGACGAGGAGTACGACATCCCCTTCACCGATACCGAGGGCAAGTGGTATGAGGATGCCGCCGGATACTGCTACTACTACGATGTCTTCGCCGGCGACGCCGATCCGGACACCGAGGACCTGGAGCTGGGCGGAGACAACGCTCTGGACCTCCAGACCCTGTGCCTGCTGGTGTGCCAGATGCTGGAGAGCTACAGTATCGACACCACTCCCTGGGAGACCTACGAGTACACGGACACCGTGGCAGACTGGGCCAAGGACGCCGTGGACTACTGCTATGAGAGCGGCTATATCGACATGGCCGAGGACGGCAGCATCGGCGCCGCAGATCCTGTTACCAGAGTAGAGATGGCCAGGATGCTCGGCTACCTCTTTGACGCAGTGTACAGCTATTGATTCGGACAGACCGGATCGCAACGACTATAGATCGGACAGACGCCCGCCCCCACGCCGGGGGCGGGCGTTGTATTGCAATCCGAGGGTAATGTGAGGGTAATCTGGGGCAGAGAGTGCCTGCGAGTGAAAGAAATCGACCATGGCAAGATCATGCTCCCAGCGGCCCGAGATCGCTCCTTGTGCAAAGTAGGTCATTTCGATGACCATTTATGATGGGCTTTGTTGACAATGCCTGTCTCCGTGCTAGATTTGAAGCAGATTTGCGGCGCAGATCAAATTTGGAAAAGGAGAGCGGCATTATGAAAAATAAAAAGAAGTTCCCGATTGGCAGAGCGATCCTGTGCATCGTTCTGGCAGTCCTGATCATCGGTGTCAATGGCGCAGCATGGTATTTCCAGGG
This sequence comes from uncultured Oscillospiraceae bacterium, assembly GCA_947623875.1. GTDB lineage: Bacteria > Bacillota > Clostridia > Oscillospirales > Oscillospiraceae > Enterenecus. Next base: position 857 of record CANQII010000117.1, read on the forward strand.
GTACCTGGACAATATGTACACGACCTATGAGGCAGTAGGCGGTTCTAGTGAGACACTCTCTTACGAAGAGGCCATGGCCCATGGAGATGACGTTTCCATTCGTATTCTCCAGGAGGGCAGTGTGCTGCTGAAGAACGACAACAACGTTCTGCCGCTCCCCTCTGATACCAAGAAGGTCAACCTGTTTGGATGGCGCTCCAGCAAGATGGTGTTTGGCGGTGCTGGTTCTGGCTTCGTAGATGACACAAATGCGGTCTCGCTGGAAACCGCGCTGAGCGAGAAGGACATCGAAGTCAACAGCGAACTGATGAAGCTGTACACCGATTTCAACTCCAATGCCAACTCTTCCGGCGTGGGTGCAACGGACTTTGATATCACGGAGCCCGATGTATCCGTGTATACTGACAGCATCCTCAGCAACGCAAAAGCCTTTTCGAACACAGCGATCATTACTGTCAGCCGGATCGGCGGCGAGGGCAACGACCTGCCTACCGACATGAGCGGTTTTGGCAATGGTGAAGCCGGCAAGCACTATCTGGAACTCTGCAAGGCAGAGGAGGACATGGTCAAACTGGTCTGCGAAAACTTTGAAAACGTCATCCTGCTGGTGAACAGCAGCCACGCCATGGAACTGGGATTCATCGAGCAGTATGATATCGATGCAGTTCTTTGGATCGGATGCCCCGGCACCAACGGCTTGCGGGGTGTCGTCAGCGTTCTAACCGGTGAGGTTGCTCCCTCTGGCCGCCTGGTGGACACCTACGCTTACGATGCCACCAGTGCTCCCTCTTTTGCTAACTTCGGCGATTACACCTATGCAAATTCTAACAACATGTTCTATGTGAATTACATGGAAGGCATCTATGTGGGCTATCGGTACTACGAGACCCGCGGCTATACCGATGGTGAGGATTGGTACCAAAGCCAGGTTCAGTTCCCCTTTGGGTATGGCCTGTCCTATACTACTTTTGAGCAGAGCATTTCCTCCTTCGTCAATGTGGATGGCGAGGTGGTGGTCACCGTCGATGTGAAGAATACCGGCGATGTGGCAGGCAAGGACGTGGTGCAGGTATATTATACGCCTCCCTACACTGCAGGTGGGATTGAGAAAGCCTATGTAAATCTGATCGGCTTTGCCAAGACCGGCGTAATCGAGCCTGGCCAGTCTGAATCCGTTACCGTCACTTTCCGTGTAGAAGATATGGCCTCCTATGATTATATCAATGCCAAGAGCTATGTGCTGGAGGCAGGCGACTATGAAATCAAACTGATGAGCAACGCACATGATATGATTCAGTCCGAGACTATCAACGTTCCCAACACCATCATTTATCAGGGTGAGAACAAACGCAGTACTGATCTCGTGGCTGCAACCAATGTCTTTGATGATGCAACCGTTAAATTCCTGGATGGCCATGTCTATCTCTCGCGCAACGACTGGGATGGTACTTGGCCCCAGTCTTCGTATGCACCCACTGAGCTCTCGGCTGAGGATCTTGCTACGGTGAACGCCAATGAGAGTGCCGCCTACAAAGTGGATGGCGAGGCCATGCTGGGCTACTATGAGGATGCTCCTATCACCGTGGATCATCAGTTGACGGATGATGAGATCGGCCAGGTAAAAGCCGCCTTGCGGGAGTCTCTGGCCGGGAACGAAGCCGCTTTGGCGGAACTGGACGCTGCGGAGGGCGTGACAAGCACAGAGGGTGGCTCCTGGTCTGCACTTCAGGAAGGATATATCAAGCTGCAGAATGGCACGCTGGTGTTCTCCATGATGAACAACTTTGACTATGATGCTCCGGTCTGGGATCTGCTGCTGTCCCAGATGAGCCTGCAGGAGGTCTCTGATCTGGTGTCCATGGGCGGCTATCGCACTGCTCCTGTGGAGTCCATTGAAAAGTCTGTCACCATGGATATCGACGGTCCTGCCGGAATGCAGCCGTTCCTGGACTTCGGGATTGACATCAAGCCCGGCGTCGGCTATCCCACCGAGGTTGTCATCGCTTCCACCTGGAACGTGGACCTGGCTGAGGAAATGGGACAGTGCGTGGCACAGTTTGCCAATTCCCAAAGCGTCTCTGGCTGGTATGCGCCTGCCATGAACACCCATCGTTCCCCCTTTGCCGGCAGGAACTTTGAGTACTATGCCGAGGATGGCACTCTCTCCGGTAAGATGGCAGCCGCTGCCACTATGGGGGCTCGGCAGGAGGGTGTTTGGGTCTATCTGAAGCACTTCGCACTGAATGATCAGGAGCTGCACCGGGATCAGGAGGGCTTGTTTACCTTTGCCAATGAGCAGGCTATCCGCGAGATCTATTTGAAGCCCTTTGAGATCGCGGTCAAAGAAGGCGAGGCCACGGGCATCATGTCCTCCTTCAACCGCATCGGCATCACCTGGGCGGGCGCTCATTACGGGCTGTGTACTTCTGTCCTTCGGGATGAATGGGGCTTTAACGGCGCTGTCATCACTGACTTCTACATGAATTTCGGCAACACCTATATGAATGCCCAGAAAGGCATCCTGGCCGGTAATGACCTCTATCTGAACACCTTCCAGGGCGAAGCTGTGACCACTGGAATGCTTGAAGGCAGCAACCAATTGAGCCAGGCTGCTGTCAAGTCCTGCAAGAACATCCTGTACATGACATCCCGCGGCAACCTGGTCACGCTGGTGCCCACTGGAACGTGGAGACCCATTTGGATGTACGGTAACATCGCCGCTGGCATAGTGTTTGCTGCAAGCGTGGTGATCCTGGTGCTTGGCATTGTGAAAGGTAAGAAGAAAAACTGATGTCGATTTAATGGCTGCGGGGCGGGGGACCATCCCCGCCCCTGGCCATTCCCGGTAAAATCTGTTATAATTACACATCATAACGGGACGGAGGGAAAAGGCATGCTGCGGATTGCCATCGTCGAAGATGAAGAGAGCCAAATGCAGAATACACGGCGTCATCTGGATCACTTCATGGAGGAACGGCAGGTAGAATATCATGTAGATGCCTATACAGACGGTGTCTCCTTCCTTGAGGGCTGCAGAATTCCCTACGACATTGTGTTGTTGGATATTGAGATGCCACAGATGAATGGGCTTGAGACGGCCAGGCGGCTGCGGGCTATGGACGAGACTGCGATCCTGATCTTTGTGACCAAGATTGGCAAGTTTGCCATCAACGGGTATGAAGTATCTGCACTTGGCTATATTTTGAAGCCCATCAACGCTTTTGCCCTTCAGATGACGATGCAAAAGGCGATGAAGATCCTGGCGCAGCGGACGGATCGGAAGATCGTTCTCCAGATGAAGGAGGGAGTAATCACCTTTTCCTCCCTTGAGCTGGTTTACATCGAAGTGTTTGGTCACAAACTCTCCTACCATACCCGTGAAAAAACGTATGAAGCATACGGCAACCTGAAGGAAGAAGAGGCGCATTTGGCGGAGTATCATTTCTCTCGGTGCAGCAACGCTTTCCTTGTTAACCTGGCCTACGTGAAGGGGATCATAGGGAATGCGGTCTACCTTTCAGATGGGGTGGAACTGAGGGTATCCCGCGGGATGAAAAAGTCCTTTACAGATGACTATATGGCGTATCTTGGGAAATGAACGGGCGGAGGGAATACTATGATGGAGTTATTTGAGGTTACAAAAGGTTTCCTAAGCACCCATTTCTATCTGTTGGTTCTGCTGGGCGGAGTTATCTTCTCCATGCAGGCTCAAAAACGGGACCGATTTGCGTTGCGGCTGGCGCTGAGCTGCCTGCTCTGTCTGACGGTTGGCCTCGTCAATGAGGTAGTTTATACAGCAGTACGCTCCAAGGCTGCGGGAATGATTTGGAACAGTGCACTGGATATGGGGCGCTCGCTGCTGCTCTATGGGATCAGCACAGCAGCTATCTACGCCTGCTATCAGTACAGTTTTAAAAATGCTGTCTATGTATCTGCATTTGGCTATACCCTGCAGCACATGACATTCCTCATATACTATTTGTGCAGGTATTACTTCCAAACAGAGCGGAATTCCTTTGCGGACACGACATTGTTTCTTGTCCTATTTGCAGGGGTGTACCTTGCGGAATACCTGCTGCTGCGGGGAATGCAGGATTATACCGCCAACATTGAAAACGGTCGTATGATTGTGCAATCCTGTATCTTTTTGTTCTGCGCGGTTGTTTTAAGCGTCCTGAGCTACAACTATATCGTGAGCAACGAAACCCTGCGGGAGACTCCGGCGGTGTTTGTTGTGAGCGCTTTTGGCATTGTTATGTGCATCAATATCATCATCGGGTTGCTGGATAGCTTTCAGACCAGAAAGGTCAAACAGGAACTGGCTATGACCCGGCAGATGTGGCAGGAAGATGTGCGCCAGTACGAGCTGACCAAACAGACGATAGATGTGCTGAATTTCCGCTATCATGACTTGAAAAATCAGATGGCTCTGCTGGTTCAGGATAAGAAGGTGGCCCAAGAGATCCGTCAGTGTCTTGACTCCTACTCAGACAGTGTGCGGACAGGCAATGAGTCTATGGACGTGGTACTGACTGAGAAGAGCATCCTGTGCAGGAAATACGACATTGACCTGACTTGTATGGCAGATGCCGAGTGCCTGATGCAGGTGAGCCCGGTGGATGTGTATTCTATCTTGGGAAACCTCATCGATAATGCGGTGGAATACCTGAGAGAAATCCCAGATCGGGACAAGCGCCTGATCTCTTTGAGCATCGGACAGGAGGGAGCAGTGGACGTGATTCAGATCGACAACTTCCTCCAACAAAAGCCGGAAGAGGAGCGGGGATTTCCTGTGACCACCAAGGGAGACAAAGCAAACCACGGATTTGGTCTGAGAAGTGTCCAGTACATGGTAAAGAAATACGATGGGATTATGCGGATTGCCACAGATAACCAACTGTTTTCCGTGACCATTGTGCTTCCGCTGAAAGAGCAGCTGAAGGCGGAGACACCGTAATTCGTCGGGGCATAGAAAGACAGCTTGTTTAGACAAAACCGTAGCTCTCAATAAAAGAGAAGCTGCGTGTTCCCTCCTATTTTTCCAAGCGACAGAGGCCAGACCTATGCGGGTCCGGCCTCTGTCGCTTCCTGATCTGGGGTCGACTTAGCCCTGCCGCAGAGTCTCGCATGCTTGAATGGAGTTTTGCTCCTGTAATCCGGCACGCTAAAATGACCTGCGAGCGACGTACTTAGGCACTTTGCAAGACCCATTTTCGATTTCCAGCCACTATAGGAATGAGAGGAGGTGACGGGCATGGACGAAAAAGAAGCCAGAGAGTCGCTGTTTCGCACGGAGACCCTGGACAGACTGTTCTTCTTCTGCCTGCGGAAAGTAGGCGATGCCGTGACGGCAGAGGATCTGGCAGCGGACATCGTGTGCGAGGCGCTGGTCTCCCTGTCTCATGGTGCAGCACCCCAGTCTTTCTTCGCCTAGTTCTGGCGGATCGCCCGGAATCGGTACGCCAAATGGGTGGACCGTGCTGCCCGCCGGGAACTTCCCCTGGCAGAGGAGGACGTTGGCGAGTATGCGGAGCTGGTGTCCAGCGAGGAGAATGTGGAGAGAGACTGTATCCACCAGGAGGACCTGCAGCTCCTCCGCCGGGAGCTGGCCTTTGTCCGCACCGAGTACCGGGAGATCCTGGTGGCCCACTACATCGAGGCCAAGCGCGTCTCTGTGATCGCCCGCGAGACGGGACTTCCTCTCGAGACTGTGAAGACCCGGCTGAAAACCGGGCGAAAAAGACTGAAAGAGGGAATGAACATGGCACGAGAGTTTGGGGAGCGCAGCTATAACCCCGAGAAACTGCACTTCTCCGTGTGCGGCTGGGACGATCCAACGGAGAGCAGTGGAGCCTGATCCAGCGGCTCATCACAAAGAATATCCTGACGGAGACGTATCCAACCCATCCACCGCGGAGGAACTGGCCCTGGAGCTGGGTATCGCACTGCCCTACATGGAGGTCGAGCTTGCTCTCCTCACAGAGTCCACCTTGGTTCAGAGGGAGAAGAACTGGCATGAGACGAACTCCATCCTGCTCTCTACCCAGATGCAAGACTGGATCGATGGCAACATCGCGGAGATCCTTCCCCAGCTCACCGCATCCCTCACAGACGCGGTGGAGAATACCCGAGATGCAGCGGTGCACCGGATCCCATGGGAGGATGAGGGGTGGGGAAGACTGCTCAGCGCAGTAGACACAGCCTTCTGCCGGGCGGAGCAGGCACTCATAGATCGCCATGGCATCACAGCGGAAGGGCAGGAGCGCACCCAGCGGCCTGGCGGCGTCCAATGGGACCTGGTGGGATACGAGCAGCGGGAGAACAAGGATCGCTATGGCGCTGTGGGCTGCCACAGCAGTGCCCCGGACGAAACGGGACAGTTTGAGCTCGGTTTTGCCCAGTACAAGATCGGTCTGGACGATATGCGGTCCTGGACGCCGGAGCACCTCTCATACCGGGAGGCGGCGCTGCTCACCCGGTTGGCTCGGGGCGGTACCTTGGAGAGCGGGGAAGAGAGACAGCTGGCTGGAAATCTGGTCTCATACGGCTATGCAAGAGAGACCGAGGACGGCTATGCGGCTGCAACTGCGCTTTGGAATGAGAGGTGGATCCAGGAGAATCCGGCATTCCAGAAGGCAGTACAGCAGATGGAGGAGTACCTGGAGTCCTGCTGGAGGGAACTTGCCAAGGAGATCCCGCTTTGCCTGAAAGACCATAGAAGACAGATGCTTTTTGCTATCTGCAACGCCGTGAACTTCCGAGGTGCTGTACTCCAGCAGGCCCTGAAGGAGGGGTATCTTAGGCTGGACCCGGACTGGTACGCCAAGGAGAAGCGGTATCTCGGCGCCGTGGTGACGGCGGAACAGGCCGATATCAGACGTCTCTCGCTGTAGACAAAGAAGCCCGCCCCATGCCGGGCGGGTTTGGATCATCAGGTGCTGAAAACAGCATGTGTTAACCGACGCGCTTTAGTGCGCCGTTTTGGACTTTTCGCGACAAATTAAAATCGCCACTTTCGTGCCATCACTAGGAACATAAGCCTGGCCGCCTGCTCACCGGGCCGTCAAGGGAGGTCGTATTTCCTCGGGGGCAAGGGTAATCCCAGACTGCACTGTCCCATTGCGGCCAGGAGTTCCTTCAACGGTGTGGATGGCCGCCGCAATGGGGGACCAGGGCCAAGGCCGCCCCCTCGGAAATCTCCACCTTCACCCGTTGACTGCCCGGTGGCACCATGTACTGTCAGCGTCGTGCCGACGGACCTGACAGATTGCCTTGTAGGGGCAGGCACGCCGGGCCCACCAAGCATAGCACATGGGCACGCATTGGCGGCTGATCAGAGCGTCCCTATTCGGTGTTCCCTGGGGGACGTATTGGCCGTCCCCCAGACCCCTCACCAGCCTCAGAACCTGAATGGCTACGCTCCTTGCCCAGCGTATCTTGCAGAGACAAGCACGCACCATGCTCTGGCATGATCTTTTGCAGTTTTCGTAACGTACTGATTAAACTTTTGCGAGGCTCTTTGGCGGCTTTTTTAATTTGTCGCTGGAAGCTCATTTTATTTCGCCGGATAACAGCATGTATCAGCTGAGATCAGTATGTCTGAAAGGGGACGATCTGGCTTCTGGGGCTATACCTCTTCCAGATGCGCCTTTACGAAGGCCAATGCCTGCTGCGCGGCGCCTGCCACAGCCCCGCTGAGAATCAGCTGCTGGGTGGGCTGGTCCAGGAAACCCATGCTCTCCGGGTTCACCTCGCCGAAGCCGTACTCGAAGAAGCCGTGGGGCATGTCCGGCATCATGGTGGCGGAGACGGACACGCCGGCGTCTTTGAGCAGCTCGGTATACCGGTATCCCTCTGCCTTCAGGCTGTCCACATCTGCCAGGCAGAAGATAGCGGGAGGCAAGCCGGTGAGATCTTCTCTGCTGGCGAACACCGGAGACACCAGGGGATCCGCCCGCTTGGACTCATCCGGGCAGAACCAGTCGTTAAAGAGGTACCTGATGGGGCCTGCCAGGGAGCCGGGACCCTTGGCATCCGGATCGGTGGCGGTGTCCAGGAAGGGATACATCAAGATCTGCCGGCAGATGCCCGCATTGCCCTGGCGCTTGGCGTAGAGGCAGAGAACTGCCGCCTTCTCCTGTATCGAGACAACCCCGCCATGGGGACCATAGCGGGGTTGTCTCGGAAGAAGAAATAGAAGAAGAGGAGATTTGACGGGAAGGTTTGGTTGAAGCGGCTCAGCCCTTCTTGGCTGCATATTCCCGCATTTTCTTCTCAGGGTAGAATTGAATGAAGATCATGTAGAGCACGGTGGCGGCCAGAGGCACAAGGAAGCGGACGCAGTTGATGCCGGTGAGGGCTGCAGCGGGCTCTTGGCCGATGGCGCCCTCGATAAAGCCGGTGGCGGCCAAAACGCCGGCCAGAATGGCGTTGGAGATGGCAGTGCCGCATTTATAGGCGAAGCCGCCGATAGCGGAGATGGTGGCGTTCAGCTGGGCGCCGGTCTCCTGGTAGGTGTACTCTGTCATGCCGACAACTGTCATGGGACGGAAGGCGTTGGTCATGGTGGCGAACATGCTGGCGATGAAGGTAAGGACGTAGAGCAAAACCAGGGACTTGCTGCCCACAAAGAACAGGAGAGCGTAGCACACGATGCAGATGGACTGGGAGATCATAACAGCCTGCTTCATGCTGCCC
>CANQII010000118.1 GCA_947623875.1 uncultured Oscillospiraceae bacterium
GGCTCATGTACCGGGTGGGCACCGTGTACACCTTTAATATCCCCGGCTTCTGCAGCAAGATGCGCCGCAGCAAGGTGTACTTAAACGGCGGCGGCTCCCTGATCCAGGACGTCACCTCAAGGAGAAGTCTGGCCTTCTATCTCCTCACCCTGAGAGCCGGCCACCGCTTTGGCTGCAAGGTGCTGATGTACGGCTGCGGCATCGGGCCGGTGAACTCCAAAAGCGGGCGGAAGTCCTCTGCCAAGGTGATCAACCGCTGTGTCTCCGCCATCACCCTGCGGGACAGCCAGTCTATGGCGGAGCTGAAGCAGATGGGTGTCACGGAGCCGGAGATGCACCTGGCGGCAGACCCGGCAGTGGCACTCACCCCCGCCACCCCGGAGGCGGCGGAGAGCATTCTGGAGGATCTGGGACTGCACCCCGGCGCAGGCGAGCACTACATCGGCATCACCGTGCGGCCCTGGGATGGCGTGGAGGAGAAGCTGGATGCCTTTGCCGCCGTGGCAGAGTATGCATACAACCAGTATCATCTGATCCCCGTCTTCATCCCCATCGAGACACGCATGGATCTGAAGATCTCCCAACAGGTGATGAAGCGGATCCACGGTGCGCCGGCGGTGGTGGTAAATGCCGTCATCCCCACAGACTACACCATCGCCCTCTTCTCCCGGATGGATGTGGTGATCTCCATGCGGCTCCACGCCCTGATCTTCTCCGCCGGCCACGGGGTGCCTCTCGTGGGCGTGGTGTACGACCCCAAGGTGAGCGCCTTTTTGGACGCCGCCCAGCAGGACCTCTACCTGCCCCTGCAGGACGTGACAAAAGAGCGGCTCATCGCCCTTCTGGACCAGGCGGCTGCCCGGCGGCAGGACCGGGCCGGTCTGGAGGCCCGCACCGCCCGGCTCATGGATCTGGAGCAGGTCAACCGGGACTGCGCCCGCAGACTGCTGGAGGAGCCGTAGCCCGCCATGACTGAAATACTGTGTCTCTCCCACACCCGGTGGCAGGACCGGCCCAGCCGCACCCAGCAGCTGCTGACCCGTCTGCCGGACTGCCGGGTGCTGTTTGTGGAGCCCGCCCGCAAAGACTCCCCCCGGGAGTCCCGCCGCCGGGTGCGGGCCAATATCACCGTGTGTACCATGCCCTGCGTCATGCCCGGCCCCAGGGATTTCACCCTCATCAGCGAGCGGCGGCTGGACCGCAATGCGGCGTTTCTGCTCAACGAGATGGAGCGGATGCACTTTGACATGCCGATCCTCTGGTGTACTGCCCCCTCACAGGCGGCGCTGCTGCCGGAGCTCCCCGCCTCCGGCGTGGTCTACGACTGCTACCGCTTCTGGGGAGAGGAGTGGCTGGACCAGGAGAGCGAACTCACCCGCTCTGCCGACGTGGTGTTCGCCGCCTCCCGGGGGCTCATCCGCCGGCTCTCCCCTTGCAACAGCAACATCGCCCTGCTGCCCAACGGCGGCAATCCCCAGGCCTTTACCCGCAGAACCCAACCGGCGGCCGCCCTTCTGGCGCTGCAGGTCCGCCCCCTCATCGGCCGGGTGGGAGATCTGAACAGGCAGACCCGGCTGGAGCCTCTCCTCTACGCCGCCAAGGTCCACCCGGACTGGCACTTTGCCCTCATCGGCCGGTACACCGTGGAGGTGCGTCAGCAGGTCCAGAGGCTGGCCAACATCCACCTTCTGGGACAGGTGAATCCCCTGGACGTGCCGGAGTATCTCTCCGCCTGCGATGTCCTCTTCGACCTGCGCCGGAAGGACCGCCGGGGCTCCGATGTGCTCCCCATCCGGGTGTACGAGTACATGGCCTCCGGCAAGCCCATTGTGCTGATGGCGGACCCTAAGGCGGGAGACCTCCCCTACGCCGATGTGCTCTACACCGCCTATGACATCGAGGGTTTCCTGGTCTGGCTGGAGACCGCCCTCAATGAGCGCCCATCGAAAGCCGCCCTCCGGCGGGAGTACGCCCGCCTGGCCTCCTGGAACAGCCGGGCAGACCAGATCTCTGCCATCTTCCAAAACACCGGATTCCTCTAAAATCGGGTATTTCCCCGCCGTTTTTGCCACGGTTTCCCCGGGATTTTCCGGGCAGATTGTGCAAGCCTATGAATTTATAATCCCCTCTTGATTTACCATTGCGCATTCGATAGAATGAGCCCGCAAACCAAGAGGCGGGGTGTAGGTATGACGGAAAGGGTTCTGGTGCCAAACAGATTTCCCAGGGGTATTTCTGCGCCTTTTTGCCTTCAAAGCCCCGCAGGCTGACCGCATTTTCTGTACGGCCAGCCTGTATTTTTTTGCTCCCTGAGGAGGTATTTTCAAGATGAAAAAAGTGGCAGTCATCATGGGATCAGACTCAGACTGGCCTGTGGTGAAGGGCACCTGCACGCAGCTCCAGGCGCTGGGTATCCCCTTTGAGGCCCACATTCTCAGCGCCCATCGCACCCCGGCAGAGGCAGCCGATTTTGCCCGCAGTGCCCGGGCCGCTGGATTCGGCGTGCTGATCTGTGCCGCCGGCATGGCAGCCCACCTGGCCGGTGCCATCGCCGCCAACACCACCCTGCCGGTGATCGGCATTCCCATGAAGGGCGGGGCCGCAGACGGCCTGGACGCCCTTCTCAGCACGGTGCAGATGCCCTCCGGCATTCCCGTGGCCACCGTGGCCATCAACGGGGCGAAAAATGCCGCCGTCCTGGCCGCCCAGATCCTGGCCGTCTCCGATGACGCCCTGGCCGCAAAGCTGGACGCCGCCCGGACCCAGATGGCAGAGCAGATCGCTCAGAAGGAGGCCAATCTGCAGGCAGAGCTGGCCCAATCATTGTCCTGATTTCAGAGAGGAAGTTTCATCATGGAAAAAATGCAGCAGATCTATGAGGGCAAGGCCAAGAAAGTCTTCGCCACCGCGGATCCCAATCTTGTCATCGTGTCCTACAAGGACGATGCCACCGCTTTTGACGGCCTGAAGAAGGGCACCATCAGCGGCAAGGGCGCCATCAACAACCAGATGTCCAACTTCCTGATGCAGAAGCTGGAAGCCGCCGGCGTGCCCACCCACTTTGTGGAGGAGCTCAGCGAGCGGGAGACCGTGGTGAAGAAGGTCTCCATCGTCCCCCTGGAAGTGATCATCCGCAACATCTCCGCCGGCTCCTTCTCCAAGCGCTACGGCGTGGAAGAGGGCATCACTTTTGACCAGCCCACCATCGAGTTCTCCTACAAGAACGATGACCTCCACGACCCACTGATCAACAGCTATCACGCGGTGGCTCTGCACCTGGCCACCTGGGAGGAGATCCAGCAGATCAAGGACTACGCCTTCAAAGTGAACCAGTTCCTGAAGGCAGAGCTTCTGGCCTGCGGCGTGCTGCTGGTGGACTTCAAACTGGAGTTTGGGAGACTCTCAGACGGCACCATCGTGCTGGCCGATGAGATCAGCCCGGACACCTGCCGGTTCTGGGACTCCAAGACCCGGGAGAAGCTGGACAAGGACCGCTTCCGCCGGGATCTGGGCAACGTGGAAGACGCATACCAGGAGATGCGCCGCCGCCTGATGGGCCAATAAGGAGTAGCCATGGGCGGATTCTTCGGCGCCGTCTCCCGGAGAGATGTGACATTGGACATCTTCTTCGGGGTAGACTACCATTCCCATCTGGGTACCCGCCGGGGCGGCATGGTTCTCCACGACAGGGCCACCGGCTTCCAGCGGCAGATTCACTCCATTGAAAACACCCCCTTCCGCACCAAGTTCGAGAAGGATCTGGCGGACTTCCGGGGCTGTGCCGGCATCGGCTGCATCAGCGACACGGACCCCCAGCCGCTGCTGGTGCGCTCCCACCTGGGGGTATATGCCATCACCACGGTGGGCATTGTAAACAACATAGACGACCTGGTGGACCGCCACTTCTCCATGGGCGGCAACCACTTTATGGCCATGAGCTCCGGCAAGGTGAACGCCACCGAGCTGGTGTCCGCCATCATCAACCAGGGGGAGACCCTGGTGGACGGCATCCGAAAAGCCCAGGAGCTGGTGGATGGCTCCCTCACCCTGCTGATCCTGACGGAAGCGGGAGAGATCATCGCAGCCCGGGACAAGGTGGGCCGGCTCCCGGTGCTGGTGGGCAAGAGCGATGAGGGCTGCTGCGTCTCCTTTGAGTCCTTTGCCTATCAGAAGCTGGGGTATCAGGACGCCTATGAGCTGGGACCCCGGGAGATCGTGAAGATCAACGCGGACGGCTGGGAGTCCCTCTCCCCGCCTGGAGACAAGATGCGCATCTGCGCCTTCCTCTGGACCTACTACGGCTATCCCAACTCCCGCTACGAGGGCGTGAATGTGGAGATGATGCGCTACCGCAACGGCGCCATAATGGCCCGGGACGAGCGGCAGCAGGGCATCCTCCCCGCTGTGGACTACGTGGCAGGGGTGCCGGACTCCGGACTGCCCCACGCCATCGGCTACTCCAATGAGAGCGGCATGCCTTTTGCCCGGCCGTTTGTAAAGTACACCCCCACCTGGCCCCGGTCTTTCATGCCGGCGGATCAGAACATCCGCAACCAGGTGGCCAAGATGAAGCAGATCCCCGTGCCGGAGCTCATCGAGGGCAAAAAGCTGCTGTTTGTGGACGACTCCATCGTCCGGGGCACGCAGCTCAGGGAGACGGTGGAATTCCTCTACGCCAGCGGCGCCAAAGAGGTCCACATGCGCTCCGCCTGCCCGCCTATCATGTACGGCTGCCGCTTTTTGAACTTCTCCCGCAGCAACTCCGCCATGGAGCTCATCGCCCGGCGCACCGTAGCCGAGCTGGAGGGCGAACAGGGCCTCTCCCACCTGGAGGAGTATTCAGACTGCCACACCAACCGGGGCCAGTGCCTCTTAAAGCGCATCCGGGAGACCCTCGGCTTCGACTCCCTGGGCTATCAGTCTCTGGACGGCCTGCTGGAGTCCATCGGCCTGGACCGGGACAAGATCTGCACGTACTGCTGGAACGGAAAAGACTAACAGCCAGGAGGATTTTTCCATGCAAAATTCCCATTCCGCTTCCTATGCCGCCGCCGGGGTGGACGTCACCGCAGGATATGACGCGGTGCGCCGCATCAAGCCCATGGCGGAAGCCACCTACATCCCCGGGGTGCTGGGGACCATCGGAGGCTTCGGCGGCTGCTTTGCCCCCAATGTAAAGGACATGCAGGAGCCGGTGCTGGTCTCCGGCACCGACGGCGTGGGCACCAAACTGCGCATCGCCCAGCTGATGCACTGCCACAACACCGTGGGCATAGACTGCGTGGCCATGTGTGTCAACGACATCATCTGCGGCGGCGCCATGCCCCTCTTTTTCCTGGACTACATCGCCTGCGGCAAGAACGACCCGGTGCGCATCGCCGAGATCGTCTCCGGCATTGCGGAGGGCTGCATCCAGTCTGAGTGCGCCCTGGTAGGGGGAGAGACCGCAGAGCACCCGGGCACCATGGCCCCAGAGGACTACGATCTCGCCGGGTTCTCCGTGGGACTGGCAGACCGGCCCAAGATCATCGACGGCACCCATATGGCGGCGGGGGACGTGCTCATCGGCCTGGCCTCCACCGGCGTCCACTCCAACGGCTTCTCTCTCGTGCGCAAGGTCTTTGACGTGGAAAACGCCGATCTCCAGGCGCCTGTTCCTGAGCTGGAGGGCAAGAGCCTGGGGGAGGTGCTGCTCACCCCCACCCGCATCTATGTGAAAGCGGTAAAGGCGGTGCTGAACGCCGGCGTGGACATCCACGGCATGAGCCACATCACCGGCGGCGGGTTCTATGAGAACGTGCCCCGGATGCTGCCGGAGGGCCTCACCGCCGAGATCGACTGCGCCTCCTTCCCCTGCCCGCCCATCTTCCCCCTGATCCAGAAGAAGGGCGATATTCCACAGCGGGATATGTACAACACCTTTAATATGGGCATCGGCTTCATCCTGGCGGTGCCCGCAGACCAGGCGGAGGCCGCCCTGGCAGCAGCCACCTCCGCCGGCGATGCAGCATACCAGATCGGCACCGTAAAGGCCGGCGAGACCGGGGTGGTGTTGCTGTGAAGCGCATCGCGGTTCTGGTCTCCGGGGGCGGCACCAATCTGCAGGCCCTCATTGACGCTGAGCGCCGGGGAGAGATCCCAGGGGGCACCATTTCGGTTGTAATCGCCTCCAAGCCCGGGGTATACGCCCTGGAGCGGGCAGCCAATGCAGGAATTCCCGGGGAAGTGATGGCCCGGAAGGACTATGAGAGCAGCCAGGCGTACACCATCGCCCTGCGGGACCGGCTCCAGGCCCTGCACATCGACCTTGTGGTGCTGGCCGGCTTTATGATCATCCTCACCTCCGAGCTCACCGATGCCTATCCCAACGCCATTCTCAACGTACACCCGGCGCTGATCCCATCCTTCTGCGGCCCCGGCTTCTACGGGCTCCACGTCCATGAGGCGGCTCTGGCCTACGGGGTGAAGGTATCCGGCGCCACGGTCCACTTTGTCTCCCCGGACTGCGACGCCGGCCCGGTGATCGCCCAGAAGGCGGTGCCGGTGCTGGAGAGAGACACCCCGGAGACCCTGCAGCGCCGGATCATGGAGCAGGCGGAGTGGATCCTCCTGCCCCAGGCGGCGGCGCTGTTCTGCCAGGACCGGCTGCAGGTGGAGGGGCGCATCGTACACATACTGGACGAATCAGGAAGGAGAACCGACCTATGACCGATCTCAACGCCTATTTGCGGGAGACATCCTATCCCGGCCGGGGCATCGTGCTGGGCAGAACCCCGGACAACCAGAAGGCTGCCATCGCCTACTTTATCATGGGCCGCAGCACCAACAGCCGCAACCGCATCTTTGAGCTTACGGAAGACGGCATCCGC
The DNA here is from genome assembly GCA_947623875.1 of uncultured Oscillospiraceae bacterium. GTDB lineage: Bacteria > Bacillota > Clostridia > Oscillospirales > Oscillospiraceae > Enterenecus. The sequence goes on from CANQII010000118.1 coordinate 6,870, forward strand.
ACCAAGGCCTTTGACGAGTCCAAGATGGAGGACCCCTCCCTCATCATCTATCACCCGGTGCGGGTGCTGAATGGGGCCACCATTGTGACCAACGGAGACCAGACGGACACCATTCGGGATGCCATGGCCCACGGCAAGTGCTACCGCCACGCCCTGAAAACCCGCACCTTTGAGCCGGATGGCCCCAACTGGACGCCTCGGATCTCCGGCGTGGTGGACCCGGACGGCAGCTACGTCCTCTCCATTCTGAAATCCTTGGAGGGAGACCCCTCCTGCTGCTGCCGGTACTTCTTTGAGTACGAGGCGCCCAAGGCCGGCGTGGGCCACTTCCTCTCCACCTATCAGGGAGACGGCAATCCCCTGCCCTCCTTTGCCGGGGAGCCCAAGACGGTGGCCATCCCCGGGGGATCCGCAGAGGAATGGGCGGACCAGCTCTGGGCCAGCCTGAACCCGGACAACAAGGTGTCCCTCTTTGTGCAGATGATCGACCTGGCAGACGGTACCCGGGAGACCGTGCTGCGCAACCAGAATCAGTGATCCCGGTACTGGTCCTAAAAGAACCGGAAATTTAGAAGACAGGAGATTTCAATCCTATGAAACAGCTTTCCCGCAATGTGCCTTTCGGGGAATATGCTGCAGACAAACCCAGAACCCCTGCAGTGCGCCGTGGGGAGGCCCCCCGATGACCGCCCCGGAACTGTGGGCGGAGTACTCCGCTTCCACCGGTTCTTTCTCCAGCAGCAACTGTGAATACACGGACTATGCCATGGGGGATGACCCGGACGGCCTGGCTGAGCTGGTGCGAACCGGTGTGAAAACCGCCACATCCTCAGCGGGTCCCCTCTACGAGATCGACCACGAGCCGCTGCCCAAGCCCGGGGACTTCTCCATCATCCTGGACGGCAAAGGCGAGGCGGTGTGCATCATCCGCACCACCCACGTTGCCGTGGTGCCCTTCAAGGAGGTCTCCGCCAACCACGCCTGGATGGAGGGAGAGGGAGACCGCTCCCTGGAGACCTGGCGGGAGATCCACCGCCGCTTTTTCACCCGCACCCTGCGGGAGGCGGGTCTCACCTTCGATGAGAATATGCCTGTGGTCTGCGAGGAATTCGAACTGGTTTATCCGACGAACAACGACAAGGAGAGCGATTACCTGTGACCGAACTGGAATTGAAATATGGCTGCAACCCCAATCAGAAGCCGGCCCGGATCTATATGGAAAACGGCGAGCTTCCCATCCAGGTGCTGAACGGGAAGCCCGGCTACATCAACTTCATGGACGCCCTGAACTCCTGGCAGCTGGTAAAGGCACTGCGCAAGGCCACCGGACTGCCGGCAGCGGCTTCCTTTAAGCACGTCTCCCCCGCCGGCGCCGCCCTGGGCACGCCCCTCACCGAGACCCAGCAGAAGATCTACTTTGCAAACGGCCTGGACATCTCCCCCATCGCCTGCGCCTACATCAAGGCCCGGGGCTGCGACCGCCTGAGCTCCTACGGGGACTGGGCGGCCCTCAGCGACGTCTGCGATGCCCCCACCGCCAGATTCCTGGCCCTGGAGGTCTCAGACGGCGTCATCGCGCCGGGCTACACCGATGAGGCCCTGGAGATCCTGAAGACCAAGCGCAAGGGCGGCTACAACGTGGTGCAGATCGACCCCGCCTACGAGCCCGCCCCCATCGAGCGCCGCAACATCTACGGCATCACCTTTGAGCAGGGATACAACGCCTTTGAGATCCACGAGGGCCTCCTGGAGAACATCGTAACCGAGAACAAGGAGCTCCCGGACGCCGCCAAGAAGGACCTGCTCCTGGCGCTGCTCACCTTGAAATACACCCAGTCCAACTCCGTGTGCTACGTGAAGGACGGCCAGACCATCGGCGTAGGGGCCGGGCAGCAGAGCCGGATTCACTGCACCCGTCTCGCCGGCAACAAGGCGGACACCTGGATGCTCCGCCAGCATCCGAAAGTGCTGGCCCTGCCCTTCCGGCCCGGCATCCGCCGGCCCAACCGGGACAACGCCATCGATGTCTACATCTCGGACGAGTATGAGGACGTGCTGGCAGATGGCGCCTGGCAGGAGATCTTCACCTGCCGTCCGGAGCCCCTGCAGCCGGAGGAGAAAAAGGCCTGGATCGCCACCCTCAGCGGCGTGTCCGTGGGTTCGGACGCCTTCTTCCCCTTTGGAGACAACGTGGAGCGGGCCCGGAAGTCCGGCGTGCAGTATATCGCACAGCCCGGCGGATCCATCCGGGACGATGCGGTCATCGAGGCCTGCAACAAGTACGGCATCGTGATGGCCTTCACCGGCATGCGTCTCTTCCATCACTGAGAAGCGGAGGGTTTTGCCATGAAAGTACTGGTAGTGGGCTCCGGCGGGCGGGAACACGCCATCTGCTGGAAGCTGTCTCAGTCCCCGAAGGTACAGGAACTGTATTGTGCCCCTGGCAACGGCGGCATCGCCTCGGTGGCGAAATGCGTCAATGTGGGAGCCACGGATGTGTCCGGCATGGTCTCCTGGGCCAAGGAAAACGCCATGGACTTCGTGGTGGTGGCCCCGGACGACCCCCTGGCCCTGGGCATGGTGGACGCCCTGGAGGCGG
>CANQII010000119.1 GCA_947623875.1 uncultured Oscillospiraceae bacterium
CTGGGATAACCTCGTGCAAGACCCGTATACCGCCGCTCTTTGATCTGCTGGATTGCGGTGTCTGCGTCCTCTTTCCACTTCAGCTCGATGATGATCGGGATGACCTTTTGGGGCCTTCCAGGGCGTGGCAGAAAGACAATATCTGCAAATCCCTTCCCACCTTCCAACTCCCGATGGAAGGTATAATCCTTCTCAGCAAAGGCCGAATAGGACGTGATGACAACGCAAGCCAGATCATTCTCCTGGTTGTACGAATACACACTGGAATATGTCTCATGATTCGCCTGCAGCATCCTTGCAACCGCTTTTGCATTCCCGCGAAGCGTTTTTTCCAGGAGCTCCTTGGAGCGGGCCATGATTTTATAGGAAGGATTCTTTTTCGCCTTGTTCGTTGCCTTGAGGAACTCGGCAGCCACTTCCTGATTGGGGATACGGACTGTTCTATCCTCCTCCTGATAGGCGAGATAGCCCAAGTGCACCAATGCGGTAAGGGCAGTGTCCAGTGAACCTACGTCTGAAAGGTCGATCCCATCTTCGTCCTCGGTGATTTCAACAGACGCACCAGACAGCAGGTCCTGGGCCGCTCTCCGAAACTCCGGATTCGTGGCATTCATCAGATTCTCCAACTCAGTAGAAGTACCGGTCTTTCCCCAGTAGTTTTTCACCTTCTGATTTTTGATCGCCTTTACAACCGAGAAGGGGCAATACCCAGATCCTACCGAGCCAAACGAATACCCCTTGTACCAGGCCCTCAAATCCTGCAGTTTATCCTGCTGCAGCTGACTCCTTTGGCACAGGGCTACTACTTCGGCCTCTGTAAAGCCGATATACTCTGCAAAGTCTGAAGGATCCAGCATGGTATACTCGTTGAAGTTGTTTAGCCCGGATTGGGTCGCTTGTTTGGGGATGGGGAGAATTCCAGTCATGTAGACCAAGTCAATGCACTCAGACATATTGTCGTTTTTGAAAAGACCTATCAAAAAATCCGTAAAGTCCTCTTTCAGCTTTTTATTGAACTTCTCCTCCCGGTAAATCACATCCCATTCATCCAGAAGAAAAATAAACCTTGTTCCATGTGCGGCATGGATTGCCAAAATGGATTTCGAAAGGGAGCTCTCGTTTCCATGTACTTCGTCTGGAAACAGCTTTTCAAGCTCCGCATTTATGGTCTCACTGATATATTGAGGAAAAGCATCAAGCCGGTTATCTGCTGCAGCCTGCAAATAGACCCCTTGGACATCCAAGAGGATGACATTGTGCTGATTCAGATGCGCTTCAAAAGAGGGATCCTGCGCAATCGTCAGGCCGCGAAATAGAGCACGAGAATCACAGCCGCAGCTGTAATAGGCTTGCAGCGTGAAAAGCGCTGTGGTCTTTCCAAACCGTCTGGGGCGACTCGCAACGATTCGATTATTACTTGGATTTCCAAGTGCAGCATTTGTTAGACAAATCAGGCCGGTCTTATCCACATAGAGTGCGTTGGTAGAACACCCTTTAAAATTGTTGTTGCCAGGATTGACGTAGGCTCCCATGCCCTGCGTTTCCTCCTTTCCGTTGATCACAGCGGTTTCAGATCACTGATCTGCAAATGTTGCGGCTTAGATTAAGGCACTTGATTCGGCATTCAGCATGGCGCCCCGAGTGGCCAGTGGAGAAAGACGAACTTTGCTGGCGCAGATCCAGCTTTGCCAGGTAGGTTTCAACCATTTCTAAGTCCAGGACATCCAGAGAGAGTTGTATATTAATCTAGTTAATATACATACAGGCTTCTGGAAGGGTCCGTTGATGCACGGATTTTGCATATTCCAATTTTATCACATGAGAAAAAGAGCGTCAACAACAAATTTGAATTAAGTGTTTTAATTGGAACAATAATTTGCAGGCCAACGCAAGATAGTACAAACAGAAGGGAAAGCCTGGCGAAGCGATGTGCAGCGCTTCACCAGGCTTGCGTTGTGAGATGGGAAAGCGGAACTGCAGGATAGGCCGGCGGTCAGTCGCTGAAATAGTTCCGGATGAAATAGGAGGGTGTCCCGCTCCAGGCGTGGCAGTAGCTGTTGATGAGCTGGGATCCATAGGGAGAGGCGGTGGGATCCTCGGGGTCGAAGATCTCCCAGAAGGTGTCCGCCCCGGCGTCCAGCATGGCGCCCCAATAGTGTTTCAGGTGGGTCAGAGCATCGTCTTTGAGCCCGCTGTCCAGAAGGGCCTGGATGTAGTAGAGGTTCATATAGGGGGTCACCATCTCAGGAGAGGGATCCGCCTTTTGGAGCCGCTTCAAGAGACGGGCGTTGTCGTCCTTGTCGAAGACGCCGGCCAGCACAAACCACACCTGGCTGGCCCAGGAGACCTGCCGCTGGTGTCCGCTCACAAAGAAGCCCTGTTCGGCGTCCCAGAGGTGGGTGAGAGAGGCTGCGGTGAGTTTTTCAATGGTGTCCGCCCACTCCTTGGTATGAGCGGCTTGCCAAGGAGCTCCATCATCTCCGATCTCTGCAGGAAGAGTCGATGGAATCTTGGCCTTTCCTGGCGTATTCTGCCTTTAGATCCTCAGTCAGGTATCCATCGCTCATGCAGTGCATATCAGACACTCCATCCCGCATGAGTTGATAGACTTCTGATTGATAGAAGAAATCCAGGGCTTCATCAAGCGATATTCCTTCTGTTTCCGCAAACAGCTTCACAATGCGGGCATATTTCTTTTGCAGCAAAACCGGATGTGCAGTCATACGAACTCACTTCCTTTGTAGTGCAAGTGTTTGTCCATAAAAGACTGGCTACGAAAGCAAACCTGGAGATTTGGCTCTTCGAACTGCAGCCTACGTATGGCCTCCGGCTTTTCAATGAAATGATCAAAGTACAACTCTATTGTATTGAACACTTTATCATTCGCAACGCCGCCTATTATTACATCATAGTCACTGGTATCTATTCCTTTTCGGCAAGCGGTTATAAAGTCCAGCCACTCCTCTGAGTAAGAATCAAATCACAAAACCTTGGCTTTGCTCAAAGCAGCATCATCCAAGACGTACCTTGAAACGATGCCATCGTAATGCCTGCGTTTGAACTTGCCGCACAAATTCACTGCCTGCTGGCGGATTGGTGTGGTATAGAATCCTGGACCAAAGTCCACTTCTTTTCGAGAAAAAAGAATATTCGGGTAGGGGACTTTCACGTTAGAGCCGTGATAGAGAATCATACCTTGACCCCTTTCTCCTGCATCACATTCAAAATATCATCCACGATGTATTCTTTTCCTTGTGTGTGTAGGATTGAATATTCTGGAACGATGTATTCAAATAAAATATCACTGTTTCTTGTGAGCGCAAGATAAACCTTTTCTGTAGGAACGCCAAGCTTTGCAGCAACACCGTCTATACAGAAAAAGATAAACTCTAATTCATCTATATTTTGAATTGTGCCTCCTTCAGCGTTGCGCAACCTTATTCACCGCCCTTTCTGTTGCAGATGATACGATCTAAAATTACAGCGCCCGAGAATTAGATTTTACCAATAATGATAATGGTATACCAAATTCTCTGTTAAAATGCATGTAAAAAGCTTCGAAATCTTTTTTGGGGGGAACTTAAAACCATGCTGCAATCTCACAGACTTGATTCTATCAGCACTTTCAGAACGGAAGCTGAATCGCTTCGCTGTGTATACGGGTGTTGGCTAGGGACTCTACGAAGCACCCTTACTCACTGAAGTAGTTGCGGATGAAATAGGACGGCGTCCCGCTCCAGGCGTGGCAGTAGCTGTTGATGAGCTGGGAACCATAGGGAGAGGCGGTGGGATCCTCGGGGTCGAAGATCTCCCAGAAGGTATCTGCCCCGGCGTCCAACATGGCGCCCCAGTAGTGCTTCAGGTGGGCCAGGGCATCGTCCTTGAGCCCGCTATCCAGAAGAGCCTGAATGTAGTAGTGGTTCATGTAGGGGGTCACCATCTCAGGAGAGGGATCCGCCTTTTGGAGCCGCTTCAAGAGACGGGCGTTGTCGTCCTTGTCAAAGACGCCGGCCAGCACAAACCACACCTGACTGGCCCAGGACACCTGCCGCTGGGCGCCGCTCACAAAGAAGCCCTGTTCGGCGTCCCAGAGGTGGGTGAGGGAGGCTGCGGTGAGCTTTTCAATGGTGTCCACCCACTCTTTGGCGAGATCGGTCTTGCCCAGGATCTCCGCCATCTCCTTGGCCTGCTTCAGGGCGAAGAGCAGAATGGCCTGGGCGCCCGCCTGCTTGTTGAGACCCTCGCCCCAGTCCAGGAAGCACCACCAGGTGTCCTTGTCCCGAACGATGCCCCGCTCATCCAGATCCATGAGAGACAGTTCGATTTGCCGCTGGGCTGTGGGGAAGAGCTCCTCTAAGGCCTCCCGGTCTCCGCTGGCCTGCCAGTAGTCCAGAAGGGCGGAGACGAAGAAGAGGGAGTAGTCGAAGAGGGCGGTGTCGTCCACCTGATCGGAGTTGTGGAAGAGGCAGGCGCCCACCCGGCCCTCGTTCTGGGTGAGGGCGGCGAAGAGGTAGAGGCAGCGCTTGGCGAGATCGACACTGTGGACGCAGGTGTAGCCGGTGAGAGCCTGCAGCCGGAGATCCGCCAGCCAGAGCCGCTGATCCCGCTTGGGGCCATCCTCGAAGACAGACTGCATACAGTCCCGCATGGTGGCGAGAGAGACCTGGTCCAATCTCTGGAGAAGGGGATCCTTGGTGTGCAGCGGCGGCACGAGAGACATGTCTGCCGAGGTAACGGTGCGCACGGAGATGTCCTTCAGGATGGCCTGGTACTTGGCGGAGGTGTCCAGCACGGTGATCTCCAGATACCGGAAAGCAAACCGGCGGGGCAGTTCCAATGTGGCGGGGAGGCGGTCCAGGTGGATCCGCTCCTCCTGAATCCAGCTGCGGCTGATCTCGCCATCGTAATCCTCCGGGTCCTCTACCAGTTCCAGCGGCCGCTCGCCAAAGCGGAACTGGAGGAAGCAAGGCGCGTCCATGGGGCTGCCGGTGCTCTCCACGGTGAGGGAGAGATAGCCCACCATGTGCTCCCCGAAGTCCAGGGAGAGTTTGTCTCTCCGGGTGAACGGACCGGCCTGGATCTGGCCGTCCGGGAGTTCCTGGACGGTGGAGACGGTGCCATCCGGGGCGATGGATACAATGCGCTGGGGTAAAACAGTCCGCTCATAGAGTTTGGGTTCCAGCGCTTTGGCCTTGGCCAGAAGCTCGGGGTGGACTGTCATGGTAAAGTTGGCAATGGCGTTGCTGATGGCCATGGGAATCATGCTCCTTTGGAGGTCTGGGTGGATTTCAGGAGAGGGAGAACACCAGGGAGGCCGGGTTGTGGTCGCTCCACTGGAAGCCGGTGTCGATCACGGAGACGTTGGTCACCGTGATGTTGTCTGAGACGATAAAGCCGTCCACCGTGACGCAGAAGTCGTCCGGGCCGTAGGGCCGGTCTGCGTTGCGGCAGGAGGGAATGGGATTGTCTGGGTCAAAGGGGGCCAGAACCGCCAGTCCCTCCGGTACCAATTCCGGGGGAATGGGTTGGGCCCAGGTGTAGTCCGGGCCGGAGACGCCGAAGGAGGCGCCGGCGTCGCCGATCAGGTCCTTGTTGAAGTCCCCGCCGGCAAGACACCAGTTGCCCGCCTGATACTCCGCCAGCATGTCTCCGAAGAGCATCTCCAGCTGGTCATTGGCGATGGTGCCATCGCTGGTGTAGGCGGAGAGGTGGAGATTGTAGAGCACCAGCTCTTTGTCTGTCCCATCCACCGGGATGCGCTGCACGCTGTAGCAGCGGTCCAGATCCACCAGCTTCATGAAGCCTTCCTCAATAGGGAGGCTCCGGCGGAGGGCTGCGGTGATGGGCCAGCGGGAGAACACCGCCAGGCCCGCCTTGTTGGCGCCGTGAGGAGAGGTGGGCGGCCAGAAGAGATAGGGGCTGTCGTAATTCTGGGCAAAGGTGCCGTTCAGGAAGGCATCGTTCAGCTGTTCCTGGAGCAGGGCCAGCTCATCCACATGCCAGCTCCGGGTGCCGTCTGTGTCCACTTCCTGCACGAGAAGCAGGTCCGGAGATTGGGCCTGTACCGCCCCCATGATGCCGGTGAGGTTCTCCCGCACCGCATCGGCAGACCGGGCACGGCTCTCCGTGCCGCCGTCCATGAAGAAACTGTAGTCTGCGCTGTAGGCACCGAAGCCCACGTTGCAGGACACCAGTTTCAGCGGTGTGTCTTGGGGAACTGTGGTCTCAGATGTGCCGCCGAGGGAGAAAGGCTCCAGGGCCAGGTTGTCCTCTACCCGGTACCAGGAGAGGAAGACATACGCCACATAGCCTCCCAGCACCAGTACGAGCACCAGGAGGAGACAGAGCAAAACGCGAAGGACTTTCTTATGGGTGGGCATAGATGCCACTCCTTTCGTATGGGAAGGTCCATCCCCATCTTACCATAATGGACGGTTGGTTTCAACTGCCCCAGACGGGAGCGGTCCAAATTTCAGCTGCTGTACCGGAGACGGATTTGTCTGGACAGGCTGCGAGGGCAAAGTTTGATATCAGCAGGGAGAGAGGTACTGAAGGGGCTGATACGTGCTAAACTCAATTGACGAACACGGGATAGACGTGCTATTCTGGGTTTAGCAATCCAGGGGCTGCAGCCCCTGGGCCCATTCTCGGATCGAGGAGGAGAGCGTCATGAAGTGTTGGCACTGTGGGAAAGAGCTGCGGGAGGGACAGCCCTTCTGCGATCAGTGCGGCGCCGAGCAGCGGCATGCCCCGGAGTCTGATCTGGGTGATGTGGGAACAGAGCAAAAGAACATCGGGCTGTCTGGCGGGTCCAACTGGGACAGCTCCACGCCGCCGTCTCCTGGCAAAGGGCTGAAAATGGCAGGTCTGGCCTTTGCGGTGCTGTACACCGTGGTGGCGGGCAACTTGATTGCCAGCATGGTGATGAATGCCGTCCGGATTGTTGCAACCATTTTCATCGAAGCCGAATTCATCTATCCTGTTTTCGACCTCGTCACTGAAACAATCCAGGTGATCCTCACACTCCCCTTGATCGCCTGCCTTCTGATGCTGGCCTTCCGAAAGACAGAGGAGAACTGGGATGGTCTGATGCTGGGGCTGACAGCGATCCTGACGGTCCGGGTCCTTGTGTGGGTGATCCTGCGCTTGCTGAACATGATCCTGCTCCGGGTGCAGCTCTCCGGTATGGGCATTTTCCTGGAGGACATCCCCCGGATGATCCTCTTCGGCGTCCTCGCCGTGGCGGTGTTAGGGGCCGTGGGGGTGTCCGGCGGTGCTCCGATCCTGGTGATCCACCGGGATCGGGACGCTCTGAAAGCATCCCTCTATACGGCTGCGGCAGATGCCCAGACGGCGATTCAAGAGGTGGCCGGGAGGCTGAGCGCCAAATTCAGCGGTGGCGTCCGGTCCTCCAATCCGCCGTACCACGGGTACACCTTTCAGGACCAGACGAATCAGGGCTATCCCCATTACCAGGCCCCCGATCAAGGCCGGTACACCTACCAGGGTTATGGCACACCATACCAGACACCCTATGGGGCGGCGGGATTCCGGCTGCAGGAAGATCGGCGCCTCCTGACCTACCTCCTCCTCAACCTGGTAACCTGCGGGATATACAGCTGGTACTTCATCTATTGCTGGGCCTGGGACGTGAACATCGCCTGCGATGGAGATGGACGGCACACCGGCGGCCTTCTGGCCTGGATTCTCCTGGGCCTAGTAACTCTCGGCTTCTATCCTCTGTACTGGTACTACGCTCTCGGCAGCCGGCTGCAGATGAATGGCAGTAGATATGGGGTAGAGATCCGCGAGAGCGGCGGCATCATACTGCTCTGGATGGTGGTGGGCCTCCTCACTTGCGGCCTGGGTTCCCTCTACGGCCTGTATCTGCTGCTGAAGAACACCAACCTGATCTGCGCCGCATACAACCGGTCTTGCGGCATGTGAGGCGGGCATGCCAATCAGACCATGCGGAAATTGTGAAGATATAGTAAAATCGCTTGACATACAAACGCGAGCCTGCTATTCTTTGAGGGGAAAGCAAAGGGCCTATGGGCCCTGTCCAGAATACCGGATCGAGGAGGAGAGCATCATGAAGTGTTGGCATTGCGGCAAGGAACTGCGGGACGGACAGCCGTTCTGCGACCAGTGCGGCGCCGAGCAGCGGCACCCGCCGGAGTCTGATCTGAGCGATGTGGGAACGGAGCAAAAAGACAGCGGACCGTCTGGTGGGTCCAACTGGGGAAGCCCCACGCCGCCGTCCCCCAGCAGCGGACTGAAGACAGCGGGACTGGTTTTCGCAGTGCTGTATACCGTGGTGGCAGGCAACACCCTCATCGGTGTGCTGACCCAGGTCTTCGGGATCATCGCATCGTTTCTCACCGGGTCAAACCTGTTCTTCACGATGTTCTCCCTGATGGCGTCTGCGATTCAGGTGATCCTCATCGCAGTCCTGGTGGGCATCCTCCTGATGCTGGCCTTCCGGAAGACGGACTCCAACTGGCACGGCCTGATGCTGGCACTGGCCGCGATCCTGGTGATCCGGGTGGCAGCACAGATGGTTCTGAATCTTCTGCTGGTCCTGCTGCTCCACGCCCATGTCTCCAGTGTGAGCGCCGTGCTGCAAGGCCTGCTCTTCAAGATCCTCTTCAGCATCCTCACCGTGGCGGTGATGGGCGCCATGGGGGTGTCCAGCGGGGAGCCGATCCCCGTGATCAACCGGGACCAGGACGAACTGAAGGACTCCCTGTACATCGCCCTGGGAGACGCCCAGGCGGCGATCCAGGAGGTGTTCGGGAAGCTGCGGTCCAAGGCTGGCAATGGTGCCCAGCCCAGCGGCAATCCCCCGTACGGCGCACCGCCGCCCCACGGGTACACCTTCCAGGACCAGACCAATCAGGGCTATCCCCACTACCAGGCTCCCAATCAGGGCCAGTACACCTACCAGGGATATGGCACACCCTATCAGACGCCCTATGGGGCTGCGGGATTCCGGCTGCAGGAGGACCGGAATCTGGTGAAGTACATCCTCCTCAACCTGGTAACCTGCGGGATCTATAGCTGGTACTTCATCTATTGCTGGGCCAGGGATGTGAACATCGCCTGCGATGGCGATGGACGCCATACCGGGGGCCTTTTGGCCTGGATCCTCCTGGGCATCGTAACCTGCGGCTTCTATCCCTTCTACTGGTACTACAGCCTCGGGAACCGCCTGCAGATCAACGGCCAGCGGTATGGAATGGAGATCCGCGAAAGCGGCGGCACCATTCTGCTCTGGATGGTGGTGGGCCTCCTCACCTGCGGCCTGGCCTCCCTCTACGGCTTCTACCTGCTGCTGAAGAACACCAACTACATCTGCATCGCATACAACCGGTCTCGCGGCATGTGAGACCTGGATGGCAGAGCATCTCAAACAGTGAAGTGCCCTGGACAC
>CANQII010000120.1 GCA_947623875.1 uncultured Oscillospiraceae bacterium
TCTGTAACCTGGTGGGTCTGGGAAAGTGCGCCCATTTTCTAGAAAGCCCCAAATAGGAACTCATCACTGACAAGTATGTAAGGAATAGAGGGCATTGAGAGGAGGGGGCGAAGGGAAACAGCACGCCGAGGAGGACCGCCAGGGGCCAGCGAGCACCACCAGAGTGGACAAGCCGCCGGGATTGGCTTGGGATCATTGAGCGTTACGCGAAGCTCATGAAAAATACGCGAACGAGTGTGAAAAAACCTGAACGTGTTTTGGGCCTCAACCGTATGTAAGGAATAGAGGGCATTGAGAGGAGGGGGCGAAGGGAAACAGCACGCCGAGGAGGACCGCCAGGGGCCAGCGAGCACCACCAGAGTGGACAAGCCGCCGGGGTTGGCTTGGGATCATTGAGCGTTACGCGAGGCTCTAAAAAATGACGCGAATGGACGTAAAAAACCTGAACGTATTTTGGCGCTGAACCGTATGTAAGTGATAGAGGACAGTGAGAGGAGGGGACCGATGGGAAACAGTACGCCGAAGAGAACTGCCAGGGGCCAGAGAGGGCTGCCAAGGTGGAAAAGCCGCCGGGATTGGCTTGGGATCATTGAGCATTACGCGAAGCTCAGGAAAAATGCGCGAACGCACGCGAAAAACCTGAACGTATTTTGGCGCTGAACCGTATGTAAATAATAGAGGACATTGAGAGGAAGGAGACCGATGGGATACAGCACGAAGAAGAGGTCCATCAGGGGCCAAAGAGCACCACCAGAGCGGACAAGCTTCTGAATGCACGATGCGTATTGGTGATATATGAAGGCACTGGAAGAACGTGCCACATAGAGAGGAACTGCCAGTGATGAGAAGAACGATGCAGCGTGCTGCGCCCAGAAGGAGCAGCGCCGTCCCCCGGGCACCACCAGAGGGGACAAGCGCTCAGAAGAGCATCAGCCGGGTGAACACCCAGGCCAGCACGGCGCAGCAGGGAAAGGTGAGCAGCCAGGCGCCCGCCATCTCCCCCAATACAGGGGCATTTGAGATGTGTCCGGCGCCGCACACCGCCGCCACCCGGGCATGGGTGGTGGATACCGGCAGCCCCAGAAGGGAGCAGACCAGCAGAACCAGGCCTGCACCCAAATCGGCTGAGAGCCCCTCAGCCGGGGAGAGATGCGCCAAATCCGTCCCCACTTTTTCCACAATGGGCTTGCCGCCGCAGGCGGTGCCCACTCCCATCACCGCAGCGGTGAGGAGGATCAGCGGCAATCGGCCGCAATGCGGAGCGCAGAGAAGCAGCAGAGCCAGAAACTTCTGCCCGTCCTGGGCGCCGTGGAGAAACGCCATGACCCCGGCAGACAGGACCTGCCACCGCACCGGGTTTTGAACCCGCCCTTGGGTGAGACAGCGGAACAGCAGCGCGGCCGCCATCCCCGCCGGGATGGACAGGGTCAATCCTGCCAGCGTCTTGCCCCAGGCAGCCATCCGGATCCCATCCAGTTTTTGCCCCATGGCCAGGGTTGCCCCGGAGAGGGCAGCCAGCATGGCGTGGCTCTCGCTGGTGGGAATCCCAAAGCGCCAGGCCAGTACCGCCCAGAGCACGATGGTGAGCAGGGAGGCCTGCAGCGCACCGTCGGCAGCGGCATCTGGAAAGGCTGCCAGTTCTTCTATGGTAGCTGCCACCCAGGGACAGAGCAGAGAGGTGGCGGCGGTACCCAACACATTGCAGACGGCGGCCATGGACGCCGCCCTGCGGAAGGGGAGAGCGCCGGTGCCCACCGCAGTGGCGATGGCATTGGGGGCATCCGTCCAACCGTTCACAAAGATCACGGCCAACACCAACATTCCAGTCCAGAACTGCATGAGCACGTCCCTCCCTCTGGGGAAGGATACGGCAGGGGGTGCTCGTTTAGAACCGCGGCGGCGGTGCATCGGCTGCAGTTGGGCCGTCTGACACAACTCCAGATGCTAAGGGCATCTGTTTTCATAGATTTTGGGCAGACCGGGAAGGAGAAAGTGGAGATCTGCCAACCCTACACACGGCACGCGGGCAGCATGGACGCCTCCTGATAGGCCAGAACCCCGCAAATATGGACAATTTCATACGGATGAGCGTGTGTGATTTCAAACGATGAAAGAGGAATGGTGAACGATGATGAAGAACTTGGAAACGATGTGGAAGGCTGTCCGCATGATTGCCCCCGTGCCGTGGCTCCTTGTCCTCCTGGCTGCCCTTTGCAGTATGGTAACCCTGGCGGAGCCGGGGAACGCCAAGGAGGAGAACCCGGGCGCATACTATGCCGAGCAGCTGCTGAAGGGCCATGTAGAGACGGTGGACACCGCCGCCCGCTTTACCCTGGTCCGTGATGGCTGCGCCGTGATTCCAGCCGGTTACCTGCAGGCCTTCCTGGACGCCGGCGGCAAGCTGAACCTGGAGACTCTGTACCCGGGATACAACCCGGAGAACACCACCGGTCTCACGGTTGGTAACACTATATGGCTCTATCGGTCTGCCGAGGAGACCACCTTTGTCCACGAGTTCGGGCATTTTGTGGCCCGGTACTGCTGCGCCGGGTCCTATCTCTCGCAGCTGTACAGCAGGGAGAGCGGCAACACCCAGGGCGTGCTCCGGGCATATGCCCGCTATGACGCCGGGGAGTACTTCGCGGACTTCTGGGCCAACTGGCTGCTGTACCCAGAGAAGCGCACTGCCCTGGAGAGCCGCTGTCCCGAGACTGCCGAGCTCGTGCAGCGGATGATCCAGTGGAACGGAAAGGTGGACGGGGAGTTCGCCTGGAAGCACTTCGGCACCCCGTTCCGAGATGTGGCCCCGGGAGACTGGTGCTTTGAGGCGGTGTCCTGGATGGTGAACACCCGGCTCATGGAGGGCATCGGCGGCGGGTACTTTGCGCCCAAGGGCACCGTGACCCGGGCCGAGATCGCGGCGCTGCTGCAGAACCTCTCCACGGGAAGGATGGGGGAGAGGTTCCCAATGCCCGGGGATGTCTCTCCTGGAGACTGGTATGCAGATGCCGCCCGTTGGGCCCTATGGAGCGGCGTGCTGCCGGGGGTGAGCAGAGCATCGTTCTCTGCCGGAAGCACCGTGAGCCGGGCGGAGATCGGACAGGCCCTCTATAACCTCTGGCAGCAGATGAAGGGCGGCGCAGACAATGCGGACCTACCGGCCCTGAACGCCTTCGCAGACGCCGCAGCGGTGCCGGCGGATTACCGGGAGGCCATGGCCTGGTGTGTCTCCCACGGGGTGATGGCGGGGGACGGAACCCGCCTCAACCCCAACGACACCATGACAAGAGCGGAGCTGGCGGCAGTGGTCCGCAACTGGCAGCTGGCCCGCTGAATCCCTGCGTTTGGGCATGGATGGTGCCCCGCCCGCGTATGTTGGAAATGTCCCCCAGGCGACAGGGCCTGGGGGACATCTCCAGAATGCGCAAAAAAGCTAAAATCTGGCCAAGTTACCTCGAAATCTTGGGAATAACGGAAAATTTCAAAAACTTTTTGGAAAAGAGAGAGGATTTCGGCCGTTTCATGGAGTATAAAAATAAAGCGGGTATATTCCGCAGCAAGGGGGTCTTTTCTTGACCATTCGAGAGCAATCGGAAGAACTGGAGAGGCAGATCCTGTCTCCCAGAGCCTGTCTCTCTGCCGAGTCTAAGGGGAGAGCAAAACCCTGCACGCCCTGTACCATGCGCACCTGTTTCCAGCGGGATGTGGACCGGGTGGTGCACTGCAAGTCCTTCCGCCGTCTCAAGCACAAGACGCAGATGTTTCTCAAGCCCGAGGGGGATCACTACCGCACCCGCATGACCCACACCCTGGAGGTCTCCCGGATTGCCCGGACCATGGCCCGGGGTCTCCGGCTGAACGAGGATCTCACCGAGGCCACAGCTCTGGCTCACGACCTGGGACACACCCCCTTCGGCCACGCTGGAGAGCGGGCCATCTCAAGGATGGTGCAGGGCGGCTTCCGCCATTACGAGCAGTCTCTCCGGGTGGTGGACCGGCTGGAGAACGACGGCGCCGGGCTGAACCTCTGCTGGGAGGTGCGGGACGGCATCGTCTGCCACACCATTGGGGAAGAGGCCAAGACCCTGGAGGGCCAGCTGGTGCGCTATGCGGATCAGATCGCCTTCATCAACCATGACATCGATGACGCCATGCGGGCGGGGATCATCTATCCCACGGACATCCCGGCGGATCTCTCCCGGATTCTGGGGTACACCTGCAGCGAGCGCATCGAGACCCTGACCATGGACATCATCGAGACCACCGGCACGGGAGACCACATCTGCATGTCTCCCACGGTGGGCGGGGCTATGCTGGAGCTGAAGGACTTCATGTTTGCCAACGTCTACACCAACCCCTATGCCAAGGGGGAGGATGGCAAGGCGGAGTACATGATCTCCCTGCTGTTCGAATACTATTGCAAGCACAACGAGGAGCTTCCGCCGGATTATCAGGACATTTTAGTGCGGGAGGGTGTGGAGCGTGCCGTGACGGACTACATCGCCGGCATGACGGACACCTACGCCGCAGAGACCTTCGGGAAGCTGTACATCCCCGCGGGATGGGCGGTGAAGTGATGGACGGGACATATCTGGTGCCCGCCGGAGCCGGCACTGCAGAGTTTACGGAGAAGCGCTCCGTCTTTACCGGCAACGTGTGGCTGGTGGAGACAGAGGAGGAGGCCCGGGCCCGCATCGACGAGATGCGCAAGAAGTACCACGATGCCCGCCACAACTGCTGGTGCTACATCTTGAAAAGCGGCACGGTCCGCTATTCCGATGACGGCGAGCCCCAGGGTACAGCCGGGCAGCCCATGCTGGGGGTGTTCCAGAAGGAGGGCATCACCAACGTCTGCTGTGTTGTGACCCGCTATTTCGGCGGCATCCTGCTGGGTGCCGGCGGTCTCGTGCGGGCGTACAGTCTGGCGGCGAAGAGCGCCCTGGACGCCGCCGGCATCGCTGAGATGCGCCGGTGGGCCCACATGGCGGTGGACTGCCCGTACAATTTCCTGGAGCGGGTAAAGAAGCTCTGTGTAACCGCCGGGGGAACGGTAGGGGAGATCGAGTACACCGCCGCCGTGCGGGTGGAGGTATTCCTCCCGGAAGAGGCGGCGGATGCCTTCTCCGATAAGCTCATCGAGCTCTCCGGCGGCGGATTTTCCCCGGAGCGGCTGGGGGAGATCTGGAAGGCCTTCCCGGTGCAGTAGCTGGAAAAGCATCTTTTTGCACTTTTTCTTATAAAACAGGCCGGTTTTGGCTAACATGAGGGGTGAGAATGTGGCGGTTTCAGACTCCTTTCTAGATGAGCTGCGGGAGCGGCTGAACATTGTAGATGTGGTCTCCAACTATGTACCGCTCACTCGCCGTGGGGGCGACTATTGGGCCTGCTGTCCATTCCACAACGAGAAGACAGCCTCCTTTCATGTGGATCCCAACAAGCAGATCTTCTATTGCTTTGGCTGCCACAAAGGCGGAAGCGCCATCAAGTTTGTCCAAGAGTACGAGAACCTCTCTTTTATGGACGCCGTGCGAAAGCTGGCAGATCAGGTGGGCATGGAAGTCCCGGAGGACAGCCGGGGCAACGATGATGCCCGCAACCGGAGAAAGCGGATTTTGGAGCTGAACAAAGAGGCGGCCCGGTTCTTTCGGGCGACCCTGCTGTCTCCAGAGGGGGCGAAGGCCCAGGCCTACATCCGGGAGAAGCGGCGGATCAGCAGCCGCGTCTCTGCCCGCTTCGGCCTGGGGGCAGCCCCAGACGCCTGGACCAACCTCATCCAGGCCATGGCCCAGAAGGGATTCAACAAGCGGGATCTGCTGGACGCCGGCCTCGCGGTGTCCAAAGACAAGGGCAACATTTACGACAAGTTCCGCAACCGGCTGATGCTGCCGGTGATCGACGTGCGGGGGGACGTGATCGGGTTCACCAGCCGGATCCTGGACGACAACCCCAATGCCCCCAAGTATATGAACACCCCGGAGACCTCAGTGTTCCGCAAACGCTCTGTGCTCTACGGACTGAACTACGCCAAGACCACGAAGCGGCCCAACCTGATCCTGGTGGAGGGCAACATCGATGTCATCACCATGCACCAGGCCGGCTTTGACAACACCATCGCCACCATGGGCACCGCCCTCACAGAGGAGCATGTACGCATCCTCGGCCGCTACACGAAAGAGCTGGTGCTGTGCCTGGACAACGACCGGGCCGGCGAGGACGCCACCCAGAGAGCGCTCACGGTTCTGAAACAATCTGAGATCAACGTGCGGGTGCTGCGGCTGCCCCAGCGGCGGACGGAGAGCGGAGAGTACGTGAAGCAGGATCCGGACGACTACATCAAAAACTACGGTCCGGCCTCCTTTGAGGCCCTGATGGACGGCAGTTCCAACTCTGTGGAATACCGGCTCACCGTAGTGGAGAGAAAATACCACCTGGACCAGGACGACCAGAAAGCCGGCTATCTCCAAGAGGCCGCGACAGTGATCGCGGGGCTGGACAGCCCGGTAGAGCGGGAGATATACGCCGGTCGCTGTGCCGCTACGGCAGGGGTGAGCAAGGAAGCGGTGCTCCAGGAAGTGGAGCAGATCCGCAAACAGAAGTACCGTAAGGCCCGCCGAGACGAGGAGCGCTTCAACATGGTGCCCGGCAGGCAAATCCAGCCTAAGGCGCGGGAACTGCGGTATCAGAATCTCCGCTCTGCCAAGGCGGAGATCCAGGTACTGCAGGTGCTGCTGCTGGACGGCGCCTACTTTAACGAGATTCCCGATCTGGACGCAGCGGAGTTCTCCTCCCCGCTGCTGGGAAAGGCATTTTCCGTACTGAAACGCCGCTGGCGGGAGGGATACCGGGTCTCCCTCAACACGCTGGAGGCGGAGTTTACCGGCGAAGAGGTAGACACTCTGGTGTCCCAGCTGCAGACAGAACCCAATCGGCAGACGGCCAGCGCCGTGCTGCGGCAGTGTGTGGACGTGATCCACGAGGAGCATGTGGGACACAATGTAACCGATGAGAACGACTTGTTGCAGATGGCAGAACGGAAAAGGCAGAAATACATCGACGGAGGATGAGGTATCATGAGCGATAAAAAGAAGAACTCCAAGAAGCAGGAAGCACCCCACATGAGCCCGGAGAAGCTGGCGGCGGCCTTGGCGGAAATCACCCAACTGCTGGATGGGAAGCAGGGCGGTGAGAAGCTCCTGGATCTGGTGGAGAGCAGCTGCAAAAAGGGCAAGATCTCTACCGCAGAGGTGGTGGGTGTAATGGACACCCTGTCCCTGGAACCGGAGCAGTATGACCGTATCAACGATGTGGTGGGCAATCTGGCTATCGAGACCGGCAGCGAAGAGGACATGGGGCCGGAGATGCTGGACGAAGATATGGCGCCCCCGGCGGATGAGCTGGAGGCCTTCCCCGAGGAAGAACTGGTAGACCCCAACGCCATGATGGACGCCTTTGCCACCGATGATCCGGTGCGGATGTACCTCAAGGAGATCGGCATGGTGGATCTGCTCACCCCGGACCGCGAGGTGGAGCTGGCACAGATCATGGCAGCAGGCAACGCCGCCCGGGAGCAGCTGACTGAGATGGAGAAAGCCGGGGAGGAGATCGACCCGGAGGTCCGTAAGGAGCTGGAGAAGACCATCAAGGATGGCGAGAGAGCCAAGCAGCAGCTGGCTGAGGCCAACCTCCGTCTGGTGGTGTCCATCGCCAAGCGCTATGTGGGCCGCGGCATGCTGTTCCTGGACCTGATTCAGGAGGGCAACCTGGGCCTCATCAAGGCCGTGGAGAAGTTCGACTACACCAAGGGCTACAAGTTCTCCACCTACGCCACCTGGTGGATTCGGCAGGCAATCACCCGTGCCATCGCAGACCAGGCCCGTACCATCCGCATCCCCGTGCACATGGTGGAGACCATCAACAAGGTGATCCGGGT
Organism: uncultured Oscillospiraceae bacterium; assembly: GCA_947623875.1. Taxonomy (GTDB): domain Bacteria; phylum Bacillota; class Clostridia; order Oscillospirales; family Oscillospiraceae; genus Enterenecus. Next base: position 7,931 of record CANQII010000120.1, read on the forward strand.
GAACCGGCAGCTGCTCCAGGAGCTGGGCCACGATCCCACCCCGGAGGAGACCGCAGCGGAAATGGGCATGCCTGTGGACAAAGTGCGGGAGATTTTGAAGATCGCCCAGGAGCCTGTTTCTCTGGAGACACCCATCGGCGAGGAGGAGGACTCCCACCTGGGTGATTTCATCGAGGACGAAGGTGCCTCCGAGCCCAGCGAGGCAGCCTCTTTCACCCTGCTGAAGGAGCAGCTGGTGGAGGTGCTCTCCACCCTGACGCCCCGTGAGGAGAAGGTGCTGAAGCTTCGCTTCGGCATTGAGGATGGCCGTTCCCGCACCCTGGAGGAAGTGGGCCGGGAGTTCAATGTGACCCGCGAGCGGATTCGCCAGATCGAGGCGAAGGCCCTCCGGAAACTGCGCCACCCGTCCCGCAGCAAGAAGCTGAAGGACTTCCTCACCTGATCAGTAAAGTACAAGGCGGGCGCCGCGGCGCCCGCCTTGTGTTTTAAAAAGTCCCGTCGGGTTGCGCATAATCTGCCGAATGAGGCAGACAGAGGCGTGGCGGGATCTGGTGGCGGTATCATAGCACTGCTGCAGGGAGAGAACCAGGATAAAAAGATGCGATCTGGGCTGCAGCGGGGATGGAGCAAAGGACAGACAATCTGTGCCTGAATACCAACAGATGGAAAACCAACCAGTTTGCACATGACAGGCATAGGTGTGGTGGGTATTAACGATGAGATCATAGCACTTCACATGGACAATTAGAAATGATGCATTCCATGTTTGTAGAGAGTAGCGGGGATGGAATAGCAGCTGATAGTACAGCAGTATTTGAGTAGGTACAATGGATCAAGTCGAAGGGAAAGTTGTTGCAACTGATAATCAACTCGCTGAGAAAATGTGAAGCATCATGATCCTATATATAATAGGGCGGGCGCCGCGGCGCCCGCCCTGTGTTTTAAAAAGTCCCGTCGAGTTGCGCTTGACTGCCGAATGAGGCAGACAGAGGCGTGGTGGGATCTGTTGGCGGTATCATAGCACTGCTGCAGGGCGAGAACCAGGATAAAAAGATGCGATCTGGGCTGCGGCTAGAAGGCTGCTGTGCTCACCATTGATAAGAATCGAAGAGATTGTCTTCCTGCGCTTCAGGAATGAAGATGGTGATAGACAGTACGGTTTTTGTGTCCAGATTATCTTCCAGCCAGTACCCGGATGGGGATTTATAGACTTCCTCCCAGTCATCGAAGCGGAGGGCGGGATCAATTTTGAGTGCCTCCCCCATCGGCGTTCCCAAAGATATCCCGTTAGGCAGTTTTCTTTTACACCTGAATCCGCAAAGTTTTGGTTAACAGTCTCTTATAAAACCCATGTAATGCAGGGGCTGCAGCCCTGAGCCAAGT
>CANQII010000121.1 GCA_947623875.1 uncultured Oscillospiraceae bacterium
ACAGCAACCGGGCGCCTCGCGGCGCCCGGTTGCTGTTGTTGTCCGGCGGATTTGCCCTACTCCACGGTCTTCAGGCTCTCCACCATATCTACTTTCTTCAGTTTGTAATGGGCGGCGATGTTCACGATGATGGAGAACACCACCGTGAGGCCGGCGGCCAGCACGTATGCATAGGGCGGGGCCGTCCGGCCGAACATCACCAGGTCCACTTCCACGGTGAGCACCATCCAGCTGTGCAGCAGCCGGCCCATCACCAGGCCCATCAGGATGCCGAACAGGGTGAGGAAGATGTTCTCCCGATACACGTAGGCGGTGGTCTCCCGGTCTGTGAAGCCCAGCACTTTCAGGGTGGCCAGCTCCCGGGTCCGCTCCGTGATGTTGATGTTGGTGAGGTTGTAGAGCACCACAAACGCCAGGGCGGCAGCGGCCAGGATGATGATCACCACCGCGTAGTCTATGGCCTCCATACTGTTGGTAAAGGTGTCCCGGATGGTGGCGATGTACGAGTATGCCGTGACGGCGTCCATGGCCATGAGGTCGTTGGAGACCCGGCTGGACTCCTCATCTGTGGCGTTCTTGTACTCCATCAGGATGCTGTTGATCTCCGGCGCCTCCTGGAAGAGCTGCTCATACATCCCCTCCGAGAGGTACACGTTGTGGCGCACATAGTTCTCCACGATATCCCGCACAGGAGCCTCCACCCGCTCGTCGTCCTTGGTGATGGTGATATTGTCTCCCACCTGGACCTCCAGCAGTTCCGAGAGCTTCTCCGTGATGATGACGCCGTCCTCCGGCAGCACCACCGGTTCGCTGTCTCCCCGGTGGCGGAGATCGATGAACTGCGTGAACTCGTCCATGTCCTCCACGGCAAAGAGGGTGACACTGTACGCCAGGCCTGTGGTGGAGGTGTCCACCGTAACCTCGCTGGTGTCCATCCACCGGGCCACATCGGGATCGGCGGTGAGGTAGTCCTCCACGGTCTGCAGGTCTTCCGGTTCCGCCTCCGGGTCCAGCCCAACGGTGGCATCGTAGAGAGAGATCTCATCGAACTGCCGGTCCAGGATGGAGAAGATGGAGTCGTGAAGGCCGAAGCCGGTGACGATCAGGGCGGTGCAGCCGCCGATGCCGGCGACCGTCATCCAGAAGCGGCGCTTATACCGGAAGAGGTTGCGCATGGTAACCTTCCAGGTGAAGCTGAGCCGGCTCCAGATGGGGGTGATCCGCTCCAGCAGCACCCGTTTGCCGGGCTTGGGCGCCCTGGGCCGCATCAAGTTGGCCGGGGTGTCCACCAGGGTGGAGAGACATGCCCAGAGGCCGGCGCCGGTGGTGCAGAGCACCGCCGCCAGAACGGCCAGGGCGAACATCAGCACCTGGGGCTTAAACTCCAGGTTGGGGATGTCGTACATGATGTTAAAGGCGTTGGCGATCACCCAGGGGAACAGGGTGCCGCCGATCAGCAGGCCTAAGAGCCCGCCGAAGAAGCTGGCGAAGAAGGCGTACCCGATGTACTTCTTGGCGATGGCCCACCGGGAGAAGCCCAGGGCCTTCAGGGAGCCGATCTGGGTGCGCTGGTCCTCCACCATACGGGTCATGGTGGTGAGGCAGGCCAGAGCCGCCACCAGGAAAAAGATGATGGGGAAGATGCTGGCCAGGTTGCCCACACGCTCTGCGTCCTGAGAGTAGCTCACAAAGCCCACATTGGTGTTCCGGCCCAGCACATACCACTCGCAGTCGTCCACCTTGTCCAGTTCCTCCTGGGCGTCGTCCAGTTTGGTCTGGGCATCGGCGATCTCCTCGTCCGCCTCGGCCTTGCCGTCCTCATATTCCACGAGGCCGTCTGCGTATTCCTTTTCGCCGTCCTGCAGCTCTACCAATGCATCGTCCAGTTCCTTCTGGCCGTCCACCTTGGCGTCTGCCAGCTCCTTCTGGCCGTCTTCGTACTCTTTCCAGCCGTCCGCCAGTTCCCGCTCGCCGTCTTCGATCTCGATGCGGGCGTCCTCCAGCTTCTGATAGCCGTCGTCCAGCTCTTTCTTGCCGTCCTCCAGCTCCTGCCGGGCATCGTCCAGCTCCTGTCGGGCGTCCATCAGCTCGGCCCAGCCGTCGTCCAGCTCTTTCTTGGCATCCTCCAGTTCCTTCTTGCTGTCGTCCAGGGTGATGCGGGCATCCCGCAGCTCCTCCCAGCCGTCGTCCAGCTCCTTCTTGGCGTCCTCCAGGGTGCCGCGATTTTCCTCCAGCTCGGCCTTGCCGTCTTCCAGCTCAGCCCAGCCGTCGTCCAGTTCTTTCCGGGCGTCTTGCAAGGTGCCCCGGTTTTCGTCCAGTTCGGCCTTGCCGTCCTCCAGCTCCGCCCAGCCATCGTCCAGTTCTTTTCGGGCGTCTTCCAGGGTGGCACGGCCCTCATCCATCTCCGGGGTCTGGGCGTTCAGCTCTGCCCAGCCCTCATCCAGCTGCCTCCGGGCATCCTCCAAGGTACTTCGGTTGGCGTCCAGTTCTGCCTTGCCGGCGTTTACTTCTGCCCAGCCGGCGTCTAACTGCGCTCGTGAGGCAGCCAACTGCGCTCGCCCTGCTTCCAGCTCGGGTTCACTGGCATGCAGTTCCGTCCATTTTTCATCCAGCAGTTGGCGGTTGGCTGCCAGTTCCTTCTCTCCGGCTCGAATCGCCTTCTCGTTTTTCTCCAATTCAGTGAGAGAACCTTCTAGCGCGTTTTTCCCGTCAAAGGCGGCAACTGCCGGACCCAGAAGCGGTCCAGCCGCCTTTAATTTCGCATTGGCTGGGTCATCCAGGACCCCAGCAGCTGCCGCCTGTAAATACTGGCCATACATTTCCCGGATATCGGCTTCTGTCATCTCCGAACCCATGGCACTGCTCGCCTGCAAAATAGCTGCATCACAGCCCAGGGAATAGGCATCGATTCCCTTTTGCAGCGTATCATGGGCCTCATCATAGGAACTGAAACCGCCCAGTTGTGTCTGAAGATCCGTTAGGCCAGCCTCATACGCTGCCTCGCCGGCCTCCAGTTGTGCCTTACCTTCGTTGTATGCCTTCTCGCCCTCCTGAAGCTGCGCCAGACCTGCGGCATACTCCTCTTCCCCGGCGTCCAGTTGGGCCTTGCCCTCCAGGTACGCCTGCTCGCCGGCCTGGAACTGGGCCAGACCGTCCTGGTATTCCCGCTCGGAGTCCTGCAGCAGAGACAGGGCGTCCTGATAGGCCTTCTCGCCCTCCTGGAACTCCGCAAGACCGTCTGCATACTCCTTCTCGGCGTCATCCAGCTTGGCCTTGCCGTCTGCGTAGTCCTTCTCGCCTTGCTGGAACTGCTCCAGGCCGTCCGCATACTCTTTTTCGCCGTCTTCCAGCTCTTTCTGGCCGTCTGTCAGGTCCTGCTCGCCCTGTTGGAACTCCGCAAGACCATCGGCGTACTCCACCTCTGCGTCCTGCAGCTTCTTCAGGCCGTCCTGATACTCCTGTTCTCCGTCCAGGTACTGCTGGTATCCATCGTCATACTCGGCCTTGCCGTCTTCCCACTTGGCCAGGGCGTCTGCATACTCCTGTTCCCCGTCCAGATAGTCTTTCAAGCCGTCTTCATATTTCTTCTTGTTTTCCTCATATTCCACGAGGCCGTCTGCATATTCTTGTTTGCCGTCTGCCAGTTCCTGCTCGCCGTCCAGCAGCTCCTGGTAGGCATCTGCCAGTTCCTTCTCCGCATCGGCGATCTCCGTACGGTAGGTCTCCTGGCCCTCCTCGTAGTCCTTCCAGCCATCGTCCAGCTCCTGCCGGGCGTCCAGCAGCTCCTGCCAGGCGTCCGCCAGCTCTTTCTCGGCGTCCGCCTTCTTCTCTTCAAACTCCTGGCGGGCGTCGTCCAACTCTTTCTGGGCGTCTCCCTTTACGGACGTGGTGCGCAGTTCTGCCCGCACATCGGCCAGGTCCTCCAGGCTGTCTATGAGATCGTCCAGCTTATCGTCGTATGCATCGGAATAGCTGTCCATCTCCGCGAGGCCGTGGAAGGTGAAGTACGCAGAGGTGTAGACCTCCATGTCGAAGTTCTCCGGAGGGATGTACACAAAGCCGTCGATGGACCCGCCGCCCAGAGAGGATGTGCCACGGTCTGTGTGGACATACAGCGGGCTCTCCGCCACGCCCACCACGGTGTACTCCAATCGGGTGAGGTCTCCCTCGTTGTCCTCGTCCAGCACCAGGCTGATCTTGTCCCCGATCCCGATGCCTAGCTGTACCAGCATCAGGCTCTCGGTGATGCACTCATCCGGCGCCTCCGGCAGCCGGCCCTCCGTAACGTCCAGGAAGTTCAGCTTTTGGGGGAGGGATCGGACCGTTACAATCGTGTCCCCGCAGATGGCGTCTATGTTCCAGATACCCTCTACCGTGGCGATGTCGTCCTGCTCCTCCAGGGCATGCAAGTCCTCGTCCGTGATGCCCAAGGTGGCCAGCACGTAGCCGTCCATCAGGCAGGTGCGGTCGTAATAGTTGTCTGCGGTGTACTCCATGTCCGGCGCCGTGGCCCGCAGGCCAGCCAGAAAGGCCACTGCCAAAGCGGAGAGCACCAGAATGGAGAGGAAACGGCTGAACGTGTTGCGTACCTCCCGCACCGCATCGGTGGTAAGCCGGTTCTTTCGGCGCTTCACCATTCAATCTCCTCCACAGGAGTGGGATGGTCGTTGCGCTCGATGGCGGACACGCAGCCGTTTTTGATGTGGATCACCCGGTCTGCCATGGGGGTGATGGCGGTGTTGTGGGTGATGACTACAACCGTCATGCCGCCGTTGCGGCAGGTGTCCTGGAGCAATTTCAGAATGGACTTGCCGGTGACGTAGTCCAGTGCGCCGGTGGGCTCGTCGCAGAGCAGCAGTTTGGGGTTTTTGGCCAGGGCTCTCGCGATGGCCACCCGCTGCTGCTCGCCGCCGGAGAGCTGTGCCGGGAAGTTTCCCAGCCGGTCTCCCAGGCCCACATGCTCCAGCACCTCTTTGGCGTCCAGGGGGTTGTCGCAAATCTGCGCCGCCAGCTCCACGTTCTCCAGGGCGGTGAGGTTCTGCACCAGGTTGTAAAACTGAAAGACGAAGCCGATGTCGTGCCGGCGGTACATGGTAAGCTGCCGGGCGTTGTAGTCGCTCACCACGGCCCCGTCTACGGTGATCACCCCTCCGGAACAGGCGTCCATCCCGCCCAGCATGTTCAGCACGGTGGTCTTGCCGGCGCCGGAGGGTCCCACAATCACGGCGAATTCTCCCTTTTCGATGGTGAAGTCCACCCCATCTACCGCCTTGATGGTGACCTCGCCCATCTTGTAGATCTTCCGGACCCCGGAAAAAGATATGTAGCTCATGGTTTGAACCACCTCTTAAAACGTGCTCCTGCACGGAAAAATACAGCCCGTATCATATCGTTTCCCCCGGCCCGGTACAAGGGTTTCCCGGGAGATTTAACGGAAAATTCACAAGGGAGGAATCTCTTTGGATACACTGGAAATTCTCTTCCTGGCAGCTGCCCTGTCTATGGACGCCCTGGCGGTGGCGGTGTGCAAGGGGCTGGCACTACCCCGTCTCAGGCTGAAACACTGTCTCATCGTGGGGGCGTGGTTCGGCTGTTTTCAGGCCCTGATGCCCCTTCTGGGCTGGCGTCTCGGCACCACTTTTGCCGCCGCTGCGGCAAAGGTGGACCACTGGATCGTCTTTGCGCTTCTCAGCCTCATCGGCATCAACATGGTCCGGGAGTCTCAGGCGGAGGACGCCCCTCTGGACGAATCTCTGGCCCCCTTCAACATGCTGTTGCTGGCCCTGGCCACCTCCATTGATGCATTGGCAGCCGGGTGCACCTTCGCCTTTCTGGGGGCCGATCCGGTGCCGGCATCTCTTCTCATCGGCGCCTGCACCTTTCTGCTCTCCGGAATTGGTGTGAAGCTGGGCAGCTTCTTCGGCGGCCGGTTTCGGGGCTGGGCGGAGCTGGCCGGGGGCGTGGTACTGATCCTCTTGGGTCTGCGAATCCTATTGCAGCACCTGGGAATCCTCCCGGCTTAAGCGGCTTTCTTCTTGGCTTTTCCCTTGCCCTTGTTCTTGCCTGCATTGCCCTTGGCGGTATCCCTCCGCAGGACCGTCTCCATCCCCTGTAGGCCTGCCGCCGCCAGGAGGAACACCGCCGGCATGGCGGTATACCGATAGCGGACCTGTACCTCTATCATAAGGTATACGGCAAAGAAGCCGCAGAACAGCACCGCCGGGTAGAGGAGCAGGCCGCTGCCCTCCCGGCGGAGAGCCAGGAACACGGCCCCGATCAAGGCGAGAAGCAATATCACCTGATAGTACCCCTTATCCACCCAGGTGAAGAGGGACAGGATCTGCCCCACGGATATGGGTCCGATTTTTACACTCTGGTCCAGGTGTCCGAACTGCCAGAACAGGTCCTCTGCCCCGCCCCAGAGCACGCCAATCTTCCGGACTGCCAGTTTGGCCAGCGCAATCGGTCCCACCTGCAGCCGCCGGAGGACCTCCTCCCGCATGGCGTCGTTCACCTCGTCCAGGGGCAGCATCAGGTAGTTGTCTGTGTCCGCCTGGCTCCAGCCGCCGTTGGAGTCCTGGTTCAGCCCCTCGAGGAACTTCCAGTATGGGGTGTTGTTCTTCAGCCCGTCCGGGTGGACGCCGGAGACGATGATGGCCCCGGAGATGGCGGCTCCCAGGATAGCCCAGGCCACCAGGAAGGCGACCATGCAGAGGATCTCCCTCTTCCACTGTTTCAGCCCATCCCGCAGCGCGGAGAGCACCCGCCACACCAGGAAGGCCGCCACAAAGACGATTCCCTCCGGGCGAAGGGCGTTGGCGAGGGCAGTGAGAGCCCCAACAGCGCAGGCCTGCACCGGGGAGAGCTCTGTCTTTCGAATCAGCAGATAGATGGCGAGATAATATAAGAAGCCGCCGATGTGCTGATTGGTGAGCACCGCAGCCATGTAGTACGGCGCCGGATAGAGGGCATAGAGCAGCGCCCCCGCGAGAGCGTACTGTTTCGGCAGCAGCTTGCACCCGATGAGATACACCAGGGCCCCTGTGCCCCCCATCCAGATGGCGTTCACAAACTGCAGCGGGAAGAGGTTGTCCCCGAAGAGGCGGACAAAGATGCTCTCATAGACCACATAGCCCGTCTGGTACGGCCATTTTGTGAGGTAGAACTCCTGCAGGTACGCCTTGCTGCCGTCCACCAGCTGGTGGGCGGCGGTGTAGGTGCGGGAGAAGTCTGAGACCGGCTGGGTCTCCAGCACCAGGCTCAGGAAGATCACCACCAGAAAGCGGAAGGCGAAGATGCACCCGGCGGTGCCCCTCTCCCCCATCCGCCAGTATTTCGCCAGAAGTACCGCCGCGGCAAAGGCCAGGGCTCCGGCGAGGACAAGCCCCAGGGCCACAGACACCAGGTTGCCCCGGAGGGCCGTGCGGGCGCTCTGCAGGGATGCCACGGTGAAAAAGGCGGCGGCGCACCAGAGCACCAGCCGCTCCAGGATCGTTCCAGTCCGTTCCATCATACGTAAAAACCTCCCAAGGGGGTCTCGTTTCATTCCCGCCCATGATACACCGCAGAAACGGGGATTGCAAGAGCGCGGGAGCCGTCTTAAGATTGGCAAGTTTTCCCTGCAAATTTCAAAAGGCCGCAGACAGCGGGTGCTGTCTGCGGCCTTGTGCTATTTAGATTCCTGGGGCAGCGGTTGGGCTTCCAGGATCAGTGATCCTGGTCCTCCATGGCCTCGGCCTCCGCGTAGGCGTCCAGGCTGTCGTCATCCAGGGTGACAGAGAGGATCTCGTCATCGTCCTCGGGGGCGTCATCATCGTCATCGTCTGCATCCTGCATGGGAACGGCGGCGGCATTTTCCTCCTCAATGGGGCGGTAGTGAGGCACTGCGTGTACCTCCTCCTCGATCTCATCCAGCTTCCGATAGGCCGCGAGGCCGGAGCCTGCGGGGATCAGCTTACCGATGATCACGTTTTCCTTCAGGCCCTGGAGGCGGTCCACCTTGCCCTTGATGGCGGCTTCGGTGAGCACCTTGGTGGTCTCCTGGAAGGAGGCGGCGGAGAGGAAGGACTCGGTGGCGAGAGAGGCCTTGGTGATGCCCAGCAGCATCCGGGTGAATTGGGGCTCCTGCAGCGGGCTGCCGTCCTCCCGGGTCTCTCCGGCGGCGGTGCGGGCCTGGATGGCCTCCACGGCGTCCCGGAGCTCGGTGACGTCCACCTGAGAGCCGGACAGCAGGTTGGAATCGCCGGGATCCTCCACCCGAACCTTGCGCATCATCTGGCGCACGATGACCTCGATGTGCTTGTCGTTGATGTCCACGCCCTGTACCCGGTACGGCTTCTGCACTTCCTGGATGAGGTAGTTGTGCACCGCATCCACGCCGCGAATCCGCAGTACCTCGTGGGGAGAGAGGGCGCCTTCCGTGAGCTGCTGGCCCTTTACCACCGTGTCTCCGGCCTTCACCCGCAGCAGGCTGTGGGGCAGGTTGTACGTCACCACCTGGCCGTCCTCCGCGGTGATGGTGACGGCGCTCTGGTTGGCACGCTTGGTCTCATCGATGGTGACGGTGCCGCCGATCTCGGCCAGCTGCGCCATCTTCTTGGGCTTACGGGCCTCGAACAGCTCCTCCACTCTCGGCAGACCTTGGGTGATGTCGCCGCCGGCCACGCCGCCGGTGTGGAAGGTACGCATGGTGAGCTGGGTGCCGGGTTCGCCGATGGACTGGGCGGCGATGATGCCCACGGCCTCGCCCATGCCCACGGGCTCGCCGAAGGCCAGGTTCATGCCGTAGCAGTGAGCGCACACGCCGGTGCGGGCCCGGCAGGTGAGCACGGAGCGGACCCGGATGCTGGGCTTCTCGCTGGAGCCCTTCTTGTCCAGCTGCTCCTGCAGTTTCTTCTCGATGAAGTCTGCGATGTCCCCGGTTACCATGGTGTCCCGGGAGACCAGCACCTCGCCGGTGTCCGGATCCACCAGGTCCTCAGACAGATATCTGCCCCGGAGACGCTCTTTCAGGGTCTCGATCTGGCGGTTGTTGTCGAAGATCTCGCTGACGGTGATGCCGTCGTGGGTGCCGCAGTCCTCCTCGCGGATGATGACTTCCTGAGACACATCCACCAGACGGCGGGTGAGGTAGCCGGAGTCCGCGGTACGCAGAGCGGTATCGGCCATGCCTTTCCGGGCGCCTCTGGAGGAGATGAAGTACTCCAGCACGGACAGGCCCTCGCGGAAGTTGGCCTTGATGGGGATCTC
>CANQII010000122.1 GCA_947623875.1 uncultured Oscillospiraceae bacterium
GGTGTGGGCGCCAAGGTGGCGGCGGATGGGACGCTGCTGCCCTACGCCGGCAATACCGTGGTGCTGATGCTGCCGGAGGCGGTAAATCAGAGCATTCTGGCCATCCAGCGCATCGCCTATGACCGCGCCGGTTGGTGCCTCTCCCAGCCGCTGCCGGCGGACAGCTTTCACATCACGCTGCACGATTTGGAGAGCGGGGTACCTTCTTCGGAGCTGGAGGGGAGAGTGGAGGCGGTGCAGGAGTGCGCCAGGGAGCTCAGCGAGAGAATTGCGGCTTCCGGGGAGCGCATTCGCCTTCGCTCCACCAAGGTGTACTGCATGGCGGCAACCAGTCTGGTACTGGGCTTCGAGCCGGCAGACGAGGAGAGCTGCCGGCGGCTGATGGCCATCTACGCGCTGTTTGAGCGGATCCGCCCCCTGGGCTATCCCCTGACACCCCATGTCACCCTGGGCTATCTGAGACCAGGCCGGTACACGGACGGGCAGCTTGCAGCCCTGCGGGATGCCGTAGAGACCTGCCGGGGAATGGACGGCATTTCCTTTGAGACATCGCTGGCGGCGCAGTATACGAGATTTTCGGATATGGCCACCTATTGGAGGGCGTGAGGAGCCTATGGATGTTCTGCACATTGTGAAACCGCGCTTCACCGTGATCGGCATAGAGGGCAGCACGGAGGAGGGGGATGGGTTCATCCAGCGGCTATGGGGAGAGGCCAATGCCCGATTTCCGGAGATCGAAAACCTCTGTGCCCGGGAGGAAGACAGCACATTCGCCGGCTTCTGGGGCGCCATGACGGACTTCTCCCGCAGCTTTCAGCCCTGGGAGGACTTCCGGCGAGGCCTGTATCTGGCCGGGGCCGAGTGCGTAGAAGGTGCGGAGCCCCCGGTGGGATGGACAAAATGGGTGATCCCCGGCTTCGAGTACCTCCGCTTCCCCTGTGCCTCCTTCTCATTCTCGGAGGCCGTCGCCTATGTCCGGGAGAACGGCTGTTCTATAGCCGGTGCGGTCCAGGACTACACGGATCCCCCCACGGGAGAGAACTACATCTGCGTCCCCATCCGGCGTCTGGCGGAGGGCTAAGACAAAAAAAGAACAGGGAGGGATATCCAGTGACAACTTTCTACCTCCTCCGCCACGGGGAGGCGGCGTACGATGCAATGCTGGAGCATGGCTTCTACGGCTTTGGACGGGACCTGGCCCCGCTGTCTTCCCGCGGCATCCAGCAGGCGGAGGCTGCGGCCCGGGATCCGCGGCTGCAGACGGCGGAGCTTCTGGTCTCCTCGCCGTACACCCGGGCGATGCAGACGGCGGCCATTGTTGGGAGAGAGACCGGCCTTCCCATCACGGTGGACCTGGACCTGCACGAGTGGATCCCGGACAAGACGAACCAGTACACCACCTCGGAGGAGGCCTATGCCCTCACAGATGAATTCAACCGGTGCAGAGGCGTGTATCCGGAAGGACAGAGCCTGCGGTGGGAGACCGTGCCGGAGATGCGGGTGAGAATGCGGCGGGCGGCAGACCGGTACGTGGACTGCGGGCGGGTCATCCTGGTGGGACACAGCATGGCCTTTCGGGCCCTCGCCTATATCCAGCGCATGGCGCCGGCCGGCATCGTAGAGTGCACCTATGAGAGAGGGCAGCCGGACTGCCCCTACTATTTCCGCTGAGGGGGAGATCGGACATGAAGTGTTACGCCCAGGTCTATGTGATGAACAGCCTGGAGGCGGCACAGATGTACTGCAAGGCCTTCGGCGCCGAGCTCACCCTGGAGATGAAGAACGCCGCCGGTACCGCCTACGACCACGCCGTCCTGTCTGTGAACGGCGAGGGGATCATGGCGCTGGCAGAGGCAAAGCAGCCCTACGATGTGGCGGCCATCCACAAGATGCGCTGGGAGACCATGACCTTCAACGCCTTTGAACTGGGATCCGTGGAGGCGGTGCGCCGTGCCTTTGACGTCCTCCGGGAGGGCGGGGTTGTGCTGGAGGAGATGCACCCATACCCGTGGAACGAGTGCGGCGCCACCGTGATAGACCGGTACGGCGTGTGCTGGTGGATCGCCGTGTAAACGGAAGCGCACAAGCGGTTTTGCGCTTTGTATCCACTGGAGAGGGCAATGCGGACAATTTACACATGAAAACGCCCCGTAAGGCCGATGTCCGGCCTTACGGGGCGTTTTGCATTTTTCCGCTCAGCGGGTGAGCTTGGAGAGGTTGATGTCGGTGGAGAAGTTGGAGGCGGAGTACAGCACCAGCACATACTGGATGCCGTTGTCCTGGACGTACTGCTTCAGGGACATGTTGTTATACCGCAGGTCCCAGAGGTGCACCTCCTGGAACTGCAGGGCCAGGAAGGGGGCCAGAGAATCGGAGTAGGAGTCCCGGACCACCAGAAGCTTGCCCCTGCCCTCGCTGTTGCGGAGCACGCAGAGAGGCTGGTTGCCGCCGAGGTACATGGCGTACTTGTCCTTCACCTGCAGCTTGTCCAGGTTGTACATGGGGGTCTCAATGGGCTTGCCCTCGGGATAACCCGTCACAGAGATGGTGCCGTGAGGGCCGCCCTCCGGCACCCAGATGTGCATCTCGTCCGGGGGAATCCAGCCGGCGCCGCAGGAGGACCAGGTGGTGCCGTAGAAGGCATCGGAGACCATCTGGGGCTCGCCCTCCGGCTCTGCGGGGTTGGGGATCATGAACTGCTCCATCAGGGAGTCGTAGGCACGCTTGGCGCCCATCACCGTCCAGTGGTGGTCTGTGCGGTAGTAGGAGTCTGCGCCGTCCAGGGCGTTGTATAGGTCGAAGTAGTAGGCGTTGCTGGTGAGCTCTTTGGCGGCCTCATTCATGGCGCCGGTGTCCACATTCGGGGCGTTGTCCGGGAGAAGATCTGCCCAGACATAGCTCTTGTCCGGCACCAGGGAGAAGAACACCGGCACGCCGGCATCGATGAGGTTCACCCCCAGGGTGTTCATGTAGCCAACCCGTTTGCGAAGCTCCTCATCGCTGGGGTCCGTGTACTTGGCAAAGAGGGTCTTCCCGTCTGTGCCGTAGTACACGCCGTTGTTCTCCTTTTTCTGCAGAACCCGCTCGCCCAGGGCCTTCAGCTGGATCCACTCGTCCCGGAGGGGGAACTGGTCTGTTACAAACTCCTCAAAGTCGCTCATGAACTCGCCGCTGAAGAAGTTGCCGCCCTTCCAGAAGTCCCGGCCCTCGGTAAAGCCCTTCCAGTCCGGGGTGCCCAACTTAAACTTGGGGGCCTGCTGCAAATAGCGGTTTTCCTGCTCAGAGAAGTCCGTGGGGTTTGCCATGTGGATCAGCAGGGCGATGCCGAAGCCGAAGATGAAAACGCAGAAGAGCACCGTGATAAAGAGGTTGTACTTCTTGTTGCTGTTGTTGTCTTTCATGTGCAGCACCCCCTCAGAAGCGGAAGTAGAGGAAGGGATTGTACGTCCCATCCACAAGGTATGCGGTGGACATCACAAGGCCCAGCATCAGGCACACCGGCAGCACCACCTTGCGGGCGGTCTCCGGAAGCTTGTGCCAGAGGTTCTTGGCCAGGGGCGTGGAGGCCACCACGGCGATGATGAGAATGGGCAGGTAGTTCATGAGATAGTATACGGTGTCGCTGTTGATGAAGCCGGCGCCCATGCCAAACATGGCCTTGAAATACTCGCCCATGTGGCCCAGATCCTCTACGGCGAAGATGGTCCAGCCGATGAGCACCAGGAACAGGGCATAGATGTGAGATAGCCAGCCCGGCAGCTTCTGGATGTGCTTCAAGAGGAACAATTTCTCAACAACAAGGCACACGAAGTAGAAGAGGCCCCAGAGCAGGAAGTTCCAGCTGGCGCCGTGCCAGATGCCGGTGGCCGCCCAGACTACCAGCAGGTTGAAGATCATCCGGCCCTTTTTCACCCGGCTGCCGCCCAGGGGGAAGTACAGGTACTCCCGGAACCAGGAGCCCAGGGAGATGTGCCATCTCCGCCAGAACTCAGTGGCGGACTTGGAGAGGTACGGGTAGTTGAAGTTCTCCAGAAACTCAAAGCCCAGCATCCGGCCCAGGCCGATGGCCATGTCGGAGTAGCCGGAGAAGTCAAAGTAGAGCTGGAAGGAGAAGGCCAGAATGCCCAGCCAGGCCCCCACGGTGGTGAGCTCGGCGGCCGGGGTGGCCAGATAGTTGTCCCAGAGGGGGCCGATGGCGTTGGCCAGCAGCACCTTCTTGGAGAGGCCTACGGTGAAGCGCTGCACGCCGGAGGCGAACTTGTCCACCGTGTGCACCCGGTGCTCCAGCTGATCGTCCAGGTCCTTGTACTTGATGATGGGGCCGGCGATGAGCTGTGGGAAGAGGGTTACGAAGGTGCCGAAGGTGATGATGTTCTTCTGGGAGCGGGCGTCCCCCCGGTACACATCGATGGTGTAGCTCATGGTCTGGAAGGTGTAGAAGGAGATGCCGATGGGCAGGCTCAGCCCCAGTTTCGGCATGAAGTGCAGCCCAAAGCCCTCCAGGGTGCCGGCGATAAAGTCCCAGTACTTGAAGAAGAACAGCAGGGCCAGATTGAAGATCACAGAGGAGGCCACTGCCATCTTGGCGCCTCGGAGATTGCCCTTGGCCTTGCAGCGGGTCACCAGCATGCCGTGGGTGTAGTCTATGCCGATGGAGGCGAACATGATGAGGATATACACCGGCTCGCCCCAGCCGTAGAAGATGAGATTCAGGATCAGCAGGACCAGATTGCGCAGCTTCAGCGGGGTGATATAGTAGAATAAGAGCACCGCGCAGAAGTACAGGAACAGGAAATAGGGGGTGGAAAATACCATGCGCTGTCACCTCGATGGTAGGATTGTGCAGAAAACGGCGGGGGCTGCGGTGTGCAGCCCCCGCCGCAGGTCTCATTGTAAAACAGGTTCAGGGAATTGTCAATTCCTGTGTGCAATCAGGCAAAGAGTGCGTTGAACTCCTCCACGATGGCATCGCTGTCCGCGTGGACGATCAGCATCACATAGTTGCCGTTGGAGACCACCCGGGCGTTCTTCTCCCACTGCTCCATGGTGGAGGGGTAGTCCGCGCCGCCGTTGATCATATTCTGCACATATTCGTTCAGGGTATCCGTCAGGGTTTGGACGTCCTCTGCATTCTGCAGCTGGACCAGCAGCATCTCCTGGGCCACGCCGGTCATGGCGGGGCAGTAGAAGGCACGCTGATAGGCGGGCAGGGAGACCACGCCGGCGATGTGATCCTTCAGATAGAGGTCGTCCATCCAGCCCAGGTTGCAGTCGTGGCCCATGGTGACGGAGTCGAAGAAGGCCTCCAGGTCCACGCTGCCCTCGGGGGCGGCCTCTACAGGACTCACTTCCTCATCCGGGTCGCCGGTGACGCCGCCGCCTACGCCGGGAGTGCCGGGGCCGCCGGGGGCAAAGATGGGAGGCACACCGTTGTCGTCCTCCTCCCCGCCGCCGAAGCTGTCGTCCACGTCTTCGCCGGCGCTGGGGTCAAAGACGGCGGGCTCCCGGAGGGAGGCATTGTCGAGGAAGGTGTGGAACCAGTTGACCTCTTCCTGGGCGTTCTCGCCCACCACCAGCATCAGGTAGTTGCCGTCCTCTTCCACATAGGCGCTGGTCTGCCACATCTCCGTGACGGCGGGGTAGTTGCCCTGTTCTTCCTTCATGGTGGAGACCCGGTTGTCCAGAATGGTCTTCACGTCTTTGGCGGTGGCGGCATCGGGGGCCTCCACCAGCACCACCTCATAGGCCACGGCGCTCATCAGGGGGGCGTAGGCCAGCATCTGCTTCAGGTTCATGGCGGCGAGACCGGGATAGCTGTACTCCAGCATGTCGCCCTCCAGGGGGACCAGAGAGAGACCGGAGGCGACGGCCTCGGGGAACATGGTGCCGTAGAAAGCGGTGAGATCCCGGGCCTCATCGGTGGGGGCCTCCGGGGTATCTGTGGGATCGGCAGCGGGAGGATCCGTGGGATCTGCTGCCGGGGGATCGGTTGGGGTTGCGGCTTCCTGGGTCGGGGTGGCCGCAGGGGCCTGGGAGGTGCCTGCATCGTTGTTGCCGCAGGCTGCCATGGCGAACATCATCGCCCCAGCCAGGAGAAGAGCAAGCAGTTTCTTCATGTATTCCACCTCATTGATTTGTATTTGTCGTTCGAGGCAGGCGGCGGATCCGCCTGTACAATCCTTAGACGGAGACAGGGCAAAAAGGTTCCATCTGATTGTTGGAAAATTTCCAAATCCGTGCCAGACCTCTGGGGACCCCATAGACCCTGAAAAAGTCCCGAAAAAATCCGCGTACTGCGATTTTTTTGGCAAAGTGACGGCAAAAAGCGGCGAAATCGTATCAGCTTTGCCAGATTACCCCCTTGAACTTTGCATGGGGAGTGCTTATAATGACGTTTGGTCTGGGGGAAGGGTACTATGGTCAATATTGTGTTGGTGGAGCCGGAGATTCCTCAGAACTGCGGCAACATTGCCAGAACATGCGCAGCGACGGGAAGCCGCCTGCACCTCGTCGAACCCCTGGGGTTTGACATCAGTGAGCGGGCTGTGCGCCGTGCCGGCTTGGACTACTGGCCGATGGTGGATCTGTCTGTCTATCCCAATATGGAGGCCCTCTTCGAGCAGCATCCGGAGGCGGGGGATGACTTGTGGCTGGCCACCACCAAGGCGCCTGGGGACTACACCCGGGGAGTATTCCGAGACGGCTGCTGGCTGTTTTTCGGCAAGGAAACTGCAGGGCTGCCGGAGTGGTTCCGCCTGGCCCACTATGACCGTTGCCTGCGTCTTCCCATGCGGGAGGGCGCAAGAAGCCTGAACCTGGCCAACTCGGTAGCAGTGCTCTGCTACGAGGCCCTGCGGCAGCAGGGCTTCCCCGGACTCAGCGGTGCGGGCGAGATGGCAAACCTCAAACCCCTGTAGTTTGTGCCTTATACTTTGATGCATCATTATAATGGAAGGAGCTTTCCCATGAACTACAACAAGAAGACTGTGAAGGATATTGACGTCGCCGGCAAGAAAGTGCTGCTGCGCTGCGACTTCAATGTGCCCCAGGACAAGAAGGGCAGCGGTGCCATCACCGATGACAAGCGCATCCGCGCCGCTCTCCCCACCATCCAGTATCTGCTGGACCAGGGCGCTGCCGTGATCGCCTGCTCTCACCTGGGCAAGCCGGTAGCCACCTTCGACTCCTATAAGAAGAAGCAGCTGGAAAAGGGCAAGGACGAGGCCTCCATCACCGAAGAGGCTTGGCAGAAGTCCCTGAAGGCCCTGCGCATGGAGCCTGTGGCCGCCCGCCTCAGCGAGCTGCTGGGCAAGCCGGTCATCCTGGCGGACGACGTGGTGGGCCCCGATGCCCAGGCCAAGGCCGCTGCCCTGAAGCCCGGCGAGATCATGCTGCTCCAGAACACCCGCTTTGAAAAGGGCGAGACCAAGAACGATCCCAAGACCGCCAAGGCTCTGGCCGATCTGGCCGGCGCAGACGGCGTCTATGTGTCCGATGCCTTCGGCGCTGTGCACCGCGCTCACGCCTCCACCGCCGGCGTGGCAGACTATCTGCCCGCAGTCTCCGGCTTCCTGATCCAGAAGGAGCTGGACTTCATCGGCGGCGCTCTGGCCAACCCCAAGCGTCCCCTGGTGGCCATCCTGGGCGGCTCCAAGGTCTCCACCAAGATCGGCGTCATCAACAACCTGCTGGAAATCGCAGACACCGTGATCATCGGCGGCGGCATGGCATACACCTTCGCAGCTGCCCAGGGCGGCCAGATCGGAGACTCCCTGCTGGAGGCCGATTGGGAGGACTATGCCAGAGACATGGTGAAGAAGGCAGAAGAGAAGGGCGTCAAGCTCCTGCTGCCTGTGGACACCGTCATCGCAGATGCCTTCTCCCCCGATGCCAACACCCAGGTCGTGGCCAACGGCGAGATTCCCGCTGGCTGGCAGGGACTGGACATCGGCCCCAAGACCATCGAGCTCTACTGCCAGGCCGTTGCCGATGCCGGCACCGTGATCTGGAACGGCCCCATGGGCGTGTTCGAGTTTGAGAAGTTCGCCGTGGGCACCAAGGCCATGGCCGAGGCTCTCAGCAAGACCAATGCCATCACCATCATCGGCGGCGGAGACAGCGCGGCAGCCGTGCAGCAGCTGGGCTATGCAGACAAGATGAGCCACATCTCCACCGGCGGCGGCGCCTCTCTGGAGTTCATGGAAGGCAAGGAACTGCCCGGCGTGGCATGCCTGCTGGACAAGTAAGACGCAGCTAGAGATAAAGGAGTCAGTATCACGATGAACCTCAAGTACCGCAAGACCGTTATTGCCGGCAACTGGAAGATGAACAATACCCTCACCGCCACCAAGGAATTCGCCGATCAGATCAAGCCCAAACTGGGTAAGCACAAGTGGTGTGACGTGGTCCTCTGCGTGCCCTATGTGAACATCCAGGGTGCCGTCAAGGCGTTCAAGGATGCCCACATCCACATCGGCGCAGAGAACTGCCACTATGAGAACCACGGCGCATACACCGGCGAAGTCACCGCTGAGATGCTCCGCGACGTGGGGGCCAAGTATGTCATCATCGGCCACTCCGAGCGGCGTCAGTACTACAACGAGACCGATTTCGCGGTCAACAAGAAGATCAAGACAGCTCTTGACGTGGGTCTCAAGACCATCGTCTGCGTGGGCGAGAGCCTGGAGCAGCGGGAGTACGGCGTCACCGAGGAGCTCATCGCCTATCAGGTGAAGGCGGCCCTCTCCGGCCTGGACGACAGCGCTATGCGCCATGTGATCATCGCCTACGAGCCCATCTGGGCCATCGGCACTGGCAAGACCGCCACCGCAGAGCAGGCTGGCGAGGTGTGTGCGCACATCCGCTCCACCGTGCGCAAGATGTTCGGCGCTCGGGTGGCACGGGCCCTCACCATCCAATACGGCGGCTCCATGAACGCCAAGAACGCTGCAGAGCTTCTGAACCAACCGGACATCGACGGCGGTCTCATCGGCGGCGCCTCTCTCAAGCCGGACGATTTTGCGGCCATCATCGCGGCCGCTAACCAATAGACATCCTTTGTCAGAAAGGTTGTACGGATATGAAAAAGCCTGCTACCTTAATTATCATGGACGGCTTTGGCATCTCCAACTCCACGGTCCCCGGGGACAATGCCATCGCC
>CANQII010000123.1 GCA_947623875.1 uncultured Oscillospiraceae bacterium
TTTGCCGTGTGGTACGGGCTGTTCCTGCTCGTGCTGCTGATGGGCGCATACGGCATCGGGTACGATGCCGGCCAGTTCATCTACAACCGGTTCTGAGCGGGGGTGGGAAGATGGAAAACACGGCCAAACCGAAAAAGATCCTCCGCTTCGTGCTCTCGGCCCTCATCGTGGCGGGCAGCCTGTACCTTTTGCAGCAGTTCATAAGGCTGGATGCTGAGGGTGGAATACTTGGCGTCTACACCCAGGGCGGACACCAGCCACTGCCCGATGCTGCTGGTGTCCAGGCCGTAGAAGGTGTCTCCAGTGATGGCGGGGACGCAGAGACTCAGCTGGTTGCCCACAAGGCCCGCCTGCAGGGAGATGAGTTCCGCTGCGAATCCCCAGGCTGTTCAGCAGGGAGGGATCGATGGTGAGATCCGGAATGCCGGCGATGTCCTCCAGGGTGAGAGACAGATCGGCGCTGTGGCCCGGGCTTTGCAGCATGGTGCGGATCTCCTCCGGCATCATGGCTTTCGCAGTACTGAGATACGTCTCATAGCTCTGGGTGACAGCGTGCACCACGTCCGGCTTGTAGTCTATGGGTTCGTCCGAAGCGGGTGGTACGGTGCCGGTGGTATTTGCAGAGGGATTGCCGCCGCCATCTCCATGGGGCAGGACAAAGGCCACGATGACGCCGATCAGGATGGCCACCACAGCCACGATGCCGATGATCAGGGGGACTTTGCTCTTCTTGGACGGCTTGGCATCAGTCTCTTTTGGGGCGGCGGAACCCCAGCCCGCATAGGGATCGGCCTTGTTGCTGCTGCCGCCGGAGGATGCCGGCTGGCTGTTCTGGCTTTGGGATGGTTCGCCGCTCTGGGCGCCGCCCTTGAGGTCGGCGCCGCAGAATGGACAGGTCTCCTCATCGTCCGGGATCCTGTTCTTACAGTTCGGGCAGATCATACAATCGAACTCCTTTCGTTGCCGCCGGTGTGCCGGCGGTTGTGGTTCTGTTCCTCCTGTAGGTTGTCTCTCTTGGGTGCCTGGTCTTGCAGGTTAGAGGGTGAGCTTGCTGGTGCAAAGCCGCTGCAGTTCCTCCTCCTTGTGGCTGCACCAGAGGGCCCGACCGCCGTGGGAGAGGAAGGCCTCCATCCAGTCCAGCAGCCGGGGACAGTAGTCCTTGTCCAGGCCGCTGGTGATTTCGTCCAGAATCAGGATGTCCGGCGCCGGAAGCAGGGCCATGGCGATGCTCACCCGGCGCTTCTGGCCTCCGGAGAGGTGGTCCGTCTGGACGGGGAGCAGGGATTCCAGTCCCAGCAGGTCCAGAAGCCCCTCCGGCAGCTTGCCTTTCAGACCGCAGGCGCTCTGCCAGAGTTTCAGCTGGTCCCGGACGGAGATGCCCGGGGCCAGTGCCTCCTCCTGGGGCACATAGCCCACATGTCTTCGGAGAAACCGCCGGTCTCCCAGCACGGACTTCCCCTGGAAGAGGATGTCCCCGGTGTCCGGGCGCTCGATCTGGGCGATGCACCGCAGCAGGGTGGACTTGCCGGCGCCGTTCTCCCCAACGATGCCGAGGCATTTTCCCTCCGCCAGGCGGAAGGACACCGGCTCCACGGCGTGGACTCCCCGGTATGACTTGCTCAAGTTGCGGACTTCCAGCATAAAAGGACCTCCCGGACCTCTCTTGAAGAGGGTGATTGGCGCGGTTCGAGCAGGGGAATGTCTCTCTCTACCTGCTCAGGCGGGATCATGGCTTGCACGTGGGGTTTGCAGGGCTGCCAATGGTACTTTGTGTACCATTCGTTCCAGATCTTCTGTTATACAATCCCCACATAGGGGAGAATAAAGCCAAAAAGTGGACACAGTATGAACGATGGACCCAGATGTGTCCGAATCGGACGAATTGCATGGTCTCGCTGCACACCGGTCTGATACGCAAAACAGCACCGAAGGGTCCGCCTTCGGTGCTGTGGAGATCAAACTGCCGGCGGGAAGAGCCCAAAACGGCGGGTCAGAAATGCTGCAGGAAAGAAAGCTTGCCGTATCCGGGACCGTACCGGCCCCGGATACGGGGGAAAGGTTCGTTTTTGGCAGGGATCAGCGGATCTTCCGGGCCTCCAGGTAGAAGCGCTTGTCGTGAGCCTCCCCCATGGAGAAGGTCTTCCGGGGGAGGATGCCGTCGTGGATCACAGCGGGGAAGAGACCCTCTTTGGACATGGGCTCCAGCAGGAAGGCCACATTGCCGGGGAGCATGCCGAATTCTTTGGCCACATCCGCCCCGTGGATATAGTCCACTCGCCCCGCGTGAGAGGTGAGGTAGTCGTCCAGGAAGTTCTGGAGGACAGCCACCGGGAGCCTTGCAGAGGCGCCCACCTCTATGGTGCGCTCCCCCTCCCGGGTTACCACGGTGATCTGGTAGCGGGGTCCCTCCCCCACCGGGCAGGTCTCCTGGAAGGCCTGCAGCAGGGCAGCGGGGTCCGTGCGGAACACCACCCGGTGGATGGGCTCAAACTGGAGGGAGTCGTCGTGGAGGTTCACCAGCTCGCAGAGGGCATACCGGGCGGGGATGCTGTCCCAGCGGTCCTCCGGGATGAGCCGCTTCTGCCGCTCATAGCACTCCTTCGCCGTGGCAAGGGAGTGGTTGCCGTCTCCAACGGCAAAGAGCATCACTGGGATATCCTTGGCATCGTAGCGGGCGGCGAAACTCTCGGGATCTGCCAGGGCCTGCAGCGCCTGCCCCACCATGGCCTGCTCCTCAGGACCCAGCAGCCAGCCCGCCACGCGGCCGCCCCGCTCCATGAGGGGGAAGTCGTAAAGGGGCTGCATCTTGTCCTTGCGGGCGGTGAGGGGTTCGATCACGGTGCGCTGGGGGTCGTCGGTGAGGATCATGGCGTGGGGGAGCTCCAACGGGGCGTTCTTCCGCACCTGCACCCGCGGCGGCACCCGGGAGAGCACCACGCCCTCGGTGGCCCGGATGGCGGCGCCGGAGCTGGGCTCGTAGTCGTAGGCATCTAGGTCCAGCATGCCCACGAGACCCCGGCGCACGGCACCGCTGTCCAGGGTACGCTCTACGTAGATCAGCGCATTGGGGTACTCTGTGAACAGCCGATCCCGGAGATAGGTGGACATGGTGTGGTTGATCTCGGTGATGTCGGTCTCCACATGGGGGCCGTCCAGGCTGCTCTCCGGGAGAATCAGCTTCAGGGCGGACGGCGCCCGCCCTACCCGCTGTTCCACCCGCTGCCAGTACTCCGGCTGGGAGGTGTACTGATCGCAGGCCACCACGCTCCAGAGGGACAGGTCCACATCGTGGGGCAGCAGGATGTGGGCGGGACGGAAGGGCAAATTGGCAAAGGGTTCAGACATGGTGAAGTACCTCCTTCTGAAATCGCCCTTCCGGGCGGGTGGTGCAGGGAATCGTTTTCTGGCTGCTGGTTTTAGAGCGCTGCCTGGATGGCCTTCAGCAGATCGGCAAAGTCATCGTAGGCGGGAACGTCTGTGTTGGAGGCCTTGATGGAGTCCGGGGCCCGGAACAGGAAGCCGGCTTTGCTGGCCCGGATCATCTCCAGATCGTTGAAGGAGTCTCCGGCGGCGATGGTCTCCATGCCCACAGACTGCAGGGCCTTCACGGTGGAGAGCTTGGAGTGGGGGCAGCGCATCTTGTATCCGGTGATGGCGCTGTCCGGAGCCACCTCCAGGCTGTTGCAGAAGATGGAGGGCTGGCCCAGCTTCTTCACGAGAGGGGCGGCAAACTGCTCGAAGGTATCCGAGAGCACTACCACCTGGGTGATCTCCCGGAGCTCATCCAGGAACTCCCTTGCGCCGGGCATGGGATCGATGGTGGCGATCACCTGCTGGATCTCCTTCAAGCCCAGGTGGTGCTCCTTCAGGATGTCCAGGCGGAAGTGCATCAGCTTGTCGTAATCGGGCTCGTCCCGGGTGGTGCGGCGCAGGGCGGGGATGCCGCTGGCCTCGGAGAAGGCGATCCAAATCTCAGGGGTGAGGACCCCTTCCATATCAAGACATACGATGTTCATAGGGCAAATAATCCTTTCTAGGGGGGCGGTATAGCAGGGGATCAGAGAGAGGCCAGGAAGCGCTCCAGCCGCTTCAGTGCCTCGGTGAGGTCTTTGATGGAGGCGGCGTAGCAGGCCCGGACAAAGCCCTCGCCGCCGGGGCCAAAGGCAGAGCCGGGAATCACGGCCACTTTCTCCTGGGCCAGGAATTTGTCGCAAAACTCCACGGAGGTGAGGCCGGTGGACCGGATGCAGGGGAAGGTGTAGAAGGCGCCCCGGGGTTCAAAGCAGTCCAGACCTAGACTCCGGAAGCCGTCCACCAGGAATCTCCGGCGTCCGTCGTACTCGTCCCGCATGGCCTCAATGTCGCCGTCTCCCAAGTTCAATGCCTCAATGGCGGCATACTGGCTGGTGGTGGGGGCGGACATGATGCCGTACTGGTGGAGCTTTGTCATGGCGCCGATGAGCTCTTTCGGGCCGCAGACATAGCCGAGACGCCAGCCGGTCATGGCATAGGCCTTGGAGAAGCCGTTGATCACCACGGTCCGGTCCTTCATCTCCGGGAGATTGGCCATAGACACATGGCGCTCCCCATAGGTGAGCTCGGCGTAGATCTCATCGGAGATCACCAGGATGTCTGTGCCCTTCAGCACCTCCGCCAGGGCCTCCAGATCCGCTCTCCCCATGATGCCGCCGGTGGGGTTGTTGGGATAGGGAAGAACCACCGCCTTGGTCTTGGGGGTGATGGCCGCTTTCAACTCCTCCGCCGTGAGCCGGAACTCGTTCTCCGCCTTGGTCTCCACATACACGGGGATGCCGTGGCACATGGACACCAGCGGGCCGTAGCAGACGAAGGACGGGGTGGGGATGATCACCTCATCGCCGGGTTCCAGAACGCACCGGAAGGTGAGATCCAGACCCTCGCTGCCGCCAACGGTGACCAGAACCTGTCCAATGGGGGCATAGTCCAGATGAAATCTGCGGCGGAGGTAGCTGGAGATGGCCTTGCGGAGATCGGAGAGGCCGGCGTTGGGGGTGTACTTGGTGAAGCCCTTCTCCAGGGAGTAGATGCCGGCGTCCCGGATGTGCCAGGGGGTTGGGAAGTCCGGCTCGCCGATGCCCAGAGAGATGCCGCCCTCCATGCCCTGGAGGAGGTCGAAATACTTGCGGATCCCGGAGGGCGGAATGGCCTTCACGTTGTGGTTGAGAATCGCTTCGTAATTCATTCCAGAACAAACCTTTCTTCCTGGGCGTCCTGGATGGGGAAGATCAGGTGCTTCTCTTTGTACTTCTTGAGGATGAAGTGGGTGGCGGTGCCGGTGACATCTTCAAGGGTGGAGAGCTTCTGGCTCACAAAGGTGGCCACTTCCTTCAGGGTGCGGCCGGAGATGATCACCGTGAGGTCGAAAGCGCCGCTCATGAGGTAGACGGACTCCACCTCGTCGTATTGATAGATCCGCTGGGCGACGCGGTCAAAACCGTTGCCCCGCTGCGGGGTTACCTTTACCTCGATCAGTGCGGTAACCGCCTCCCGCTGGGTGCGGTCCCAGTCTATGATGGCCTTGTAGCCCAGGATAATCCGATCTTTTTCATATTGGGCGATGGCCGCCTTGGTCTCCTCCTCCGTCATGCCGGCCAGAGCGGCCAGCTGCGGGGTGGTGAGGGTGGCGTCATTCTCCAATAGTTCTAACAGATGCTTCATGAATAAAGTGCCTCCAGCGCCCCTTGATCCGGCAAGGGGCAGAGATGTTGTAGAGTATAAACGGGTTTTGGGAAAAGTGCAATCCCATATGCAGAAAAAAGAAGGTGCTTCCTGCAAAATGCCGTGGTATACAACGCCCAAAAGGGCCCTGCAGGGCCCCTTTTGGGCGGCAAAGCATGCCTTCCTGCAGTTGGTGCATTGCGGTGCCGCCGGCCCCTCATAGAAACCGCCGCTCCGGGGCAACCTATGGCAAAAGCGGGAGAGGAAGGATTCCGATGGACCGAACGGGGGAAAAGATCATTGCGGTGGGACTGGCGGTATTGCTGCTGGGTACGCTGTTTTGCGGGACATGGCTGCCCTATCGGGCGGTGCAGCGGCAGAGGGACAGCGCCCCGGTGTCTGCATCAGTTCCCAAGGGACCCTTTGTGGCCCTCACCTTTGACGATGGCCCCAAGACCGAGACCACCGTCCGCCTGCTGGACGGCCTCGCCCAGCGCGGGGTCCACGCCACCTTCTTCGTCCTGGGGGTGCAGGTGGAGGGGCGGGAGGACATCATCCGCCGGATGGACGCCGAGGGACACCAGATCGGCCTCCATACCGCCCACCATGCGAAGCTCACCGGCCTCACGGCAGAGGGGTTCTATGAGGAGGTGGACAGTCTCCGAGCCACCCTCACGGAGATCCTGGGAGAGCGGCACTTTATGCTCCGTCCGCCATATGGCATGGTGAATCCATCGGTACAGCAGTGGGCAGGGGCTCCCATCATCCTGTGGTCTGTGGATCCCCAGGACTGGTCTGATCGGGATTCCGCCCGCCAGGCAGAGCACCTGGTGTCCCGGGCCCGAGATGGGGATATCCTGCTCCTCCACGACATCTACGACAGTTCTGTGGATGCGGCATTGGAGACGGTAGACCGGCTGATGGAGCAGGGCTTCCTCTTTGTTACCGTGGAAGAGCTGTTTGCATTGCGTGGGGTAAAGCCGGAGGACGGGACCATATACCGGTGCCTGCCGCCGGCAGAGTCTTAGCCTGGTATCGCACTTCATTGAGACAACACCCCCTGCGGGCCGCAGGGGGTGTTGTGGTTTCCGGGGTTTGCTTAGGCCAGGGTGAGGTCCCCATCCTTGATCCAGCCGATCTTCCGGAGGATCTGGCAGAAGAGGGGGGCAAGAATGGCGGGGAGGACAAAGGAGATCAGGATCAGCCCCACCCAGTCCATGGGCGTTACCGCTGCCTTGACGCCGGTGGCCACATCGTTCATCCAGCCGCTCCAGACGCCGATCTGGCCCACGAGACCGCAGGTGCCCATGCCGGAGGAGAGACCGCCGCTGGGGGCGTTCATCTCCAGGTGGAAGACACAGGTGGCGATGGGCCCGGTGATGGCCGCTGTGAGGGTGGGCGGAATCCAGATGAGGGGGTTCTTCACGATGTTGGGCATCTGCAGCATGGAGGTGCCGATGCCCTGGGACACCAGGCCGCCCCAGCGGTTCTCCTTGAAGCTCATCACCGCAAAGCCAACCATCTGGGCGCAGCAGCCGGCCACGGCGGCTCCGCCGGCGAGGCCGGTGAGACTGAAGGCAGCACAGATGGCAGCGGAGGAGATGGGAAGGGTGAGGGCCACACCCACGAGAACCGAGACCGCAATGCCCATCCAGAAGGGCTGCAATACTGTGGCGTCCTTGATGAGCTGTCCGAAGGCGCTGGCCAGTTTGCCGATGGGCGGAGCGATCAGCATGGCGAGGCCAGCGCCCACAAATACCGTCACGGCAGGGGTGACCAGGATGTCCACCTTGGTCTCCTTGGACACCGCCTTGCCGCACTCCGCTGCCACAATGGCCACAAAGAGGACGGACAGCGGCCCGCCGGCACCACCCAGGGCGTTGGCGGCCCAACCCACAGCGGTGAGGGAGAAGAGCACCATGGGATCTGCCTTCAGGGCCCAGCCGATGGCGCAAGCCATGGCGGGGCCGCTCATGTCTGAGGCATACTGGCCGATGTTTACCAGAGCTTCGATGTTCAGCTGCTGGCCCAAGGTCTTGATGATGGTGCCGATGAGCAGAGAACAGAAGAGACCCTGTGCCATGGCGCCCAATGCGTCCACGCCATACCGCTTCAGGGAGAACTCGATGTTCTTCCGCTTCAGAAATGCTTGGAAGTTGTTCATGGTAGATCACACATTTCAGATGAGATCGGGCGCTGCCTGCCGGTGCAGGGAAGAAACAGGGCCCGCAGGGGAAGGACTCCCCTTAAGCGTCAATTTATAACACTTTTTGGCCTGGGAGACAACGGAGAAAAGTACCAAAGTGAACCGGAGAGCGGCCGTTTTCCTGTACCGATAGGCTAGAAATCCAGGGCGGATTGCAGATTTTTGCGCTGTGTTGCGGGATCTTGCACACAGGTTGGCGCTGGCTGGGAGGACTGCGGCCCTGAGGCAGCCCTGTTGCCCCACAGAGAATGCGCCTGCTGTGAGCGAGATGCCTCCCAGTAGGACGCCGGTGGCATCGAACAGCACGAGCTTCTAATGGCCGCTTCTTGTACCTGTAGCGGCATCTGTGATAGTAGAGCTCTGTGCGGCGGTGATCGCGATTTCACTGCGGAAAAATAAGGGTGCTTTCTCATCCTGAAATGCAGCAGGAGGCCGGTCTCACTTGGACCGGTCTCCTGCTTCCGCTTTCTCCGAGGAACAACGCTGGATTGCAGACTGGGATCGAGAACCCCGCCGACAGCGCCGAGGACCGGGGGCCAAGTTCATGTTGTATGACGCCGCCGCCAAGGGCCTGCTGCTCAAGAACACCGTGATCATCGAACCCACCTCGGGAAACACCCATATCGGCCTGACATCAATGGCGGCTAACCAGGAGATAACCGATGGCAAGATGGGTATCTTCGTGGCAGGCGTGAGACCGGTGGGAGATTGCGAGGAAGACAATTGTAACCCTGTTCCCGGACGGCAGAGACAAGTTCCTGTCTACGATGCTGTATAGAGAGCAGTAGGGCATGTGGAAAAGGGGGCAGCGCCCGGATGGAAGGTGAGCCCCCATCCGGGTCCTTTCCCTTTACAGGAGAGCTGTATCAAACCATGCGGAAGACACCGGGAGACCATTTATCATGAGGTGTCACGAAAAGGACATAACGGTTATTGTATGAATGTGCCTGGGAAGAGGAGACGCAAATGGTACATTCCATCGTTGTTGGAAATAAAGTCTTGCACAGGGGGTTGATTTCCTGAAGCAAGCTGCTATAATGGGAACGCCGAACGGAAGAGACTACATAGACGAGGAGAAAACGAATTTCAAAATCGCAAATCCCTCCATAAAGAGTTGGTGAATCTTATATTATCTGTCGAATGTAAGGACAGAATGCGTTCTGAAATATTGACATGAAAAATATAGAGAAACCGTGGCTCTGTATC
>CANQII010000124.1 GCA_947623875.1 uncultured Oscillospiraceae bacterium
AAGGGCATGGCCACCCCGTCAGATCATTGGGCCGTTAAGGATGGACCCACAAGAATGGAGAATTCGTCACTCTCCAGATAGTGACGGAGAAAAGAGTACCGATGATCGTGTACATCACGGAGTTCTTAAAGCCGGTGAACAGCTCGTCACTCTGGAACACGGAGATGTAGCCGTCAATGGTGACCTGGCTGGGGAGCAGGAAGGTCTTGCCGTTGATAACATCGTACGGATCGGAGATGGATGCGATCAGCAGGTAGTACAGCGGGTAGGCGATGATGACGAGAATAACCACGCAGATGGCTACCAGGATAACATCACTGACGCGGTCGGAGAGGCCGGTACTTTTCGTTTTCATGATTCGCTACCTCCTCTATTACACGAAGCTGACGTCTGCGGCCTTCTTCGCGATCTTGTTCACGATGACCAGCAGGATGATGTTGATGACGGTGTTGAACAGGCCTACTGCGGTGGAGAGGGAGTACTTCTGGTTGGTAATGCCCTGTTCGTACACGTACACGGCGATGACGTCAGAAGTGGCCTTGTTCTGGTTGGTCTGGAGCAGGAAGACCTTTTCGAAGCCGACACTCATGATGCCGCCGGCGCTCATGATGAGCTGGAGGACGATGGTGGGAACCAGCTCGGGAAGGTCGATGTTGAGGATCCGCTGGAACATGGAGGCGCCATCGATACGGGCGGCTTCATAGAGGCCGGGATCCACTGCGGACAGGGTGGCCAGGTAGATGATGCAGCCCCAGCCGGCGTCCTGCCAGATGCCGGAGGCGATGTAGATGGTCCGGAAGGCCTCGGCCTGGGTCATGAAGTCGATCTGCTTGCCGATCAGCATGTTCACAAGGCCGCCGTACGGGCTCAGGAAGATGCGAAGCATACCGCAGACAACCATGATGGAGATGAAGTGCGGTGCATAGAGAACGGTCTGTACCACTCTGCGGAACTTCTTGAACCGCAGCTGGTTGATGGCGAGAGAGAGGATGATGGGAACCGGGAAACTCCAGAGCAGGCTGAACAGGCTCAACAGGATGGTGTTGATCAGCATCCGCTTGAAGTTGATGGCGGTGAAGAACCGCTCGAACCATTCCCAGCCCACCCACGGGCTGCCGAAGAAGCCATCGCTGGCATTGTAATCCCGGAAGGCGATCTGGATGCCGTACATGGGGATGTACTTGTAGATGAAGGTGATGACAACTGGAATCAGCAGCATCAGATAGAGCTGCCAGTTGTCCCGCATGCGCTGACCAACGGATTTCCCTTGGACAGATCTTGCTGGGGCAACGACCGCCGCATTGGCGGCAGAAGCTTTTTTGCTCACGCTAGGGACTCCCTCCTTGATTTGATCTCGATTGGTAGGTCTCCAGGAGAGGGAAGCATACTCTCCTGTCCGGCCCCGTTCCGGGCCCAGCCGGGTCACCAACCTGTACCGGGAGAGCGGGGGGATACTTTCGTGAAACGTTATTTCCTTGAGTGAAACGAGAATAACACCTGGGCCGGCGGACGTCAAGCACTTTTTTGCGAAAATTTCATGAAATCCGGATTTTTCACGATATGCCCAAAAATGGGCTGGACATTTTATGCACTTTGACGGACGATTTCCAACATCTGTGGGACTCCCACGAAAAACCGTTTCACAAAGTTTCATGAAACCCCCTTTACAAATCCCGTGAAATGGTGTATCATGGGCCCAGCAAACCCATTCATGTATTGGAGGCGGTACGATGCAGACAGGAAATGGCAACCCTACGATGAAGGACGTGGCCCGGGAGGCCGGCGTAGCGCTGGGCACGGTATCTAAGGTAGTAAACGGTATTCCAGTGGGGGAGCCTTACAAGGAAAAGGTAGAGGCGGCCGTGAAGAAGCTGAACTACCGGGTGAACAACTACGCAAAAGGTCTGAAGAGCAGCCAAACCTATATCATCCAGGTGATCGTCCCCAACCTGGTGAATCCCTTCTTCGCCACGCTGGTACACTATATATATAGAGATCTGGCCCGCCGGGGGTACAAGATGCTCCTAGGGGAGACGGATTCAGATCCGGAGATGGAGCAGGAATCTGTTTTCCTGGCGGAGCAACAGAAGGTTGACGGCATCATCTGTCTGTCTTATAATCCTAAGTTGCAGGCCCCGGAGAAAGTGCCCCTCATCTCCATAGACCGCTACTTCGGCGCCCGGATCCCCTGTGTCTCCTCAGACAACTACGGCGGCGGCAGACTGGCGGCGGAGATGCTGGTGGAGAACGGGTGCAAGAACCTGGCGTTCCTCCGCATCGGCTCCTCCCTCACCAACGAGCCGAACAAGCGGAAGGACGGCTTCGTGAACGGCTGTGAAGGCCTGGGTGTCCCTTATACCATGAAGATCGTGGAGGACTACACCCCCTACGCAGAGTTTGAGAAGTTCCTGCACGAGCACTACCACGGCGGGAAGCTGGACTTTGACGGCATCTTCTGCGTCACGGACTCTCTGGCCTATCAGATCGTGGGCACCTTAAAAGAGATGGAGGTCCGGGTGCCGGAGGACGTCCAGGTGATCGGCTTCGATGGGATCCGTCAGTTTGGAGACATGGACTACTTCTGCTCCACCATTGTGCAGCCGGTGGAGGAGATGGCAGAACAGTGTGTGCAGATGGTCCTGGAGAAGGACGCTGCGAAAAAACCCGCTCTGGTGTGTCTGCCGGTGCGCTATGCCAAAGGCGGTACCACCCGGGTTTGAACTGGCTGCACGGGAGATCTACGAAAGGAAGGCGATCATGTGGCCAGCGAATATCTGAAGTGGAAGTACCGGGATGTGAAGCCGGATCCGCCGCCCCGGGAGCGCACCCCGAAGGAGAAATTCATCAACTGGTGGTACTACAACTGGGGCATCGTGCTCATCTGCGTCTTTGTGGCGGGAGTTCTGATCAGCATCATCTGGGACGTGCTGGGCATCGGCAAGACGAAACCGGACTATATTGTAGCCATTGTAGGGCAGTACTCCCTGCCGGATGACACGGTAAACGCCCTCTCTGAGCAGCTGGGCACCTTGGGTGTGGACGGCAACGGAGACGGCAAGGTGTATGTAGAGGTACGGCAGTATCCCACCGGCCCCCGGGACGAGGACGGCAACCTGCAGCCCAACGAGATGAACTACGCGGACAACGTGAAGATGATCGCGGACATCAACGATGGCGAGAGCTACTTCTTCCTGGTGCAGGAGCCGGAGTACTTCCAGATGGGCTATGAGATTCTGGCCAAACAGGACGGCAGCCGCCCGGAAGACGGGGATACCGACATCGCCGGATGCGTGGCCAAGTGGACGGACTGCCCGGTGCTGGCAAACCTGGACCTGGGAGACTTCTCGGTGAGCGAGGCCGGCCTGGAGGCCAGCGGAAAGAACCAGGACCTGCTGAAAGACTACTATGTGGGCCGCCGGGCCTTTGTGGAAGGCGTGAAACACAACGCAGACGTGGAGGCCTGTGATGCCCTCTGGGCGATTCTCATGGAAGGGGCGAAGTTCGTATGAGACGGGCAATCCCCCTGGTGCTGATCCTCCTGCTGCTCCTCACCGGCTGCAGAACCGTGACGCCCCCTACCAACGAGGAACTGGGCTGGGAAGAGGATTGGCTGCGGATCGCAGAGATGGCGGTGGAGCCGGTAGACGGGTTCACCATCTTTGAGAACAAGGACACCATGGATTTCACCGGCCTCTACTACGCCACCTGGTCTGCCGGCGAGAGTGAGACCATCACAAATGAAGAGGACGAAGAGGCCCAGGTCTTTGACGCCCAGATCTACATGGCGGTACAGCGCTACAAGAGTGAGACCGAGGCCAAGAACACCGTGGACGGCTGGCTGAGACGGGAAGCGGAGAACTATACCGTGGGTGAGCAGTCTACCAAGACCTTTGCCGGCCAGTCCTTCGACATCCTCCCCTTACTCCAGGGCAAAGAGAACAACCCATACACCCACGGGGCCGCCGGCTTTGCAGCCTGGAAAGACTGGGGCATCTGCGTGGAACTGATCTGCCGGGACAGCTTTGACGGGGATCCGGAGGCCATCCTGGAGGACTTTTTAGACGGCATTCACTATGCGGATCTTGAGACAGCGGAGTGAGGTGAGAGACTGTGGGACTATTCTTTCCTTCTGACGATGAGAAACTGCCTCCCAATGTAAGGCGAACCGGGTTCAACCGGTACAAGCAGCTGTTGGGACGGGATTTTAAGGAGTATTACCTCATCAACCTGCCGGCACTGCTGTCCTTTGTGCCCCTGGGCATTGGCATCGGCTATGCCGTTCTGTCCACCAGCATTCTCCTGCTGATCCCCTTCTCCCTGATCGGCGGCATGATCGCCGGACAGGGCATCGCCGCCATGTACGACTTCCTCCTCCGCCGGGAGCGGGATGTGGAGGACCACTGGTGGATCTGCTTCAAGCGCTCGATCAAGCAGAACTGGCGCTCGGCGCTGCTGCCGGGGGCCATTGAGGGGCTCTTCATCGGGGCCATGGTGTTTGTCTTGGACCTGATCGTCCAGTACGGCTTTACCCTCACCATCTTCTCGGCGGTGCTTCTCTTTGCCGCAGTGCTCCTCTTCTGCGCCATTTTCTCCGTCTGGTGGCCCCAGAGAGTGCTCTTCACCCAGAAGGCCTTCCTGGAATTGAAAAACACCCTCTATTTTTTCATCAAATATCCGAAACAGATACTTGGCACAGCGGCCCTTCAAGCGGTATACTGGGTGGTGTTTGCGCTGCTGGTTCCGTACTCCGCCTTTCTGGTGCCGGTACTGGGCATCTGGTACATCCTCTTTGTGTCTGTCTTCTTCCTCTATGACAGCCTGAATGAGGCCTTCCGCATCGAGGAACAGATCTTCGCCCAATTCCCGGAGCAGCGCCCTATCCCGGATCCGTTTGAGGAGGAATGACTTTTGACAACTTCGATTCCGCCCATCGCTGTGAACCGCTATACCTTAAATAAGGATCTCTTCAAAGAGGGCATGAAAGCCGTCTCCAAGAAGAGCTACGGTCCCACAGCCCGCAAGTCGATG
Organism: uncultured Oscillospiraceae bacterium; assembly: GCA_947623875.1. Taxonomy (GTDB): domain Bacteria; phylum Bacillota; class Clostridia; order Oscillospirales; family Oscillospiraceae; genus Enterenecus. Next base: position 5,029 of record CANQII010000124.1, read on the forward strand.
CTGGGGCTCATCGGTCTCTGGCTGGTTCTGGCCATTGCCACCATCTACATGGAAGGTCCGCCGATGTACGTACTCATCGAGGGCATCGTGGTAGCTTTGATGTGCATCTGGGTGGCGCTCTATCTGCCCTGGGTGAAGATCCGCCGGGCCTTGAAGGCCATGGGCGGGGAAAATGCCACCGATCTGGACCGGGAAGTCCGCTTCTACGAGCGCTTCCTGGAGGTGGACAGCAAGGGCCAGGAGCTGACCCTGTTCTATGAAGACATCGTGGAGGTTCTCCAGAGCAGGCATCTGCTGATCCTGGTGAACAAAGAGCGGGTGGGCGTGATGTCCGCCCTGGACGGATTTGTGTCCGGCACGCTGGAGGAAGTCCTGGAGAAGGTCCAGCAGTACAGCCACAAGGTAAAATCATAAGGAGAGGATTCTAATGATGGATATCACAGCAGTAGGAGAGGTTCTCATCGACCTCACCCAGAACGGCGTTAACGAACAGGGGATTCCCCAGTTTGCAGCCAACCCCGGCGGCGCTCCGGCCAACCTGGCAGTGGCAGCAGCCCGTCTGGGTGCCAAGACCGCCTTCGTGGGAAAAGTAGGCCGGGACAGCTTCGGGGATCAGCTCCGGCAGTGCCTCATGGACAACCATGTGGATGTCTCCGCCATGTGCGTGGACCCGGTGCAGCACACCACCCTGGCCGTGGTGTCCCTGGATCCCACCGGCGAGCGCCACTTCAGCTTCTATCGGGACCCCAGCGCAGACGTCTCCCTCACTTCTGAGGAGATTCCGCTGGACATGCTCCAGAACACCAAGTACCTCCACTTCGGCAGCGTGAGCCTTACCGCAGATCCTGCCCGCACCGCCACCCTCTATGCCGCCAAGAAGGCCAGAGAGCTGGGCGCCACCGTCTCTTACGACCCCAACTATCGGGCCAGCCTGTGGCCGGATGAGGCCACCGCCATCGCCCGGATGAAGGAAGCCCTTCCTCTGGCGGACGTGCTGAAGGTCTCGGACGAAGAGCTGCCGCTGCTCACCGGCACCACCGATCTGGAAGAGGGCACCTCCATCCTGGCCGCCCAGGGCATCTCACTGGTGCTGGTTACCATGGGCCCGGACGGCGCATTCTACCGCTTCCAGGGCAAGACCGGCCACGTGGCGGGTGTCCCCTGCAAGGTAGGGGACACCAACGGCGCCGGCGATACCTTCTTCGGTGCTGTCCTGTCTCAGCTCTCCCAGCTGAACAGCCTCCAGGATCTCACCATCCCCGAGCTGGAGCGGGTTGTGGCCCTGGCCAACAAGGCCGCCAGCATCACCACCAGCCGTCACGGGGCGATCCCCGCCATGCCCACCATGGCAGAAGTGCAGGGCTGAGGATACATCCCAGAGCAGGAAAAGCTTCATAAACACAAAGTCCCGGCGCAGATGGCGCTGGGACTTTGCGGTTCAGGGCTTGATTAAATGACTTAGTGGTGACGAGGAGGGGTTGCGGTGCTGTGTCTACTTTGAGGATCCTCACACCATTCCGGTGATCCAGAACGTTGAGGCGACCTTTGCCCTGAACAGATTCTCCCTGGATGGTACGGACAGAAAGATTGTCCAGACAGTGGAGAAGGGCGAGCTCGTGGACGGCAAGGTATTCCTGGACCGCTTCGGCTATCATCTACCCCTCAGTGAATTGAGCACCGGCAGCAAGGCGGGGATCGTGACGCATCACCAGACAGACTGCCTTGTGGACCTCCGGGGATGCGGGATCAATGCCAAGAGCGCCATTCTTGCGTTCTGCCAAAGAGGGAACATTCTGATGAAATACCCCAGTTGCGGCGTCATAGACTATGCAGACGGGACAAAGATCGATGTTTTCCTGGAGGACCGCCATTTTGTGCGCATGGGAGATCTGATGTACTATCTGTCTGATGGGCGTATCTTGGAACACTGCCATTAGGAGAGGTACATATGATCGCATTCGGACACAATCCCAGGGTGGAGATCCGCCGGGAACCGGGCCTGTATATCTTCCTGGACTACGCAGCAATGGGGAAGAGCTATCTTGCCCGTATGATTGGTCTGGCCTGTGAGGGCGGCATGCCGTATGTGCCGTACACCTACTTGGACTATGTGCGAGGGCTGGACCTGACATCAGCCTGCGAGAGATGCAGGGCAGAGCTTGTCATGGTGGATCAGTACGATCTGTACTGGGAAGATGCTGCCCTTCGAAGGCAGATCGAGGAGATCGCGAAGCGGGCAGTGGTGCTGGTAGACCTGAAGGACAGCGATGTGCCGTTGGAGCCGGATGACTACGTGGGGATTGAACGGACGGAGAACCTGCTGGAGGTGTCCTGACCCCGGCGGTTTGGCGCCTTCTGCCGGGGAAAGGAAGAATCTGCTTGTTTTGCAGCTTCAACCTGCGGTTTCACTCTTGCAAGGAAGGCGCTCCTGTGCTAAAGTATCGGAGAGAATCAGGACAGACAACAGCCGCGGTCCTGCGCCGGGAGCAGAGGAGAGGAGACAAGGGGCGCACGGGATCGGCGGGCTGAATGAAAACGGGGGATAAGCGGTGCTGCACATCTTTTTTGCGGATCCGGAGACGCTTCCAATCATACAAGACGTAGAATATGCTTTCTCCAGGCTCGTAGAGCTGGAGTATCCTTTTAACGACAAAGATCGAAAACTGGTGGATATCATCGAGCGGGGCGAGCTGCTGGACGGCACCAGGTTTCGGGATCGCTTCGGGTATGAACTGCCGGTGAGCGCCCTGAGCACAGGATGCAAGGCAGCCATCGTCACGAACCACCTGCCAGATCGGCTGATCGACCTTCGGGAGTGTGGAAAACAGTCCAGAAGCGCCATCATAGCGGTGTGCGAAGAGGGCAATGTGATCATGGACCCGGACAACGGGATCGAGGACTGCACCAACTGCTGCGGCATCCAGGTCTCGGTGGAAGGGCAGACCTTCACCGATATGAGCGATCTGCTGTACTATTTCGAGGACGTCAGGGCCCGGGACCGGGCACTGCAGGAGGGGGAGCCATGATCGAATTTGGAACGGACCCCAGGGTGGAGATCCACTGTGACCCCGGCTTCTACAGCTTCACCGACGGCACCAGCGGCAAGACTTATCTCGCCAAGCTGATCGCTCAGGCGGCGGAGCAGGGGCTGCCTTACGTGACCTACTCCTATTACGACTATGTCCGGGGCGTGGATCTGGCCGCCGTGTGCGAAAAAGTGCAGGCAGAGCTGGTCTTCGTGGACCGCTACGACATGTTCTCAGACGACACCAACATCCAGGCGCAGATCCAGAACCTGGCCCAGGACATCGTGGTGCTGGCGGATCTCAAGAGCAGTAATCCCCCTATTATGCCGGACGACTATCTGGTGCTCACCCGCAGCGCGGAGCTGCTGGAAGTGACCTGAGTCCCGGTAATGTTCAAGAAATAGACCAACGGCCGCTGCCGGCGACCTGCCGGCAGCGGCTGTTTTGGCCTTGAAAGCATAAGACTGCCCCGCCCTGTACTCGCAGGGCGGGGCAGCACATGTCTTGATGGGGTGAAGAAAATCAGAACTTGTAGGACTTGCAGACGGGGGCGCAGGCGTCGGCGGAAGCCTTGTCGTACCAGATCAGGTTGTTGCCGGTGGCCTTGTCGAACATCTGGATCAGCTTGGGCTGGGTGGTGAAGTTCACCTTGGAACCCATGGACACGTCCACCTTCAGGTCGACGGTGGGGATGACCATGACCACTTCGTCCTTGTCGCTGCGGGCGTGGAGGTTGACCTCGGAGCCCAGCATCTCGTTGACCTCGATGGTGGCCACCAGGTCGCCGGAGCCCACGGAGATGTGCTGCGGACGGATGCCTGCCACGATGTCGCAGGGCTGCTGACCGTTCTGCTTGAGGGCCTTCTGCTGGAAGTCGTCCAGCTTGAACTTGGCGTTGCGGATCTGGGCATAGTACACGTCGCCCTCCTTCAACAGCTTGCAGTTGTCGAAGAAGTTCATGACGGGCATGCCGATGAAGCCGGCGACGAACAGGTTCACGGGCTTGTCGAAGACTTCCACGGGGGTGCCGATCTGGTTGAC
>CANQII010000125.1 GCA_947623875.1 uncultured Oscillospiraceae bacterium
TGCTGGGATACACCGTAGACGACCTGGAGAAGAACCCGGTGCTGCTGGACGGCTTCACCTATGAGATCATGGCGGACGAGCCCAGCAACGTCTACGCAGAGGGCCGCATCTGCCGGCAGGAGCCCGATGTAGGGGAGTCCGTCCGGGAGGGCGCCCAGAAGCTGAAGATCTACCTCAGCAGCGGCTCCGGCGCCAAGCTGATGATCGACGTGTACAACATGGACTACCGGCAGGCCCGCAGCGATCTCATGAATCTGGGCCTGGCCAACACCCAGATCCGCATCCAGGAGGACTACTCTGAGACCGTGGCCTCCGGACGGGTGATCTCCTATTCGCCGCCGGAGGGCGCCGAACTTGGCCCCTCTGACATCGTCACCCTCACCGTGAGCATTGGCCCCAAGTCCAACACCAAGACCATGGTGAACGTCAAGGGCATGAAGGAAGCGGAAGCCGTAAAGATGCTCGCCGACATGGGACTCACCGCAGATCCCATCCGCTACTACCACGATCCCGTCTACGAAGAGGGGCAGGTCTGCTATCAGAGCAAGAACCCCAATGACGAAGTGGAAGTGGGTTCCAAGGTAGAAATCTGGGTCAGTCTTGGCCCGGAATACATAGCCCCCACGCCTACCCCCAGCGAGAGCGCCGAGCCCTCCGAGAGCGATGAACCCTCTGAGTCCGGCGAGCCCACGGAGAGCGGTGAGCCCACCGAGTCCAGAGATCCCAACGAGCCGGTGGACACCTATCCGCCCCAGACCCACGCCCCCGATCCCGAGGATACCGATGAGCCCTATCAGGAGCCCACGGCAGAACCCACGCCTGAGCTGCCGCCGGAGCCCACACCGGAACCCACGCCGGAGCCCACACCGGAACCCACGCCGGAGCCCACGCCGGAACCCACACCAGAGCAACCGCCGGAGTCCACAGAAGATCCGGGTAACCTCTCCTCCCTCGCGATGAAGACGGTAACCGTAGACCTGACCCCCTATCAGGGCAGAGAGTCTGTGAGCGTAAAAGTGGTGGTGGGCAGCAATGTCCAGGCCCAGAGCGTGAGCCCTGACATGGGATCCATCTCCTTCAGCTTCCATGCCGCCGGCGTACAGAACTGCACGATCTATGTGGACGACCAGGTGGTTGGCGCGTACACCATAGACTTCGATTCATGACCGGGCAAATCGTAAAAGCACTCAGCGGTTTCTACTATGTAGACACCGGCAACGGAGACCCCGTCCCCTGCAGGGGGCGGGGTAAACTCCGGCACAAGAAACTGACGCCGCTGGTGGGAGACCGGGTAGTGTTCACGCCCCTGGAGGATGGCTCCGGGGCCGTGGACGACATTCTGCCCCGAAAGAACGCCTTCCGCCGGCCCATGGTGGCCAACATCGACCAGATGGTGATCATCGCCTCCGGCGCCATTCCCGTGACAGATCCCTATCTCATAGACCGGATGGCCGCCATGGCGGAGTGGAAGCACTGCGACGTGGTGATCTGCTTCAACAAGGCGGACCTGGTCCGCTGCGACGATCTCTGCCAGCGCTATGCGGCTTGCGGCTACACCGCCCTTCAGGTGAGCGCCGAGACAGGGGAGGGCCTGGAGAACCTTGCTACACTCCTGCGAGACAAGGTTTCTGCCTTTACAGGAAATTCCGGCGTAGGCAAGTCCAGCATCCTCAACGCCATCGCCCCGGACTGCAGTCTGGCGGTAGGCGAGGTGAGCCAGCGGCTGGGCCGGGGCCGCCACACCACCCGGCATGTGGAGCTCTTTCCCGTGGCCGGCGGTCTCGTGGCAGATACCCCGGGCTTCGCCTCTTTCGATCTGGAGGAACAGGCAGAGCGGATTCCCAAAGAGGACATCGCCCCGGCGTTTCGGGAGTTTCGCCCCTACCTGGACAGCTGCCGCTTCCAGGGCTGCGCCCATGTGAAGGAGAAGGGCTGCGCCATTCTGGCCGCCGTGGCCGCAGGGGAGATCGACCCCGCCCGGCACCAGAGCTACGTCCGTCTCTACGAGCAGGCAAAAGCCATCCCGGACTGGGAAAAAAGTGAAAAATGAATAGCACCGGACAGCCCCCTTTTTCATATGCTGGAACAGAGCATAGGAAAGGGGGCTGTTTGCATGCGTATCGTGGTGGTGAAGTTCCCGAAGCTGGTCTGCGACCTGCTGCGCAAGATCTTCCGCATGGGCTGAGGCATATTCTCTCCGCCCCGGGCATAGGATACCTCACAACCTGTACAAGGAGTGGGGCAACAATGGATATGGAGCTGCAGCGGCTCTCCCTGGACGGATACCGCACCGTATACCAGGGCACCTTCAGCCAGGAGGAGACGCTGGAGAGCATTGTGCCGGACGCCTGTCCGGACATCGCACGGATCGTCACGGCCGCAGGGACGGCCTGGATGAAGGAAAAGGAGAGCGGGGACGGCGCGGTGCGCATCACCGGAACCGCCCGGGTGACGGTATTGTACATGCCGGAGGGGGACGGCGGCATCCAGACCATGGAGGTGAGCATCCCCTTCCAGTGCACCCGCACCGATCCCGCAGTAAAGACCGGAGACCCGCTGCGGGCCGCGGTGCAGGTGGCCTCGGCGGATGCCCGCACTCTGAACCCCAGGAAGGTGCTGGTGCGGGTAAATCTCACCGCCTGGGCCGCCGTCTCAGAGCCGGACACCCTCACCATCAGCAACGGGGTGGACGGGGCAGACTGCCTGGAACAACTGCAGACCCCCGGTCGGGTGTGCCAGATCGCAGCGGTCTCGGAAAAGCCCTTTGTCTTCTCCGATGTGCTGCAGCCGCCCGCCTCCAAGCCGGAGATGGAGCAGCTTCTCCACGCCCGGGCGGAGATGGGCACCGTGGAGTCCAAGTTCATCGGCAAAAAACTGGTGCTGAAGGGAGAGGTGCTGCTCACGGCCCTCTATCTCGCCGGCGGCAGTCCCAACACCGTCCGCTTCGAGCTGCCGTACTCTCAGGTGCTGGACCTGGGGGAGGTGCCGGATGAGGCGGAGCCGGACACCATTGTGGTATTGAAAAGCGCAGACTGCAAGCTGCAGGACGGGGATCTGGACATCACCGTGGAGGCCCTGGCCCAGACGGTGCTCTGGACCCACCGGCCGGTGACGGTGCTCCAGGACGCATACAGCGTGGGGGCGCCGGTGGATGTCTCCCGGACCCAGTTGGAGGTGTGCACCGGGGCAGAGCGGCTGCTCCGCCGGGAGCAGGCCCACAGCACGGCGCCCTGCAGCATTCCCATGCGCCAGGTGCTGGACTGCTGGGCCGCCGTCTCCGCTGTGGCAGCGGCCCCGGCGGAGGGCGGCATTGAGTTCACCTCAGATTTGCACACCGCAGCCCTCTGCCTCACCGAGGAGGACGCCTTTCTCGCCGTAGAGGACACCATTCCCGTGCACTGCCGCATGGACCTCGCCCCAGGCGCCGTCTGCACCTGCCGCTGCCGGCCCATCGGTGAAGTCTCCGCCGTGCCCATCTCCAGCGGGATGGAGTTTCGCCTGGAGGTGGAGTTCACCCTCACCCTGTGCCAGGAGAAGCGGATCCCGTGCGTCACCGCATTGAGTCCCGGCCTGGCGCCCCAGGACATCAGCCGGCCGTCTGTGGTGATCCGCCGGGTGGCGTCCGGAGAGAGCCTCTGGGACATCGCCAAGGCCTGCGCCTCCACGGTCCAGGAGATCTGCGGGGCCAACGGGCTCAGCGGGGAGGAGATCCCGGCAGGCACCCTGCTGCTGATCCCCGCCAAACGGGGCTGAAGGGCGGTGGAGCGCATGAAAGAGCGGCAAAACTCCACCCTCGGGACAGGCAGCGATGAGGAGGGCTATGCATTGGAAAACAAGCTGTATGAGGATATCGCCCAGCGCACCCAGGGGGACATCTATATCGGGGTGGTGGGGCCGGTCCGCACCGGCAAATCCACCTTCATCAAGCGGTTCATGGAGACCATGGTGCTACCCCGGATTGAGAACGGCTACATCCGGGATCGGGCCCGGGATGAACTGCCGCAGAGCGGCTCCGGCCGGGTGGTGATGACGGCGGAGCCCAAGTTCGTGCCAGAGGATGCGGTGGAAATGACCATGGAGGACGGCGGGGTGTTCTCCGTCCGCCTCATCGACTGCGTGGGCTACATGGTGCCCAGCGCACTGGGACAGATGGACGGGGATCTCCCCCGGATGGTGCGCACCCCCTGGTTTGACCACGAGATCCCCATGACCCAGGCGGCGGAGTTCGGCACCCGGAAGGTGATCGCCGAGCACTCCACCATCGGCATTGTGATCACCACAGATGGCTCCGTGACGGACATCCCCCGGGAGGACTACCTGGAGGCGGAGGAGCGGGTGATCAGCGAGCTGAAGGAGGTGGGAAAGCCCTTTATGGTGCTGGTGAACTCCGCTGAGCCCTGCAGCGAGCGCACCCAGACCATCGCGGCGGATCTCGCCGAGCGCTATGACGTGACCTGTCTCGCCGCCAACTGCCTCACCCTGGACGAGGGCGCCGTCTCTGAGATCATCCGGGGCGTCCTCCACGAGTTCCCTATGAAGGAGATGGACATCTACCTGCCGCCCTGGGTGGAGGTACTGCCGCTGGACCACCCCATCAAGAGCGGATTATACAAGATGCTCCGGGAGGAGTCTGCCAAACTCCAGCGGCTCCGGGATGCGGAACACGCCCTGCAGGCCATGGGAGAGCAGGAGCTCATCAGCACGGCGGTATTAAACCGCATGGACATGGGCAGCGGCGTTGTAACGGTAACCCTGGACCTGCCCCGGGATCTCTTCTACAGCACCGTATCGCAGCAGTGCGGCCTGGAGATCCGGGACGACGGGGACCTCATCGATCAGCTCACCCGGATGGCCGCCATGAAGCGGAAGTACGAGAAGGTGGAGAGCGCCCTGGCCCAGGTGGAACAGTGCGGCTACGGCATCGTCATGCCGGATCCCACCGAGATGACCCTGGAGGAGCCGGAGATCGTGAAGCAGGGAGGACGGTACGGCGTGCGTCTGAAGGCCTCGGCGCCGTCCATCCACATGCTGCGGGCGGACATCAAAACCGAGGTCTCTCCCATCATGGGCACGGAGAAACAGTCTGAAGAGATGGTGGACTACCTTCTGCAGCAGTTTGAGGGGGACACCGCAAAGATCTGGGACTCCAATATCTTCGGCAGATCCTTCCACGAGCTGGTGGGGGAGGACCTCCAGGGCAAGCTGAAACGGATGCCGGACGAGGCCCGGGAGAAGCTGCGGGAGACCCTGCAGCGGATCATCAACGAGGGCTCCGGCGGCCTCATCTGCATCATCCTGTAAAGGACAGTAAAAAACAAAAAGTTCCTGCTTATCGATGACGTTCTCCGGGCATACTGTGCTGCGGGGAGAGCGAATCAATAGCAGGAGGCTGAGAAACATGAAAAAGAGACTGTGCGTTCTTACCGCAGCGCTGTGCCTGTCTGCCGCACTGGCAGGCTGCACCGCAGACGTGCCGAATCACTCCGCAGACCCGCACCATACGGTAAGCCCCACGCCCACGCCCACGGTACGAGTGGACCGGAACGACGGGGATGAGGGCGGCGGCGCCGGCGGCACCAACGATGTGGACAACGACGGCAAGCCGGAGTCCCGGGCGGAGAAGCGCCGGTATTTCCAAAATCACGGAGGCTTGGACGACCAGGGCAGAATTTTGCCCGAGCTGCGCAACGACATCGGCGATGCCGTGCACGATGCCGGGGACGCCCTGGAGAGGGCTGGCAACGCCATCAAGAACCCCTGAGCAGGTTCTTCTCCTTTTTGGCAGGGACTATCCCCAGGATAGCGCCCTGCCATATGCATTTCCTGTTGGAAAGTGCGCAGATATCATTGCAAAGAAACGGCTGTATCGTGAAACTCCATGACAGCTTTTGAACATGGTTTCCGCTGTATTTTGGCCGAAAACAGCCCGGGCATGCCCCCCGGGCTGTCTCGTTGCTATGGGAAAATGGCTCAGCGGTGCTTGCCCAGGAAGAACAGGGCGATGCAGCCGGGACCGGTGTGGGCGCCGATGACGGGGCCGATGTTGTTGATCACGATCTCCTTGGTGCCGTAGCGGGCCTTGATGGATTCCGCCATGGCCTGGACCTCCGCCAGGGAGTCCGTATGGCTGATGAACATGATCTGGTTGGCGGGATCCGGATCCGCCAGCTCCTCGATCTTGCCCTCCAGCGCCTTGATGGAGCCCTTTCTGCCCCGGGCTGTGGTGACCTTGATGAGATGTCCCTCATCGTCCACATGCATCACCGGCTTGATCTGCAGCATGGTGCCCACAATGGCGGTGGCGGCGGAGACGCGGCCACCCTTCTTCAGGTACATCAGGTCGTTCACGGTGAACCAGTGGCAGAGGTTCAACTTGTTGTCCTCCACCCACTGCCGGACCTCTTCCATGCTCTTGCCCGCAAGGCGCATCTTGGCAGCGTAGTATACCAAAAGGCCCTGTCCCAGGGAGGCGGCCAGGGTGTCTACCACGGCGATCTTCCGGTCCGGGTAGGAGGCGGCCAGGCCCTTGGCTGCCACGGCAAAGTTGTTGCAGGTGCCGCTGAGGCCGGAGGAGAACGCCAGCACCAGCACATCCTGTCCCTGGTCCAACAGCGCCTTCATGGCTTCAGCGGCCTGTCCGACATTGACGGCGGTGGTGCTGGTCTCAGCGCCGGCCTTCTGGTGCGCGATGAACTCCTCCGGGGACATCTCCCGGTTGTCTGGATAATTGAAGTAGTTCTTCCCGTCCACGATGAAGGTGAGGGGCAGCACCGTTACATCCAGTTCCTGGACCATCTGTGCACTTAAGTCTGCCGAGGAGTCTGTGAGGATTGCGTAGTTTTTCAAGATCTAGAACTTCCTTTCGCATGCTTCCACAGTGGGAGTTGTGTTGCGTGCAATATTAACGCAAAAATCCGGGAAAATCAAGTGGGAAAGCAACAAAACTGCGATTTTTACCCTGGAACAGCCCACAGGATGCAGATTTTCTATGATGCAAAAGTACTTATCAAGCTTGAAGTTCCATTACGATGTAGAGGCGGAACATCCCTAGAGAGGGTGGAAACCCCATGCAGGCATGAATCCGCCCCCATAAATTGCAGAAACAGGGTACAATCTGGCATCCGTTCCTTATTTGGTAAAAATTGGCTAGAAAAAAGCCGCAAATTCTGAAAAAAAGTGCTTGACATCCCACCGCAAGCTGCTATAATAGGCCACGGTCTTGCGAGAGGCCAAACCACATAGCGGATTAGTGTAAAGGTAGCACACCAGACTCTGACTCTGTTTGTGAGGGTTCGAATCCTTCATCCGCTGCTTAGCCTGTAGGAAGCATTGGGACAGCCCACTGCTTCCTACGTTTCTTTTTTGCCCATCTATTAAATCGATTTATTGCTTAATTGGTTTTCGATAATCCAATCGTCTTCATTTTCATCATGTTTTATCATAGTTAAATTAATTTTGGACAATTTTCTAAGAAAGGGCAGGTGTGATTGATGAATGCCGCTCTGACCGAAAGGCTCTTTCGGGCAATATATGCCGAAAATATACCTGCCCTAAAGAAAGTCGCTGATTCTATTGTTCAGAGTGAGAGAGATCTGGGGCATAGCAATCTCGCAGATGCTTTGGAAAGGATATCTCGAACAGAGAAGCCGAATTCTAGCAAATACAACGTGAAACTTTGCGAGGATGTCCTGGTGCCCTTGCCCAGAAGCAAGCGTACCAATGCGCCGCTTCTTTCTCAAATCCCGCGAGATCAGCTGAGACACCAGATCGTGCTGCCATCCGCTGTGGAAAAGCGCATTCTCTTGATTGAGCAGGAATTTGCAGCCCGAGAACGCCTACGCATGTATGACCTAAGACCCAGGCAAAAGGTTTTGCTCCATGGACCGTCTGGCTGCGGAAAGACACTCTGTGCCGAACGAATCGCATGGGACCTCGGCCTGCCGCTTTGCAAAGTGAGATTTGATTCTTTGCTATCATCCTATTTTGGGACATCAGCATCAAATCTGCGAGCAGTCTTTGAGCAATGTGAAAAGGAGCCAATCGCTTTGCTGCTCGATGATTGTGACTTCATAGCCAGGTCCCGTGTGTCTTCTCAAGATGTGGGTGAAATGCCCCGCATCGTCAATATGCTTCTGACCCTTTTGGACGAATACAATGCCCCGGGATTGGTTCTGGCAACAACCAATCGTAAAGCTTCTCCTGATGAAGCCATCTTCCGCCGATTTGACGATATCATCGAGCTCCCGGTACCCGGGCCAAATGAGCGAGAGAGGCTATTGCAGATGACGTTGTCTGCCATCCCGCTGTCCCGTGATATGGAGGTAAGGGAGATGGCCAACAGACTGGAGGGATATTCCGCTGCCAGTATCGTACAGATCACGCAGAGGGCGATGAAACTCGCTATTCTTCCCGGCGGTACCAAGGTTTGTACGGAGCACCTCATACAGGCAATCAATGAGAGTACAAAATAGCATCGTTTGGATAGCCGCCACCGTGAAAGTATAGTTTTCCCTTTTTGAAGTGTTGTACCTGGTAATCCTGCATATCCAACCCGTTTTGCAGAAGCACATTCTGTGTTTGCAGGAAATGCCGCTGCATCCTGCAAGATTTGTATGGATTCACAATTGACAGCATCTTGTCCGCCGTGATATTCTCTCCCCGCAGTCCGGTACAGCCGGCTGTGCCATAGGAAAAACTGATGAGCGGGAGTAGTACCTCTTTGGAACCCCAACAGCGAGCTGCAGACGGTGGAAGTGCGGCGGCAGGAAGGAGAGGGAATGGACCCGTGAGGGCAACCCGAACGCACTCTGAAGAGAGCGTCAGTAGGCGCGACGTGCTCCGCACGATACAGCGGGAGGCGTATGTTGGTACGCTGACGAGGGCGCCCTACGGGGCGAATTCAGGTGGCACCGCAGAAGTGTTTTCACTCCTGTCCTGTGTATGATACACGGGACAGGAGTTTTATTTTGTCTGGAGGGATGCGGATATGGAAGAGACGCTGCGCTTTGCGCTGGCATATATCGATGAGCACGAGGACGATCTCATCGGCCT
>CANQII010000126.1 GCA_947623875.1 uncultured Oscillospiraceae bacterium
CAGATCGGCTGGGGGATGTCAACCCCCAATTTGCAGGTATTTTAAACCAAATAACCCGAATTTCTTGCAGGTTTTCTCCTCTTTTCCGCCAAAACAGGTCAAAATGGCTATGAGATCAAGTGTACGATCTGCACTATCCCCCGGGCCCTACCTTATATATACTTCCAGCCAGACTACACGTCTTCTGCCTTCTCCCCTGTCTTCGGACACAGCGCAAAGAGTTTTCTCCCGGTATCCCCCTGCAGGTTCTTCCCCTCCAGTTCCTTCTGGATCCCGCTCACCTCCAGACAGACATTGCCGCTGTCCAGGTACTCCGGCCCGCGGAAGATCCCATCCCCCAACGTCACTGGCTTGCCTTCCTCTATGGTGAGGAAATGGAACTCGCGGTTCTTGTCCAACCTGGCGTCATTCTCCTGAGGCCACAAGTCGAGATAGGCCTGCGTAGCCGGCACGCATGCATCGGTCTCTTTCTTTCCGTCCCGCAGGAACTCCGCAGTGAGTTCTACTAAATTTGCAGTGATCCTGTGCTCTCCACCGACTATTGTGGCATGCAACGCCTCCAGATCCACCAAATCAAAGCGATTGTTGGCGAGATACAGCTCATCCACAAACAGCAAGCCCTTCTGGTCCAGCCCGGCGTCCTGGAAGGAGTCGAAAGAACCTCAAAAGGGGAATATGGTGGACTCGGCATCGGAGAGCAACAGCATTGTAGCGATCACACCTGCGGTCCAGGCCTTACCGCTCATTGCCTGTCCCCTTCTCCGTGCTGCCATTTCCAATCCCGAGCCCGCCCAGATATTCCTCCAAGCAGAGCCCACTCTCTATGATCGCCTTTGCGGACTCTTTCCCCACATAGCGGTAGTGCCAGGGCTCATATCCGATGTGGGTGATGGCACTCTTGTCTGTGGGATAGCGGAGAATGAAGCCGTACTCCCAACAGTGCTCCATCAGCCAGCGCTGGACTGCGGTATTCTCCTGCCGCTGGTCCAGGATCTGATAGTTGGTGTCTACGATATCCACCGCCAGACCCATCTCATGCTCACTGGTGCCCGGCCGGGCCACCCAGAAGGCAGCTTGCTCCTCTGCCTCTCCTTCCTGGTATCCTCGGCGCAGTTCTAGCTCTACCTGATCCTGATACAGTTGTTCCTGGTCCTCATAAGTGCGGAAGGAGGAACAGATCAGCGGACTCAGCCCCTCGGCTCGGGCTGCGTCCATCATGTTTTGCAGATCGGGATAGGCCCGCGCATCAATGGCTTGGTTATTCCGCAGCTGCACAAGCTCTGGTGCAGAGTAGTCCTCCGGCAGCGGATGCTCCCAATTCACCAGTGTAAGATTCCAGGGCAATTCCGCAGCCTGCATCGGCACTGTCTGCCCAGGCTCTGTCGCGGGTTCTTCGTCTTCCCCACTTTCAGTTTCTACCGGCTCTGGAATGAGTGGTGTGGCCAACGGCGGCGTAGAATCCACCGATGGAGACTGAAGTACGGTATCTTTCTGGTCGGTAGACGCTACACTGTCTGGGGCATCTGCCGTCTGGTTGTCGTTGATGAGCACAGAGAGGCGAGCGGCAGCAGCCCAGAGCATCAGGGCAGCAGCGCACACCATCAGCGTCAGAAATGAGATTGAATACCTCCCGCTGCGGCGGGCTCTGCGACCGTGGCGTGTACGGGAATGGGACGGGGTCTGCATAAGAATCAACTCCTTTCAAGGTCGATCCTATGCTACCGCCCCGTCCCATCAAACTGCCTTCATTTTTCCATCATAGTTGCATCTTTTCCACGGTCCGCTATTTTCTCCACCCTAAGAGCTCGTGGACTGGCGCAAGGCTGAACTCACCGGGGACACTCCGCAGGAGATAATACACATTCGTTCCAGACAAGTTGAAAAGGGTCTCCATCTCCCCGCCATCCATCGTTACACCACCTAAGCCGAGATAGTCCACGTACTCCATGGCACAAGCGACAGTGCTGTAATTATCCATTGGCTCCAAAGGCCCCAGATCGTTCCCGCCTACGGTGAGAGACAGCACCAATCCGGTCTGTTCATCGATCATCAGTGTCGCCTGCCTGGTTCCACGGAGTTGGAGCACACTGGCAATGAGTCCGTGGTACCCATCCCGCAGAAGCAGCCGGTTTCCAGTGATCCCATCCGGGGCCCAGACACCTTGTAGCACACCAGCCATGAGGGGGACTGCCTGGTATAGTTCGTCCACAGATTGATAGACCATGGGCTGGATCTTCGTCTCCAGCTCGTAACTTGTGAGCGGCTGGGTGATTGCTTCCAGATCACCATTCTGCCAGCGGTACAGCAGGTAGATCCGCTCCCGCAAGGTGGTCGCCTTCAGAGACAGCCGATCTCCAGATATCGTCTCCGTGTGTATCTCGTTCATCCGCTTCTGATCTCCCAGTCTGGAGAGATAGGGCGGCAGCAGGATTGCGGCCGCTACCACGAAGGCGGTAAAGAGCGGCAGCAGACAGCGTCTCAAGATTTTCATGTCTCAACCGCCCCTTTCAGCAGCACCCGAACAGTGGTTCCCTCTCCAAGCTCGCTGGTGATCTCCAGGGTACCCCCGTGGAGCTCTGCGATCCGCTGGCACAGTGCCAATCCAAGGCCTGCGCCGCCTTGCGCCCGGGCACGGGATTTCTCCACCATATAGAACGCCTCAGTTACCCGCGCCAAATCCTCCAGCGGGATCCCTCTACCCTGGTCTGTTACCTGGATACAGTATCCCTCTTCCTCCGGGAATCCCTCCAGCCGGATTGCGCCGCCTGGAGAGGATGCCTTTCTGGCATTGTCCAGCAGATTGAGGCACAGTGCCTCGATCAGGTCCGGTTCGATCTCCGCCGTGCCCGGTTTGGCTGATACGAGCAGACGAAGATTCTGAGCTTCCAAAGCAGGCCGCAGAGCGCCGCCCACGCGTTCCAGATATCCCTCCATGGGCACTTTCTTCCGCTCCACCTTTTCCTGATTCAGTACAATCAGATCCAGCAGTTTTCGAGACAGGGACTCCAGTCTTCTCCCCTCCCGGAAGATGTAACCGGCACTGTCCAGCACCTGCTCCGGGTCATCCGGCTTGGAGCGAAGCAGTTCCGCATAGCCGATAATAGAGGTAAGGGGCGTCTTCAACTCATGGGTGAAGCTGCCGATAAAATCCTCCCGCCGCTGGGCCTCCGCCTTCAGCTCATCCACCTGCCGCTCCAGCTGATCCGCCATGGCGTTGAAATCTCTGGAGAGCGCTGTGATCTCATCGTCCCCGGTGATCCGCACCCGCTGGTCCAGCTGGCCTGCCGCCAGCAGACCCGCCGTGCTTGAAAGCCGTTTCAGCGGTCTAAGGATCAGGGCGGATATGACGCCGGATAACACGGCAGCTGCCACAGCTAATAGCAGCATCACCCAGGAGAAGGACTGATACTGCTCTTCCCGTGCCACAAAGAGACTGCCCACAGAGCGGAAGTTCTCCAGATAGAAGGTCTCTCCCAGAAGAGTAAGCGGACTTGCTGCGTGGAGATACGGCACACCTGCCACATCCTGCAGATCCCAGCCCCGCAGAGCCGCACCCAATTGCCCAGTGAGCGGCGCCGCCTTTACTGGAAGTCTGCTGCCAGCTATGATGTTTCCTGCGGCATCACTCAGCCGAAAGTTCACCGTCTGGCAGCTGGAGACAACCGACATATCCGTCAGCACATCCTGCAGCTGCTCCCGGTCCGTGAGAGCAGAGGACTCCAGCTGCACGGTCAGGGCATAGTACAAAAAGTCGTTCTCCTGGTTCAGCGCTTCCACCTCCTGCTGGAGGGAAGCCTGGAACTGTCCGTCTATGAGCAGAAAGCCGCCGGCGGCAAGGCCCAGCACGGAGACCAGGACCATGCAGCAAAACAGCTTCCAGAACAGCTTCATGCCTTACACCTCCAACCGATAGCCTACCTTATATACCGCCACCAGTCTGTCCTCCAGTCCCAGCTTCTTGCGCATCCGCTGGATGTGGAGATCCACTGTCCGGGTGTCCCCCATATACTCCTCTCCCCAGACGTGTTCGTAGATCCGCTCCCGGTATAGGGCGATGTTTCGGTTCTGGGAGAAGAGCAGAAGCAGGTCATACTCCTTGGCGGTGAGCGGAACGATCTCTCCGCTCTTCCGCACCAGGTGACTGGCGGTGTCGATCTCGATGTCCGGCGGCAGGGAGATCTCTCGGGCCATTTTCCCGCACCGGCGCAGCACCGCCTCCACTCTGGCCTGCAGTTCCATCAGCTCAAAAGGCTTGCAAATGTAGTCCTCGGCGCCCATGCGAAGGCCCTTCACCCGGTCTTTCACCGCATCCTTGGCGGTGAGAAAGATCACCGGCACCTCCAGCGAGCGGCAGTACTCCATGAGTTCGTAGCCATCGATCTCTGGCAGCATGATATCCAGGAGCGCAAGGTCAAAGGGTTCTTTCTCCAACAGGTCCGCTGCCGTCTTACCATCCGCCGCACAGCAGCATGTATATCCAGCCCCATTGAGGGCAGTTTTCAGCAGATTGGAGATAGAGTCGTCATCCTCCGCGATCAGAATCCTGTTCATAGGATCACCTCTCCCGCATTATACATCATCTTTGCATCATTTTAGCATCATGTCGCAGCATAGTAGGAGGAAATTCAGGAAGTTTGCCGCGAGCGCCGCGAGAGCAGATCTGCGCCATCTTCCAACGCTCCCTGGATGACGTTCTTGAGTATAGAAAAGCGCCGAAGCTCAGTGGAAACATCGGCGCCTGTATCATTTTGGAGTGTAAAGTGGCCGCCGGCGATAGACACCGGCAGTTCTTATACGCTACCTTCCTGTAGTAGCCCACCGCCTCCAGCCAAACCAGCAAAGAGCCAGCAGCACCACCGCGATAACAGCATACAGCAGTGCCCCGGACTGGAAGATGTTCAGCTGCAGGCCACCCAGTTCTGTGAGGTCCATGATGCGGAATGTATCAGGGTTGATGAGTCTGGCCGGTAGATACCGCCCCAGCAACCCCTGGACATGCCGCTGGGACAGCAGCATCATTGCCACTGCAGTTGCCATCGCCGCGATGCCGTTGCCCGTGAACACAGAGACAGCAGCTACCAAGCCGCCGCACAAGAGGGTAAAAACCAGTGTCAGAGCCAGCAAAATCAGAATCCCCTGCCCCATGGTAATGGGCCAACTGCACCAGGAGAGCCCTGCCCCAGACAGCAACTGGATCGCTCCGTACCAGCTTTCTGGACCATATAGGACAAGATAAACCGCCACTGTGATCCCGGACACCAGCGCTGCAGCCAGAACCGCAGACAGTCCACCTGCAATGATTTTGGCTAGGCACAGTATCTTCCGCCCTCTACGGGAGCTGAAAACCAGGGCATCCATTTTGGTGCGGCGCTCTCTGGCAAAGAGCTCGCAGAGGCATGCGCCAGCCAGGAGAGGAACAAAGAACACAATTCCGCTAGAGCTGATCAATGAGTACAGGACCTGCATTCCATTTTCCGGGTGGTAGCGGAACGGCTTCTCCACATGCTCCTCCATCGTCTCCCAGTAGGCTCTCTCTGTCTCACGCAGATGCTGCATCTCCAGGTTCACATACGACTGGCGGTTGGCATAGTACTCCTCCGCTGTGCCGCCAAGTTCAATGCTGTTATAGTACCAGAACTGATAGTAGCTGGGATCCACCAACAGAAACCAAGCCTCTGCCTCATATCGATCTTCTTCCGCTGGGATTGCCTCTCTGGCCTTACGGAAGAATTCCTCATCCATCACCTGTCCGGCCAGATCCTTTCCTCCCTCCAGTTTGATGCGGAACTGCTCGTCTGCCGTAAGGAACCGGCTGATCTCCTTACCCTCTGCATCTGTGGTCGTAAAGGTATTCCCATGCTTCGTGGGCAGAAAGTCCAGTCCCATGATGCAGCTAAGGAAAGCGGCAGTCAGGAAGACCACCACCCAGAGCAGCGGCTGCTTCCAGATCTTCTTCAGTTCATAGCGGAACAGAGTCCCAAAGTTCTTCATTCTCTCCTACCTCCTGGCTACTGCACATCGATACCACATTGGCCAGCAAACGGCCAACAAGACCACCGCGATTCCGCTGTAGAGCAGAAACCCTGCCTGAAGCACGTTCAGCGGCCCCGGGAAGCTGTAATTCAGGGATTGTCCGGTGAGCAGTCGAAATGGCATCAGGTTCATCCACCATACCATTCGATTACCCCAGCCCTCCAGATAGATCAAACCAGACTCTCCCAGAATACCGGCTGTAAGGGCCACAATGCTGTTATCCGTGAGAGCAGAAAAAGCCATCACAAAGCCGGCGTAGAGGAGTGCATACAAGAGAACCAATCCCGCCGAAGTCAATAGCACTTCCGCCGCAGTCATCGACCAGTCAATGTCTCTCCAGTACATTTCTGCGGGAGTATGAAAGCCCAAATGAAAGCCAAACACCACTGCAACCAAGAGCACCATCTCAGCCGCCAGTGTTGCCGCAAGTCCCACTGCGGATAGTGCTCCCGCCAATATCTTAGCCTGTGCCAACGGCAGTCTGCCCATCGTGGTGGCACAGATCAAAGGCCTCACACCATTTCGTCCTCCCTCTGCGAAGACACCACAGAGCAGTACTGCAACGGCAAAGGGCAGCATGGACACCACTGTGTGCATCCGGTTGGTTGCCCACGAGGCAGTAATCCCAGCCTGATAGGTCGTCTCCCACATAGGCGCATACCCATTCGTCCACAACACTTTTAGGGCATCTAACCCACAGAGCAGCGCCGCCACTAGAACAGTCACCCAGGCCAGAGGCTTGGTCCATATCTTCTTCAGCTCATAGCCTGTGAGTATAGTCACCAGTCTGCAAACGTCTCGTCTTCCCCTCCGAGGAGGCATGCTCATCGAAATCAGTTCATGCCTATTCATTCGTCCTCACCTCCGAATTCCTCCAGATAGAGTTGTTCCAAATCCGTCCGGTTCTTGTCCCAGGGTTCGTCCAGGATGATATGCCCCTCGGACATCATCAGCATGTGGTCTGCGATATGCTCCACATCGGACACGATGTGTGTTGAGAGCAGGACGATGGTGTCTTTTCCCAGATCCGCCAGCAGATTGCGAAAGCGCACCCGCTCTTTGGGATCCAGCCCAGCCGTGGGCTCGTCTACAATGAGCAGACGGGGGTCGTTCAGCAGGGCCTGAGCGATGCCCAGCCGCTGCCGCATGCCGCCGGAGTAGGTCTTGATCTTCTTTTTCCCCACATCGGCGAGACCCACCAGCTCCAGCAATTCAGCAGACTTGCGCTTCGCATGAGGACGAGACAGGCCCTTCAGCGCTGCCAGATAGAGGAGGAAGTCCACCCCGGTGAAGTCCGGATAGCACCCAAAGTCCTGGGGGAGATACCCGAGGACGGCCCGGTAGTCCTCGCTGGAGACATCCACGCCGTCCAAAGCCACAGAACCCGCCGTTGGCTTCAAGATGCCACAGAGCATCCGCATCAGGGTGGTCTTGCCTGCGCCGTTGGCTCCCAGAAGACCGTTGATGCCCTCGGTGAGGCGGAGAGATACCCCGTCCACCGCCTTTTTGTCCTTGTAGTGCTTGCTTAAGTTTAGGACTGTCAGTTCCATTGCAATGCCTCGCTTTCCCGTATCATCCGTACAAACTCGAACCCGGACGCTGCAAAGCAGATCGCCAGGGCGATGCACCAGAGAGGCAGCATCTCTTCCAGATATAGTTCTGGTCTAACCGTCTGTGCCAGTTCCCCAATCATACACACAAGAACTGCCGCAGCTGTACAGGCCAGCAGCCCCTCCTGTCCCCGCACCCGCTGGGACAGTTCCATTCCTATGGCTGCGGTGAGCAGATATGGGGTGAGGAGATAGATGCCGGTCTGTACAACGCCGGTGCCGCCCCAGGTGGAAAGGATAGGTGCCGAGATTCCCAACAGGAGCAGGTGGAGCAGTCCCACTGCAGCCATGCGGGCCAGTACGGCGGAGGACCGCGGCATTCGGCAGGCCAATTCTAATTCCTCCATACCGTAGCGCTTGGCGCGGCCCGATTCCGCCACAGCAAGCAAAGCCAGAAGTGGGGTTAAGGCAGAGCCAGACCACACAGCCTGCGGTTCAGATCCCGCTGCCAGAACCAGGATCCCAGCAAATAGGACGCAAGATCCCGCCCAGGTCCACCAGCGGACATATCCCGCCTGGGTGAGAAGCAGTGCTGCGGGACGCAGTTCCCGGCGCCGGTGGGTCCGCAGAAAGGCCGTTTTTCGCTCCGGGGGCGGTACATCGAACGCCGCATCCAATGCCATTTTCAGTTTCCGATCCATGTGCGTCATCCCTCCAATCGTTCACGCAGACGCTTCAAGATGCCCTGCAGTCTCCGGTACAGGGCGAACCGGCTCATGCCATACAGCTTACTGAGTACCCCCATGGGCACCTCGTTTACCACCCGCAGCAACACCAGTTCCCGATCCTCCTGAGACAGCTTGTCCAGTTCACTCTGCAGGGCCAGGGACAGCAGCGGATCGTTCAGCTCCGTTGGCAAGTCTTCCGGAAGCGGTTCAGTGTGCTGCCGCCTGCTCTCATCGGCACAGAGGTTCTGGGCGATGGTGTAGAGGTACTGCAAGGTCCTGCCTGTGTCCCGGTATGTGTCGCTGGCAAACCAGCGGAGAAAGGTCTCCTGGGTGATGTCCTCCGCCCGGTGCCGATCCCGGAGGCGAAAATAGCAGTACCGGTAAATCCTGCTGTACTGTTCTTCGATGTCCAATGCTGCCCATCCGCCTCCTATCCCATGCTCTACTGTGTATAACGGTTGAGAGCGCCATATGTGCGGGTCCTGTTGCGATTTTTTTGCCCTGGACTGTTCTCGTCTGACAAGTACAAGAAAAGCCCCGAACACCAGGCTCGGAGCTACGAAAGGTTTCAATCCGCTGGAATGCTGTCCCACAATTCTCAGATAAAACAAAAGAGACCTGATCATATGATCAAGTCTCCTCTGTGTTGGCACTACCTATCTTCCCAGACCGTCACCAGCCAAGTATTTTCGGCGCATGCGA
>CANQII010000127.1 GCA_947623875.1 uncultured Oscillospiraceae bacterium
TTTGACAGCGAGCAGAACATTCTGGGGGTGCGCCAGAAGGAGTTCACCCAGTTCTATCCCCAGGAGGGCTGGGTGGAACACGATGCCATGGAGATCTGGTCCTCCCAGTACGCCGTGATGATGGAGGTGATCGCCCAGTCTGGGGTGAACCCGGCAGACATCGCCGGCATCGGCATCACAAACCAGCGGGAGACCACCATTCTCTGGGACAAAGCCACCGGCCGTCCCATCGCCAACGCCATCGTCTGGCAGTGCCGCCGGACTGCGGGCATCGTGGACCAACTGCTTGCAGACGGGTTGGGGGATCACATCAAGGAGACCACCGGTCTCGTGCCGGACGCGTACTTCTCCGGCACCAAGATCAAGTGGCTGCTGGACCACGTTGAGGGCGCCAGAGAGCGGGCCCGCAGGGGAGAGATCCTCTTCGGCACGGTGGACAGCTGGCTGGTGTGGAAGCTCACCGGCGGCGCCGCTCACGTTACCGATGTGACCAACGCCTCCCGGACCATGCTCTTCAATATCCGCACCCTGGACTGGGACGACACCCTGCTCCAGGCCCTGGACATCCCCCGGGAGATGCTGCCCAAGGTGTGCTCCTCCAGCGAGGTCTACGGCTACACCGACATCCTCGGCAGCAAGGTGCCCATCTGCGGCATCGCGGGAGACCAGCAGGCGGCCCTCTTCGGACAGACCTGCTTTGCCCCAGGCGACGCCAAGAACACCTACGGCACCGGCTGCTTCCTTCTCATGAACACAGGGGACACCCCGTGTGAGAGCAAGAACGGCCTCATCACCACCATCGCAGTGGGTCTCAACGGCAAGGTGCAGTACGCCCTGGAGGGCTCCGTCTTCGTGGGCGGCGCCGTGATCCAGTGGCTCCGGGACGAGATGCGCTTCTTCAACGAGAGCCGGGACGCGGAGTATTATGCCCAGAAGGTGCCGGACAACGGCGGCGTCTATCTGGTGCCCGCCTTCACCGGACTCGGTGCCCCCTATTGGGACATGTACGCCCGTGGCGCCATCCTGGGCATCACCCGGGGCACCCGGCGGGAGCACATCATCCGGGCAGCCCAGGAGTCTATCGCATACCAGGTGGCAGACCTGGTGCGGGCCATGGAGGCGGACACCGGTCTGCCCCTCCGGGCCCTGAAGGCAGACGGCGGCGCCAGCCGGGATCAGTTCCTGATGCAGTTCCAGGCGGACATCATCGGCCGTGAGGTCCACCGCCCCGCCATCCGGGAGACCACTGCACTGGGTGCCGCGTACCTCGCCGGTCTTGCAGCTGGAGTCTGGCCCAACCAGGAGGCCCTCACCGGTCTCTGGAAGTGCGACACCGTCTTCACCCCCGCCATGGAGGAGGCCCAGCGGCAGAAGCTCCTCTCCGGGTGGAATAAGGCCGTGGGACGCAGCCGGGATTGGGCACGCTGATATCATAGTACATAAGCCGCCAGACAGGCGCCGGCATGGGGAACGCAATCCCCATGCCGGCGCTGTTCTGCCCTGCCGGAACCGCAAGGCCCATTGATCAAAACCATCACGCATGGTTATAAAGCTACCCGGGAAACCTGGCGTATTCATCCCGAATCTGGATGTCCGGGAGTCCCTCCGGGCCGCCATTGGGGATCGGTAGAGCACACAAAGAAACCCCAGGCAGGCGCCGGCATCCGCCGGCGCCTGCCTGGGGTCTATCGTACTTATTTCAAAAAGTCGATGACGGGCAAAGTAAAATTTCCACTCGATACTTTTACCCGTTCAGAATGAAGGTGTCAAAGGAATCCTTGTCTGAATGCTGGAAGAAATCCCGCAGCGCCATGGCGACAGGATCTGTGCTGTCTGCCTCGAACGAGATGCACTTGTACTGCTCCAGCAGCTGAGACAGCAGCGCCTCTGCAAAGGCGTGGTAAGACTCCATATGGAGAGAAGCCACATAGGCAATCTCATTCTCCTCCACGAAGGCGCAGTGCTCCACGGCGCCGTTGGCCGGGTAGAAGAAAACGGTATCGGGCAGAGCCTGGTCAAATGTGGGACGGTCTGCCGTGAGGGGGCTTATTGCCATATGGGTTCTGGCATAGTGGCCATACAGAAGGGTACAGCACTCCTGATATGCTTTCTCTCCCGCCTTGGTCTCCTGGATGGGGATGATCTCCTGGACAGGACACACCAGGTCCTTCTCCCCCACCACCATCTCAAAGCAGCGGCGCCGTCTCTGGAAGCCGCCGGCCGTGACAAAGCGGATCTTCTCCGTCTCCCGGGAGTCCAGCATGGCCTGCAGCGGGAGGCCCAGTTCCGCCCGGAGCAGCGCAAACAGCTCCGATGCGCTGGCGGGATCGTAACGGGTGAGCTCCAGGTTCAGGTAGGCGTGGGTAGCATGAAAGGGATTGATCGAGGACGATACCGTACCGATACTGCTTCCGGAATCGAAAACCTCATATCTGCGGTTGTCTTGCGGTTCGATTGTGATCACAGATCTCTCTCCTCAGGACAAGATGGTCCGGCAGGAGGGGAATCACCTCTGCACAGACAGGTGGGAAACTACACGCTGGTACTTCTCTCATTCGCATCGCGGCGCTCTTTCACAGTGAGGTAGATCCCCCAGGCGAAGAAGAATACCGCCGCCACCACCGGAAGGACTGCCGGCCAGTACACCGGCCCGACAAATTCCTTGGCGGTGATCCCGTTGACGACAGCCACGACGAGCCACAAGGCGCCAATCGTGAAATGGAAGAACTTCGAGTCCGACATGTTTGGCATCTCCTTTCTCCGTACCGGCTTGCCTGTGCCACAGGCAATGTGCGAACGTACCCAACTATGCAAAACCCAAGACGCTATCGCGTCCGGGGCGCGGCATACAAAAGCAGATGTCTGAAATAGAAACGGATAGAAACCGGCTGTTGCGTCAGTCTCTCCGCTCTCTTGAAGCATGTCCCAATCCTTCTGCAGCGGTCTCAGCCCCGTCTGCAAATCGTTTGAAGGGCCCTCCCCTTCCCATTCATTATAACACCAATGCTGGCAAAAATCCACTGTCCATGCATCATTTGCATGTGATTATTTTTGGAGGTTTTCCAAGATTCAGTCCAGGTCCAATCACCCCATCCAATAAATCCCATTTTTGTGTATCAGGGCATCATGGCGGCCAGCCTTCTGCCGAGGGTGATCCCTGCCAGGCATCCGGCAACGCTGAGGACGATGTAGGCGGATCCCGCGAGAAAGCGCTTGCCCTCCAGCAGTTCGAATGCCTCCAAAGAGAACGTGGAGAAGGTGGTGAACCCGCCGCAGAGGCCAGCCTTCCAAAACAGCACCGCATGGGGAGCTGTCTCTCTGTCTCCCGCGGCAAGGCCTGCGATAAAGCCGATGAGAATGGCGCCGATGACGTTGGTGATCAAGGTGAGGATCGGGAAGTCCGATTTCACCGGCAGCGTGCTGATGCCATACCGCGCCATGGCGCCCAGCGCACCGCCGAAGCCCACAAGTACAAAGTCCATGTTTCCTCCTGCAACTCATGCTCCCTGTCCTGCCGCACAGCAGAATGGAGATGCACTCTATTTGGCCCTCTCTACAGCGGAAGGCTATGCCCAGAACGGGACGTACTCCACCCGCTTGCTCCCTGCAGTCTCTGGGGCGGGCTTGATGTATCCCTTCTCTACCGCCATCCGGATCAGCCTGGCGATGCTGCCGGCGGAGGACTGGGGAAGCCCAAATCTGGTTCGCAGAGAGCGCGATGTGAGGCACTGTCCCTCCAGGTACAGTATACACGCATGATCGTAGCAAGACAAGAGTTTATCGTCCGGCATCGCGTTGGAAAAAGGCATTTCGGCAAGAAGAGTCACCCGGGTGTGCTCCGGATACACGGTGATGCGAGGCGCCAACAGGTGCTGCACCTCACAGGAGCGCACCATGTCGTCCCATCCGGTACCTGCCTCACCGCTGAGCTCCATCCGGCACATCAAGGCAGCCATTCTCTCGTTGCGAACTTTAGCCGGCTGGTCTATGATGCGCTTTCCTTCTACCAGCGGAACGCCTGGGTTGGTGACCTCCATGCGGTCTGAAAAGATCTCCACCGTAGGACCGGTGCCGGGGATCGTGAAATCCTGGTGGATCAGGGCGTTCACCACCGCCTCTCGGACCGCTTGCATGGGAAATGCAGTCTTCTGCTCCCGGATCGCCCTCTCGATCACAAACTTCGAAGGGATGAGCGCATCGAGATAGAGGTTGATCTGGTCCCACCCAGCGGCATATCCTTTGTCCACGGTGTAGTCCTTCAGCATGTCCATCCGGCTGCTGTCTGCATACTGGATCACCCGCACCGCTTTTCTGGACACACTGGAGAATTCGGAAAGGCGCTTTGCGAACAGGAGCGCCCCCAGATTGGAGATGGCATACACCCCGTTCTCCTGGCGGTACAGGATGCCATCCTCCAGCAGACGTGCTGCAATCTCAGACTGACTTGCAGGAGTCCGGATCCGACAGCGATCGAAATAGGTGCCACAGTCCAACAGGTGCAGCGCATCCGGCAGATCCAGGTCCTGCGCGGCGATCTGGTTCTCGAAGGCAGCTGTATCGTTCTCAGGCTGCACGCTGTCTCTGTTTTCGCTTCTGTTCTCCATCTGTATCACCTCTGCGCTTGATTGTATCCTCTGCCATACCAGATTGCAACCAATCCTCCCGGTCTCGCCCGTTTTTTTGCATTGCCCCGCCTTATGGCTGTTTTTCTGTTCTCGAAGGGAATCCCAGTGCAGGTCTCCGAAAGCAATCCCACATCTCCATCCAGACCTGTTGTATTGCAACACTTCAGGAAGCAGTTTTTGGGTTCAAAGTCCTTGCACAAGAGCAAAAAAGTGGTATCATGGGCAACGAGAGACCGGTTTCACACCGGAAAAACGAGAGAACGCAGGAGGAATGTGCAACATGAAGCATGGGAAGAAAGTACTGGCACTGCTGCTGGCCATTACGCTGTGTCTCCCGCTGCTGCCATCTGTGCAGGCAAATGCGGAACTCCGGGATCTGCCGGAGATCTGCTCCTATGAGGACGCCGGCTTCACCGATGTGAAAGATGACTGGAGCAAGCCCGGCATCGTAGCAGCCTATGAGCTAGGCCTCATGAGCGGCAAAGGCGCAGGCATCTTTGATCCGGACGGGCATGTCACCATAGCAGAAGTGGTGATGGTGGCGGCAAAGGTCCACAACCTCTGGCTGGGGAAAGACTCCAACATCCCCGCCGGGAAAGACAGCTGGTACGGCGGCGGTCTGGACATCTGCATGGAAGAGGGCATTGTCAAGGAGAGAGAGTTCGCCTCTTTCACCTTGGTGGCCACCCGAGCCCAGGTAGCGGGCATTCTGGCAAGGTCCCTCCCGGAGAGCGCCCTGCCCCAGCAAAATGAGGTAACCGCCCTGCCGGATGTGGTCTCCGCCACCCCGTACAGCCCGGAGATCTTCATTCTCTACCGGGCAGGCGTGATCAATGGCACTACCGCAGACGGCGCCTTCAACCCCTATGGGCAGCTCACCCGCAAGGAACTGGCTGCCATGCTCTGCAAACTGGCCAAGCCCTCCATGCGCGGGACATTCTCTTTTACCGCCAGCAAGACTCCCAGCGCAGACAAAACCGTGTACTCCACAGACAAGATCCTCTACATGAACGAGTGCCCCGTTGTGGGGCTGGTGGAGATCGGCAGTGAGCTGTACCTGCCGTTGAAGCCGCTGGTGAACTGGAGCAACAACGGCATGTCCTACATGGCGGGCATCAGCCTGACGGACGAGAGCTACACAGACAATATCACCCTCGCTGCAGAGGGCTATGGCAGTCAGAACCTCCGCATTGTGGATATCTCCCCGCTGCCCAAGACCCGCCGGAACCTGGGACAGGCCGGCTCCTATACCGGAAAACCAGTTGTACTGGCATATCAGGAGGCCGTTACACGTTCTCAGCGCACCTTGGACATCACCGACCAGGTGCTCACCCTGGGCGGAGAGTACCCCATGATCCCCCTCTCTGTCCTCGGAATAGACCTCTCTGCAGCGAAACTGGAGTGGAATGTGGCGGCCCAGTCCGATCCCGTCTCCTTTGTCCTGGAGAAAGACCTGGTGGGCGATATGCTGCCTCCCCTGGTCTCAGACGACATCCCCGCCACCCTGCAGGCCATCCACAACGCCATTATCAACAAGATCACCTATGACCCGGATTGGAACCCGTTTGTCATCGCGGAGCCAACCCCTGCCGTCCAGGCCTCTATAGACGCCAAGCAGAAGGCCATGGAAGAAGGTTTCAACCTGGGCAACAACCTCACCCTCGCCTCCGGATACGGCGTCTGTGAGAACTACGCCAGCCTGTTCATGGAGATGTGCCTCCGGGCAGGCATCCCGTGCAGGAAGGTCTTCGGCTCAGCCAGTGGCGGAATGCCCCACACCTGGAACAAGGTCTGGACCGGCAGCGCCTGGCTCTATGTGGACTGCACCTTCGACGATCCCACAGGCGGCATGCCGCAGCTGCTGCAGACCTACTTCCTGAAAGATGCCGCCTTCATGGCACAGGACCACTATTGGGAAGAGATAGACTACCCCGGATAAGCCCGATCTGGAAAAGTCCTTTGCATCCCCTCAAATTCGATTTGCCCGCACAGCCCTGATGGGCTGTGCGGGCATTTTCTGTTTCCCATACAGCGATGCAAAAATCGGTGAGTAAAAGGTCCATAGGCAGCATAAGGATTCCCAGCAGATCCTGCACAGCGCAGATCACGGCAACCAGGATAGCATTCAGGCGCAGAGCGGCCGAGAGCACAGAATGGTGAATCCTGGTAAAGGCGCCCGTGCAAGCTGCACGCTCTTCTCTGGAGCCACTGGGGAAGAGCTATACATGGATCGTCCGTCTTGAATGCTCTCCACCGTCTCTCAAGAGCTTCTCCGCCGGGGGATTTAGGTTATCGTCGCCAAAGTATTTTTCGATAGTTCAATTAAGTGCACCCGTCCATTCGGCAAGATCCTTGAGATTCAGAGGAGTGCGGCATTTTGTCTTACAATGTCCTACAAAATACCGTCTCTTGTCTTACAAAACGCTACATATGCTGCTCTTTGTATTACAATTTGCCTACATATACATTCGATCACCATTCTAACATCAGCACCCTCTGGTAATTCTCCAAGCACACCGTCTCCGGTTCTCCTTACGATACTGCTATGAGGCGTTTCATAGCGTCCGTCTGTTTTAGCCTATGCTCTTTTACGTTTTGTTGCAGCTGATTTTTAGCCTGTTGTGATCTGCTTTCATCATCCTGTTCGCCAATTAAAACATTTAAGACAGTGCAGAACAGATTGCATTTCAAAGAGAGGCATGTGCTGGCAGACACAAAAGTGGGTACAGCCCCACAGCCGGATCCCACTCCTCCGCATTCCCAAAATTTTTCCTGGAAATCTTCAAAAAAGTAGTTGACATGCTCCTCAAAAAGGTATATCATTCGAGTTACGGAAGGATTCGGCGCTCTCTCCATCACTGCACTGGTATTCCCCCGTCTTCGGCACGTTTTCCCGCCCCTATCGTGCAGCTTTTCCCAAGCACAAGCCTTTCTCGTTTTTTATTAACCAATGTAGGCAATAGACTATGATCTTATTTATTGCTACGTGGTATATCGTATTACAAAATGGAACGATCTGGCTACACCTCCCCATCCGATCAGTATTCCTGCAGGCAATTTGGCGTTCTCCTGACCCCTACTAACCAACTCACTATCTCCCCAAGTACTCTAACCACCAATCCCCCTGAACCGCCCCTGAGCACTCCGAGAAAAATAATCAGCAGCCTGTTGTAATCCAATCCAGTTTGGAGTATAATAGAGTTGCCAGAGGAGGTATCTTCTTTTGGCCGAAAAAGACATCACAGAGAGAGCTCTGGTATCCCGCGAAGAGGTCATGGCTGATCTTGTCAATATCGTCAAGCACAATGGGGAACGCGTCGTTCAGGCAGCTGACTTGCGCGTCCTGGAAGCGAGGTCCCCAACCCGCATCTACAAAAAGCAGAGTGAAGAGGCCAGAGACGTCCTCATGGTCTGGGAGCCCAAGGACGCATCCCGCAATTGCGTCCCTCTCGCTCATTTCGGAGCAGAGATCCAGACCGTATCTAACAAGTACATGGCGTTGCGCATTGCCGGATATGACGGCGCAGACTACCATGCGCAGTATGTGACATTCAAGGGTAAAAGGCGCTCCAGTTCCAATAAGGCCAAAACGAAAGCGGAAGCTCTTGATGAAGTGACAGCAGCTTTCTCTCCCGTTCCCGTCTACACTATGGTCCTGTATTTCGGTCTGACCCACTGGAACGCGCCGAAAAGCTTGGGCGAGGCCCTTGGCATTTCTATCTCCAAGGATACCAGCGATTCGGATGGGTTCAATGACCTCAGTTACCCTGTATTCGAGGTAGCTTTCGCGACCCCCGAACAGATCGCCGCCATGGACAGCGACTTGCAGTACGTTGCCCCGACTATGGTCGAACTGCAGAAACTTTATGCGCAGAGAGGTGTCAAAATCGAAGATCTCGATCTCACCGAGCTCATGCGTGTACTACCGAATCGCTCTGATCCCCAGTACCTTGAAGACGTAGAAGGGCTGTTTGAGGCGTTGTCCGAAGATACGCGGCGTCAAGAGGAGAAAGAAGGACCAGAGCACAAGACAGCCAGTCAGTTCATACGGAAAGTCTTCATGCGTGTCGTAAAAAATCTGCCGTTAGGAAGTGATTGTGTGTTAGTAGATTTGTTCCCCAGCCTGCAAGTTAGGGCTGCAGCGCAGACCTTCTGGGAATGTGTGAAAGATCTGAAGGATAGCACTGGCATGACCGAGGAGGATGCTCTCCAGATATTGGATTACACTGGCAATAAGCGTGCCAAGTATCCGCGTCCGGACAACTTCCCTGACTGCTTTGCCACCACCCAGCCGAAGCCCGCTACCGTACCGAGCGG
>CANQII010000128.1 GCA_947623875.1 uncultured Oscillospiraceae bacterium
ACCAGTTCTGCACCCACGTCATCAACACATCCGCCTTCTTCTGAGGGAGGCGCACACTGGAGGAATCCCCCATGCAGTATCAGAATCCGATTCTCTACGCAGACTACTCCGATCCCGATGTCATACGGGTGGGCAGGGACTACTACATGGTGGCCTCGTCCTTCACCTATCTCCCGGGGGTGCCTCTGCTCCACTCCCAGGACCTGGTCCACTGGGAGATCATCAACTACTGCGTCCCCTCTCTGCCCTTTGCCAAGTACAATCAGCCATCCCACGGCTCCGGCACATGGGCGCCCTCCATCCGCTATCACGGCGGCACCTTCTACGTGTTTGTCCCCCTGCCGGACGAGGGCATCTTCGTGGCCCGCTCCCAGGACCCGTACGGAACCTTTGTGCTGAACCAGCTCTGTGCCTCTGTGGGCTGGATCGACCCCTGCCCCCTCTGGGATGACGACGGCAAGGCCTACATGGTCTTCGCCTACGCCAGAAGCCGCTGCGGCATCAAGCACCGGCTCTCCGTGGTGGAGATCGATCCGGACTGCACGAAACTGCTGGGAGAGCCGGTGGAGATCTTCAACGGGGAGCAGATCGCCCCCACCACCGAGGGCCCCAAGTTCTACAAGTACAACGGCCTCTACTATATCCTCGCCCCCTCCGGCGGCGTGGCCACCGGCTGGCAGTCCTGTTTCCGCAGCAAGAATGTATACGGCCCCTACGAGTACAAGATCGTGATGCACCAGGGGGACAGCGCTGTAAACGGACCGCACCAGGGCGGCTGGATCACCGGGGAGGACGGCCGGCACTGGTTTGTCCACTTCCAGGACGTGATCGAGCTGGGCCGGATCACCCATCTCCAGCCCATGTGCTTCCTAGACGGCTGGCCCTTCCTCGGACAGGACACCAACGGAGACGGCATCGGCGAGCCGGTGGCCGAGTGGGATCTCCCCGCCGAGGGGAAACCTCACTACCGCATTGCCACCTCAGACGAATTCCCCGATGGCCGGCCGGGCCTGCAGTGGCAGTGGCAGTCCAATCCCCAGCCAGATCTCTTTCTGCCCAAGAAGATCTTGCCCCATACGCTGCGGCTCTGCTGTCTCGCCAACAAGCGGCGGGAAAACCTGCTCTGGTATGCCCCCAACGCCCTCACCCAGATCCCCCAGGCCCCGGCCTTCACCGCAACCGTGAAGGCGACGCTCACCCTGGACGGCAAACCAGGGGATATGGCGGCGCTGGGCATGATCGGCCACACCTATGCCTATCTGGGCCTGCAGCGCTCCGAGGCCGGCTACCGGCTGGTGATTTATCGGGGCACGGTGTCTGCGGACACCTATGCCGGCGAGGCGGAGGAGACGTTAGAGGTATCCTTCCCCATCTCAAGCGGTACCCTTTTCCTTCAGCTGCAGCTCACGGAAGACAGGCAGTATCGATTCTTCTGGTCTCTGGATGGGGCATCCTATCAGCCCATTGGGGGCGCCTACCCCCTGCAGCGGGCCGCCTGGACCGGCGCCAAGCTCGCCCTCTGGGGCTGCAACCGGGACAACCGCCCCTCCAAAGGGGTGGCCAGTTTCCTGCACTTCCAGGTGCACATCCCGGGCCGGGAGGACGGGGACGTCCCGCCGGAGCAGCCTGCTCCCGCTCCCGCAGTAGAGACCGCGCCTCCGAAGCAGGACAGCCTTCCAGATGCAAAGGCGCCCGAGATCAGCACCCCCGCACCGCAATTCAGTGATAGCATGGGCCTCCCACCCTCCTTTCAGACTGGATCCTACCAGGGTCCCCGCTCCACATGCGATATCGCGACAGCGTCCGAACCTCAGGACGGCTATATCCCCGCCCTGGAACTGGAGATCACCATGGATCTGGAGCGGTATACCGCCCGCCGCACCCTGGTTGTCCCCGCCGTCGCCACGTTCCTGAGACTGCACTACGATCTGCAGGTCGCCTTCCGCTGGAAGGACTACCATCTCCACGAGTTCACTCTCCCGCCTGAGCCAGGTAGGGACGCCAAACTATATCTCTTGGCGGAATATGATGAAGGCTTGCTGGACCCTGATATCCGTTCCGCTCTGGACACTGCCCGCCTGAATCAATATCTCCGGCCGGGGGCTGTATTCCAGTACCACTATGATTTCGGAGACAACTGGCGCATGGATATCAAGGTGAGCCGCAGTTTCCTCGCACCGGAGAAAGACCTGCCTGTCTGCACCCTGTATGAGGGCGCAGCACCGCCGGAAGATGTGGGCGGCGTAGACGGCTACCTGGACTTCTGCGATATTCTCTCCAATCCGGCCAACGAGGCGTATATGGGCACGCGGGAGTGGGCCGGGGAAGCCTGGTTCAAACCGATCAGCGCCGAGATCGTCACCCGCAAGCTCCGGGCTTTACCCAAGAAGGGACCGATTAAAAAAGACGTTTGGGAGGAGGACGGCACAACATGAAGCTCTTTTTGTCCGGCAAGGTGCAGAAGAATCTGAGGTGCAAGGCGGAAAAGGTCCCGGTACCGGAGGATCTGCTGGACCGCTGGTATGCCAACTTGATCGAGCTCCATGGCGCCGACACCCTAGTGGCTATACTCCCGGATTTTCGGTTCTGCGTCATCCTGTGGAACGTTCCGGTCGACCCGTACACAGACCTCACCAAGCTGCTAGTGCCCGCCATCCGGAAAGCCCTCCGGGATCCGCACTACGGAATCCCCCTGTCTCTAATAGACCAGTACATGCCTGAGGACACCGTGTTTGAACTGTGCACCTCCGGGGACCGGTCTTTCACATCCCGCATGGGCGCTGCAACCAACCTGGTTCTGAACGACCCGATGTCCTGGTTTGCGTCTCTCAATGGCTTCGACCCTCTCCAGACCCAGCGCACCGTAAACAGAGGCTTTTTGGAGCGTCCGGGCAAGGAGACCTGCGCCCGCTGGGAGGCCGTGAAGGAGCAGCTGCAGCTGCAATACGGCAGGACTGTCTCGGCTCTGGAGTTGGAGATCTCTCTGGATCTACAGCAGTATGTGATGCGGCGCACACTGGTGGTCCCAGAAGACATCGCATTCGGCACCCTTCATCTCTATCTGGAGAAGACCTGCTTCCACGAATCCAACAATCTGCCGCAGCTTTTTCTTCAGCGCCTGGGGAATCCGGAGGAACCGCTCCACGTCTTCCGGTCCCCGACAGGGGAGTCCTGGGACGACGACCTTAGCCTTGCAGCCCGCATCCAGGAGGGCACCCGCTTTCGCTACCTCTATGCCCCCGACGGCGCCGAGCACCTTTGGGAGATCGATCTCCAGGCGAAGCGGCGCTTCACCACCGAGGAAGATCTGCCCATCTGTACCTCGTGCGAGGGTCAGGCGCCGCCGGATTGGGTGGACGGCGCAAGCGGCTATCGGGAGTTCTGTAAGGTTCTGGAGGATCCGGACGATCCGGACGATCCCAGGTGGCAGGAATATGCACAGCGGGTAGGGTACGCCTGGCTCTTTCCGGACAGAGCAGAGGACATCACAAGGCGCCTTCACCTCATGGGGGTTCTGCCGTAGGGCACGGCAGGCGCTCCCGATTTGCTCTCTTTCCGAAAGGTGTGTCTCCCCATGAAGCTATGCTTATCCTCCAAGCTCCGGCGTAAGCTGGAATGCACCTGCGAAAAGGGTCCCGTCCCAGAGGATCCGCTGGACCGCTGGTGTACCGCCCTGGTGGAGCTGGACTACGCAGACAGCATCGTGGCCATTCTCCCGGACTTCCGGTTCTGCGCCATTCTCTGGAACGTCCCGGTGAACTTCTTCACCAACTTGAATCACTTTGTGGTGCCGGCCATCCGGGAAGCCCTCCACGACCCCCGCTACGGGATCCCCCAGTCTGTGATAGATCAGTACATCCCGGAAGACACCAAATTGGAACTCTACACCTCCGAGGACCGGAGTTTCACCTCCCGGATGGGCGCGGTTACCGCTATGGTGAAGAGCAATGAGAACTCCTTTGCCACGTTTCTAGACGGCTTTGACCCAGACCGGATCCAGCACGACGTAAACAGAGACTTTCTGGACCGTAAGGGCGACAATGTCATCACCCGGTGGGAGGCGGTGAAAGAGGCGTTGCTGCAGCGGTACGGCAGGGCTGCTCCGGCCTTGGAACTGGAGGTCTCTCTGGACCTGCAGCAGTATGTTGTACGGCGCACCCTGGTGGTCTCGGAGGACACCACGTTTGGCGTCCTCCACAAGAACTTGAAAATGGCACTCCGCTGGGAGGACACCGAGCAGCACCAGTTTGTCCTGCCGCCCAAGGGGGACCGGACTGCCCCGCTGCACGTTCTGGGCAACTACGTAGATCACAAGATCTTCCCCGAGAAAGAGCCCTATGTCTGGGGAGAGGAAGTCCGCCTCTCGGAGCAGCTTCAGGAGGGGGACTGCTTCCGCTACGTCCACCTCGCCCATCACGCCGACATCCCGTGGAATGTTACCATCCGGGTGCGCCGGCGCATCCCGTCCGCCGAGGAAGATCTGCCCATCTGCACCCTCTGTGAGGGCAAGGCACCGCCGGAATGGGTAAACGGCGTAGACGGCTATCGGGAGTTCTGCACGGTCCTCGACAACCCAGACGACCCGAGATGTGTCGTATATGCCGCCAAAGCGGGGCTGGCATGGCTTTTGGACGACACCCCGGCGGACATCACAGAGCGGTTCCACCGTTTGGCTATTATCCTGTAGGTTTGGAGGTGCCTTCTATGAAACTCTTCTGTTCCTCTAAACTGCAGAAGAATATGCGCTGCAAGTGCGAAAAAGTCCCCGTACCGGAGGATCCGCTGGACCGCTGGTATGCCAACCTGATCTCTCTGGGCGGGGAAGACACGATTGCCGCCATTCTCCCAAGCTGCAGGTTCAGCGTGATCCTGTGGAACGTCCAGATCACGGCTTCCACCGATCTCAGCACACTTCTGATCCCGGCCATTCGTGAGGCTCTTCTGGATCCCCGCTATGGGATTGTCCCGTCTGCGGTAGAACGCTACCTCCCGGAGGGCACCGTCTTTGAACCCTGCGCCACCGGGGACCAGAAAGTCATCTCCAACATTGCCGTTGTGACAAGGGACATTCTGAATTACGATCCCTCCTGGGTGGCGCTTCACGAGGGCGTCGAACCGGCAAGGCTTCAGTTTTGGGTAAACAAACGCAGCGATGGGGAGCAGGCAGACGGCCAGCGTGTTCGAAGCTGGCAGGCGGTCCGGGATCTGCTGCACCATCGGTATGGAAAGGCAGTCCCGGCCATGGAGCTGGAGATTTCCCTGGCCAAGTCTCCCTATCCGGTCCGCCGCACCCTGATCGTCTCGGCAGAGATGCCCTTTGATATGCTCCATTACCATCTGCAGACAGTCTTTCTCCGGAGAAGAGACGACCAGTACAAGTTTATCCTCCCGCCGATACGGGATCGGAACACGCAGCTTCATATCCTGGGCGGGTTTGTGAAGGACGATTTTATTCCCGAGGGCGAGCCCCACATCTCGGGAGAAGACCTCCTTCTCGCAGACCGCTTGCAGGAGGGAGACCGTTTCCGGTATCTCTGCTATTCCGACCAATTCCGGCCTCACTGGGAGATGGACATCCGGGTGAACCGGTACCTCCCGTCCGCGGAGATGGACCTGCCCGTCTGTACCTTTTCCATCGGCAGAACGCCGCCGAAATGTGAGGGCAAAAAGGGAGACTCCCAGTTCATGTCGTCCTTTGGATACTGGGGCCTGTACGGTGACGATAGCGTGGAGTCCATCAACAAGCGGTTCTATCTCCGAGAGATTATGCCGTAGGGCATCAAGGAATCCAGAAAGGTGTGTGTCCCATGAAGCTCTTTTGCACCGCTGCGCTGCAGAACAGCATTCCTCTCTCGGTGATCGACCGCTACCTTCCCGAAAGCACCGTGTTTGAGCCTTGCGCCTCCGTAGACCGGGTTCTCTCTGTCCAGATGGGCAATACCATGCGTAAAGTCCTGAACGGCACCTATCGCACTGTCGGGGCGAACACAAGCATAGAATCGAACCCGACAAGGGCGCAGCTCACCCTAAACGACATGCGGTACTTTCCCATAGGCAGTGAATGCGGCTTTATGCCGTGGCGGGAGCTGAAAACGCAGCTGCAGCGGAGATACGGGAAAGCTGCCCCGGCCATGGAACTGGATGTCTCCCTGGGTGCAGAGCACTATGAGGCCTACCGCACCCTGATCGTCTCCTCCGAAACCTCCCTCTACTACCTGTCTGCCTATCTGCACGCCGCGTTCCGCTGGTCCTATGACGGAATCCGCCAATTCATCCTGCCGCCTGTGCAGATTGGGACATACCCGGCACACGGAAAGGACAAAATGGAGGTACTTTCCCTTCCCCCCGGCGGCGCCTGGCTTCTGGATCGAGGCCCCCGCCTGTGCGATCTCCTCCGTGAGGGGGCAGTCTTTCAGTACCGATACCAGGCCAAGGGAATGGATACCCCTCAAAAGGTACAGGTCCAGGTACGCAGGTGCATCCCAGACTGCACAGAGGATGTGCCCGTCTGCACGGTTTGCCAGGGGGGAATCGCCGCCGGAATGGGTGCGTCTCGGCACCACACAACAGATGTACTTTGGAACCATCTGGAGCAGAAGGATTTCATGGAGGGAAATACCGCCGGGGGCCGAGTGGCGCTGGCTGTATGAGGACAGCACAAAGGCAATCACAGAGCGGCTGGACGCTGCCGTTCAGTGGCTGCTTCTCACTGTAGATATCTGATTTGCCTGTCCCCGTTGACGGAAAAGGCTTGCACTCCCCTTGAAGCTGGTTTGTTCCCAGGCACTACAGGAGAAATTGGGGCTGCAAGTGCAAAAAGTGCCCCCAGCCGAATTTCGGCTTCCCCTTCCCGTTTTCCATCGAAAGGAGTATGCGCCCTCATGAATCTGTATTGCACCCAGGCCCTGCAGAAGGCGTTCGGCTGGAAGTTTCAGAAACAGCCTGCCCCAACGGATCCCCTGGACAGCTGGTATGCCCATCTCATCCCCATCGGCCGCCGCGGCCTCCTGATGGTAATCCTTCTGGACTTCCGGTTTTGCGTTGTGATTCCGCCCCCAAAGGGCGGCGATTGGACCGCGCTGGAGGCATCGATCCTCCAGCGCATCCGGGAGGCCCTTCTGTCCTATGAGATCCCCCAGTCTGCCGTGGACGCCTATCTGCCCGCAGGCACGGTCCTGGAGCCGTGCAGCTCCACAGATCCCTCCACCAGAGGCAGCCTGTCCTCGGTGGGGAAACGAGTGAACCAGGAACTCAGCACAGACCCGGATCTCCAGCACCTTCAGAAAGCCATCAATGAGAGGTACTTCTACTCTGTCCCCACAGTGGACTACGGCGTTCCCTGCGTCATGCTGAAACTGGCACTGTGTCTGAAGTACGGGGCATCTCTTCCCGCTATGGAACTGGAGTTTTCCTTGGATCTGGAGCGGTATACGGCCCGCACGCCCTTGATCGTCCCGCCAAACAGCACTTTTGCGGCCCTGCACGGTCACATGCAGAACGCATTCCGCTGGCGGCAAGCCTATCCGCACGCATTCGTTCTGCTGCCCGCCGCACACCGGGAGGCCCCGGCTCTCGTGGCGGCAGAGGGCCTGGAAGAAATCGATCGCATGCCTGAGGAGCAGGTATATGACGAGCGCAGCACCCATCTGCAGGACCTTCTCCAGGAGGGAGACACCTTCCTGTACCGCTACCACTCCAAAGGGAACTGGGAGGTCCAGGCCAGGGTGAGCCGGATCCTTCCGAACTACCCGAAAGAGACACCGGTGTGTACGTTTTGGGAGGGCGCATCCCCTCCGGAGGACGTGGACGGCGTTCCCGGCTTTCTGAACTTTCTGGACATCACCTCCGACCGCAAGCACCCGGAATACAAGGAGATGATGCGCAGTCCCGGGGGCTTCTTCTACAGCCCCTGGACCATGGAGAACGTCAACGAAGTGTATCATAACAAGGTGTATTCCGATCGGTAAGGCACTGTTGAGTCTTGCCTCTCTCTTCCACTCATCTCATTCTGAAAGAAGGCATCTTCCCCATGAAGCTCTTTTGTTCCACCATACTGCAGAAAAAGCTGGACTGTAAGTGCGAAAAAGTCACACTGCCGGAAATCGCCCAGGCGGGACCGGAGAGGAGAGCAACGTTCATGAGGTTGCCCTCCCCTCTGCAACGTCCAGAATGGCACGAAGTTCTGCGATATCCTCAGCGCTGAGCTCCTGCCGCTGGGCCATAGCACTCATCATCAGCCCCACACTGCCCTCATATACCCGGTCCAGAAAAGAGTGGGTTGCCTCTGCTGCAGCGCTGCTCTGTTCCACCGCCGGGGTGTATGATTTCCCTCGGGGCGTCTGGACACATTGCGCCAGCCCCTTGGTCTCCATCCGCCGCAGAGTGGTGATGGTAGTGCTCTTGCTCCACCCGGCGATATCCTTCAACGCCGCTACCAGAGCCATCAGTGTCTGGGGGCTCTCCTTCCAGAGGCAAGACATCACCCGCCACTCGCCGCCGGTGAGATGGGTCTCTTCCACAGGTATCACCCCCTTGGTCTACAATGTAGACCATATGGTAGCGCAGTTGGTCTACATTGTCAACCAGGAAGAGAAGAAAAACGAAGAAAAACCGCCAGGAATCGTTCCAAATTCGAGGAGTATGCCGTAAGGTTGTCTCGAGAAGCACAGGCCAGGGGGAGATCTCTTCTCATATGTGCTACCATCGTCCTCCCCCGATGCCAACTGTTCCTGGATGCCCACACTGCCAAAAGTTGTGGACATTCAATCAAGTCTGTGGTATTCTTAGCCCAGATGGGGCATGGATCAACCATTCCCCGAG
>CANQII010000129.1 GCA_947623875.1 uncultured Oscillospiraceae bacterium
CGTGCAGATTCCGGAAAATGTGGAGTATATCAGGGATCGGACGTTCACCGGAAATGAGACAATCACTGCGGTGCGCTTTTCGGGGAGCATGGATTACCTGCCGGCACAGCTCTTTGAAAACTGCACCTCGTTGGAGGAGGTCTCTCTGCCCCAGGGGATCTATCGCATTCCGAAGTTCGCGTTTCGCGGCTGCATATCTCTGAAGGCGGTTGAGATTCCGAGCTCCTGCAGGGTGATCGGGGAGCGGGCGTTCGCCGGCTGCACATCCCTCCGCTCCGTCCGGCTTCCAATGGCGCTCACCAGTCTGCAGGCGGGGGCCTTCGAGGACTGTAACGCGCTGGAGGAGATCTCCATCCCGGACGGGATCACAGAACTGGAGGAGGATACCTTCTCCGGATGTACGGCACTTGCCTCTGTACAAATCCCGGAGTCCATGCTGAAACTCGGGGCCAGAGCCTTCCTGGGATGCGCGTCCCTGACGGTATTTCCTTTCCCTGCCGGGCTCCGTTCCATTCAAGAGGAGTGCTTTCGGGATACAGGCCTGGTGCGTGTCTCCCTGCCGCAGGGCATGAAAGAGGTGGGCAGCCGTGCATTCCGGCATTCCCGCCTCCGGGAGGCGTACGTGCCCGGGACGGTGAAGGACTTCTACGTCAGCGCGTTCTGGGACTGTCCGGGTGTCTTCGTCCAGTGGATGGCAGGGGACAAGGGACTGCAGTGGGGCGTCAGATGGATGCTGGTGGATACGGGGACCCGAATCACTGCGGATATGGTGCTGGACGCCCCGTATTTCCCCCTGATCTGCGCAAGCGCGGAGGTAAAGGTTCCCCTGTGCCGGGGCTTTGCCCGGCGATACCTCAGCGGGGCCGTGAAGGCTACCTGGAACACGGATGAGTTTCTGTCCTACATCCGCAGAAGGCGGAAGGAGTTCTGGAAGATTCCAGAGATTTTCCCTCTGATTCTGAAGGAGGGCATGTTCAACGCCAGTGAGACGGCGGACTGCCTGGACCAGGCGGCAAAGATGGGAGACGTGTCCGTCACGGCGGCCCTTATGGATTACGCGCAGCAGCACTTTCCTGCCGGCAAACTCCAGAAGATTCAGGAGAACAGGCTCCAGCGGGAACTGCGCTGGATTGAAAGCGGAAAAACCTCTCTCACGGAACTGCGGAAGGTCTGGAGCTGGAAGCCGCTGGAGGGCGGAGGCGTGTACATCTGCTCCTGGAAGGGGGCGGAGGGGACAACCGTCATCGTTCCGGCGGAAATCGGCGGGGAAAAGGTGTTGGGCATCGGAGAACAGGCTTTCAGCTGTGACAAACCGCGTCTCCGGCCGGAGCAGCGTGAGGCCAGAAAAAAACTGGAGGAGATCTTCCTCCCGGGAACACTGGAGTGGATTGGGAACAAGGCCTTCACAGGCTGCCACTCCCTTCAATCCATTCAGCTTCCGAAGACGCTCACCTCCCTGGGGAGCAATGCGTTCGCCTCCTGCTTCAGCCTGCGGGAGGTCTCTATCCCGGGGAGCGTAGAGACGGTGCGGTTCGCCACCTTCTACCGCTGCAAGTCGCTGGAGCGGCTGGTGCTGGAGGAGGGCGTGAAGAAGGTGGAGCATCGCGCCATTACGCAGTGCGTCAAACTCGCCTCTCTGACGGTGCCGGCCTCTCTGGAGGAACTCTTGGAAACCTCAATCATGGAGTCCGCTAAACCGTCTGTCTTCATGCCCCGGGAGACGCCGGAACTTCGGACGCTTCTGGAACGTGCAGGTCTGCTCTAAGCGGCCCCGTGCGCTGCTGGAAGACAGGACACGGGAGAAAAACGCTATCTTTCTTGACGAAATATTCCGATATCGGAATATCTGCCCGATACCTCAGACATACAACTCCCATAGGTTGCATCACGCCGCAGGAGGGCCGCGCCCTCCTGCGGCTTCTTTCCAAAACCGGAGCATGCTCCGGAAACCATAAAGTTGCTGCAAGGCGTTTCGAAGGATCATGATATCCCCTTGACGTCCATCCACACAGCCACTATAATGATACGCAGTTCCATCAATTTAATGGTGATTTTGTGCATTTCCGAGCATGCAATAACCATTTTAATCATTTTGAATTGCACAATCGCATCTATACAATTCTTCCCCGTTTGCAGGAGGTGAAACCGCTTGGACATCACAGAACAGATCCCGGAGCTCCTCTCCAAACTGTGCGCAGGCATCGCCCCGCTCTTCCCCGGGGAAAAGCTGCAGCCCATCCTCTTTGGCTCGTACGCCCGGGGCGATGCGGAATACGGCTCAGACATAGATGTTCTCGTCCTGGTGGACGCCTCCCGAGAGGCGATCGCGGGCAGGCACAGATCTGTGGCCAATGTGGCGGGAGATCTGCTGGTGGAGTACGGTGTTCTGGTCTCCCCCATCGTGGAAAACCGCGCCTTCTACAACCGCTGGCTGCCTGTCCTTCCCTTCTTCCAGAATATCCAGCGGGAGGGGGTACAGCTGCATGTCTGATGGTGCGAGGCATGCTCCACATGTCACCGCAAAAAGCACTTGATGTGTTACGAACAGGCTGCTCGATGAAGCGCACATCGGGTGATTTCCCGCCAGTTTCGGAACTGAGTTGGACCAAAGTAAAAATCTGCATAGTATTCTGTAGAACGCCAGGAGCCGTTGCCTGAATCATCCCTTTCGGTACACACCGCCTGATATCTGCTCTGGAGGTTTCTATGGAAACACAAATCCGCATGACGCTATGTCCTAATCTCCATACCTACAACTCTGCCATGTTCTCCTGCTGTCCCATATGTGCATCCATGGGCAGCACCGTGCCCCCTGATGCGGCTCCCTGCCAGGTCTGGCCCCCCGCCCCACCCAAAGGGCTGAGACCGCCGAACCAGCACAGTGATTTCGATGCGGTCCCCTTCGACGGCTACATATCTGTCCCGCCAGCACCGTTCACGCCCATCTTAGGACATCTCACATACCTGGACGGTCCGGAAAACGGCAAAGTCCTGCATCTGCACCCGGAA
The DNA here is from genome assembly GCA_947623875.1 of uncultured Oscillospiraceae bacterium. Classification (GTDB taxonomy): domain Bacteria; phylum Bacillota; class Clostridia; order Oscillospirales; family Oscillospiraceae; genus Enterenecus. Next base: position 3,010 of record CANQII010000129.1, read on the forward strand.
TATTGCTACATCTATCGCGATCCAGACAATATCCCCTTCCTCACAAGTGAGTCTTCCTCCATGGCGGACGCCATGCTCGTATACAGGAACAAACATATCGGGATAGCTCCCACGAACACCACCAACATTCAGGTCAACGGAGAACCAGTTTCCCGATATACCCCGCTGAACACCGGCGATGTCATCACCGTCAGCAGCACCCGCCTAGCCCTGTCTATAGTCCCCGAGGAGGCACTGGAATGGTATGAAAACCCAACCCAGTTTGCCGAGAAGGACAAGAGCCTGGCGGCAGGCACCATTCTCTCAGGTACGGGCGGTGCCAGGGCCTATCGGATGGATTCCGTCCAAAGCAAATGGGGTTCTACCATCCGCTATGCGGCTTTTGAGACCGACACCAACCGGCGGGTCGATGTCACAGAGTATCTGCCCGCCCGGATCGCCTACCGCACCAGAGATGGGATTTCCGTACAGGCTCTCCCTGGCCAGGAACAGACCTACCAAAATGGCATGGAGGATTTTCAGGCAACGGCAAAAGCGCTTCTGTCTGTAGAGGATCTTCCCAGCATGGTACACATTCTGGACCATTTTGAGGCCAACGGCACAGCCTATCTGATCTCAGAGTACCTGGACGGCACCCCGCTCAACGCCTGTCTGGACCAGTTGGGCAAGGTAATGTCCGCCCAGGAGCTGCTGCCAAGGCTGAAACCAGTGATCCGGGATCTGGGGATCATGCACCGGCGCGGCATTCTGCACCGGGATATCTGTCCGAACAACCTGATCCGTCTGCCGGACGGCACCATCAAGCTCACGGACTTCAGCTGCGCCAGAAGCATGGAAAACGAGACGCCCACCCCCATCGTTGTACGGGGAGGTTTCTCCCCAGTGGAACAGTATCTCTCCAAAGGGCAGGGACCTTTCACAGACATCTACGCTCTGGCCGCCACCCTCTACTACTGCACCACCGGCATGTATCTGTCTGAGGCGGTCACTCGTCTCACAAGCGACACCCTGTGCTCTCCCACAGCGCTGGAGGCAGACCTCTCTGCAGGGCAGGAGGCAGCCATCCTCTGGGGGCTTGCCGTCCGCCCAGAAGCCCGCCCGCAAACCATGGAAGCGTTTGAAACTGCACTTTACGGGCAGCCTTCTGCAAGGGGATCAGTCCTCGTCCGCTGCGCCAACGGCCATTTCTACAACGAAGCCATCCACCACAGTTGTCCCATTTGCGGGACCGGAAAATCGCGTCTCTCCAGGGAAGACACCTCCCAGTTTTCAACCACCCCGCCTCCCAATAGTACTTGGGCGGCCAGACTCCCGTCCCCATTTTCCCCTTGCAATCCCTTTGATGACGGGATGTTCGTCTCCGGCCTTGACCTGCATCCCGATGTCTTTGGCCATGATTTGCCCAGACTCCCGCCCAGCACCGTGGTTGGCCGCCTCACCTGCACAGACGGGCTGCAAAAAGGCGAAGCCTGGGAACTGCATGCCTGCCACAACACCATCCTTGTGAAAAAGCGGGACATCCTGGTCTCCCGGGACAAGGTTCGCATTCCGGAAGACCGTGAGAGCATCTATGGGGAGAGCCCCTACATCGAGTTCACTGAGTACCGTTCCTTCCTATTGTGCCGCGGTGCCGGTGTGACTCGGCTCAACGGGCGATCTGTTCGCAACTACGTCTCTCTCAAAGACGGCGATATCATCACCATCGGCAGCACCCAACTGGCTTTCACACAGATCCCTGAGGAGGAATGGAACAAGATGTCCTGATGCTGCAGGGCTGCAGTCTACACACCACACCGAAACCCACAGAACCGCTTCCGCCGCCGGAGGGCCGCGCCCTCCGGTGGCGGTTTTCCTTGCCGATTCCACAGACAGCGCCAAAAAGATACAACCTCCCGTGCACAACGGCAAAACCTGTGGTACAATACCGGAGTATGATCCCTGGAGACCCCTCCAGGCAGCAAAGCAGTCCCGCAAGTGTCCATATGCGCACAAAAATACAGAAAAGGACGTGATATGGTGGTTTTCCTGCACCTTTCAGACCTGCATCTGGGGCGAAGTCTCAACGACTTTGATCTTCTGGAAGATCAGGCGTACATCCTGGATGAGGTGATCCAACTGGCCGAGCAGGAGAAGGTGGATGCCATTCTCCTGGCTGGCGATCTTTACGACAGGCCCATCCCCCCAGAGGGCGCGGTCCGTCTCCTGGACAAGTTTCTCAGCACCCTGGCGGAGAAGCAGATCAAGGTCTTTCTGATCTCCGGCAACCACGACTCGGACGACCGCATCCACTTCGGCAGCGCCCTCTTCCGCAATAGCGGCGTCTATGTGGAAGGGGTGTACCGCGGTAAGCTGGAGCCCGTCACCCTCCAGGATCCGTACGGCCCCGTGAACTTCTACCTCCTCCCCTTCGTGAAGGCCTCCCAGGTGCGGGCCTATCACCCGGACGCGGAGATCGCCAACTACGACGATGCTGTGCGGATAGCCCTGGCAGATGCTGCTATCGACACCAATGCACGCAACGTCCTGCTGGTCCACCAGTTTGTAACAGACGGCGGTAAGGACCCGGACCTCGGCGGCTCGGAGTCCTCCTCCACCCGAAATGTGGGCACCATCGAGCGGATCTCCTCCCATGTCTTCGACGGCCTGGATTACGTGGCCATGGGTCACATCCACTCCGCCCAGGCCATCGGACGGCCGGAGATCCGGTATTGCGGCTCTCCCCTGAAGTACTCCCTCTCTGAGATAGAACACAACAAGACCGTAACCCTGGTAACCATGGGACCCAAGGGCAAGGTGGACATCCAGGAGCTGCCCCTCACCCCCAAACGGGACCTCCGCCACATCAAGGGGCGGCTGGAGCAGCTGCTCCAGCCCGAGCACATCACGGACCCGGAAGACTACATCTACGTCACCCTCACGGATGAGACTCCCATAGACAACGCCATAGGCATCCTCCAGCAGTACTACCCCCACACCGTGAGCATCGATTACGAGCGGGACAAACAGCTGGGTCTCCAGGAGGACATCGTCCTTCCGGAGGACACCAAGAGCTTTGAGCAGCTCATCGCAGACTTCTATCACCTTGTCTACGGCACAGACATCACCGATGCCGAGATGGCACTGATGCAGAAAGCAGCAAAGGAGGCGGGGATTCTCCATGAAACCGATTGAACTCACCATGTGCGCCTTCGGGCCGTACCCCGGCAAGGTCTCCATCTCCTTTACGGAGTTTGAGCAGCAGGGCCGGGGGCTGTTTCTCATCACGGGAGACACCGGCGCCGGCAAGACCACCATTTTCGACGCCATCTGCTTTGCCCTCTACGGCAGGGCCAGCGGTCAGTACCGGGGCGAGGGCAACCTGCGCTCCGAGTACGCGGACATCAGCGACCCCAGCTATGTGGAGTTCCGCTTCTCCCACCAGGGGCAGGAGTACACCATCCGCCGCACCCCCGCCTATGTCCGCCCGGCCAAGCGGAAGGGCGCCAAGGACCAGGTGGAGGACAGCAAGGTGATCTTCACCCCGGCAAACGGCATCCCGGTGGAGGGCGCCAAGAAGGTGGATCCCATGATCGCCCAGCTGCTGAACATCGACGCAGACCAGTTCAAGCAGATCGCTATGATCGCTCAGGGGGAGTTCCTGAACCTTCTGAACACCAACACCAAGGATCGGGAGAAGATCCTCCGGAACATCTTCCTCACCGGCAAGTACGATGCCCTCACCAACATCCTGAAGGGGTATCAGGACGAGGGCAGGGCCGAAAAGGAGAACACCCTGAGGAGCATCCACCAGCACCTGATGGATGTGAAGGCCCCGGAAGAGAGTCCCATGGCCGCCGCATTAGAGCAGCTCCAGGCCAAGAAGCCAGATCTCATCCTGGACATGGACATCACCTCCATGACAGACCTCATCGCTGCCCTGGTAGCAGAGGACACCCAGCGGGAGGCGGAGCTGGAGAGCACCCTGATCGAAGAGAACACCGCCCTGCAGCAGCTCATCGCCAAAGAGGCCACGGTAAAGGCGGATAACGAGATCGTCCGGCGGTACCAGAGCCTCCTCAAGGACAAAGCTGCCCTGGCGGAGCGGCGGGAGGAGATCCAGGAACGGGAAGCCCGCCTCCAGCGGAATCAGACTGCCACCCGGGAGGTGAAGCCACACTATGATCTCTGGCAGTCCCAGCAGAAGCAGGTCTCCGAGACAGAGAAGAGCGTCCGCAGCACAGAGCAGCAGCTCCCCGCCGCCGAGGCAAAGGAAAAGGCTGCCCAGGCCGAACTGAACCGTGCCGCAGAAGATCTGCCCAAGGCGGACGCCCTGAAAGTGCAGATCGCCCAGATTGAGAAGGACCTCCCGGAGTACAGCCGCCGGGATACCCTCCGAAAAGCAATTCAGGCGCTCCAGAAGGAGGCCCAGGGCTTCGATGGCCGGCAGACTGCCCTGGCACAGGAGGAGACAGCCCTCCAGAAGAAGATCCAGGACCTCACAGAGCGCACCGCGCAGCTGCAGAACAGCCCTGTGGACCTGGCAAACGCAGAAAATGCGCTCAAAGCAGCGGGTGAGCAGAAGGTCAAACTGGACACCCTTCTGGTCCGGGACTTCCCCGCTCTGGAGCGGAAGCAGAAGGCATCGGCCACGGCCCAGGCCGCCCTGCAAAAGGCCTGGGATGCCCTGAATGCGGCCGCAGAGAAGCGGGCAGACACTGAGAGGGCCCTGGACTTCTGCCGCGCCGGCATCCTGGCAAAGCAGCTGGAGGAGGGCAAACCCTGTCCGGTGTGCGGCTCCGTCCACCACCCCAGCCCGGCGGCATTGCCGGCAGACGCCGTCTCCGAGGATGCCCTGAAAGCCCTTCAGGAGGTAGAAGAGGACGCCCGCAAAAAGAAAGAGACAGCCTCTGCCAAGGCCGCCAGCGCCGATACTGATGTGAAAAACACAGGGGCACACCTGCGGCAGGATGCGGCACAGTCTCTCGGGGAGGCACTCCCGGAGGACCTGTCTCTCGCTGATCTGAAGAACAAACTCCTGGACCGCCAGAGCGAGACCAGCCAGGAGCTTCAGACTCTCAACAGCAAAATCGCGGCACTGGAGAGAGACGTGAAAGAACTGAACAACGCATCCGGTGCCCTCCAGAACGCCCAGGTGCCGGAGGCAAAGACCCTGCAGGCCAGGCGGGATCAGCTCACCAGGGACATGCACAAGAACGAGACCGCCCTGGCGGAGAACCGCACCGCCCTGGAGCCCCTGGAGCAGCTGCCCTATGCCAATGCTGCAGAGGCAAAGCGGGACAGGGCGAACTTCCAGGCCCAGAGCGATGCCATCACCGCCCGTCATGAGAAGGCACAGCGGGACAGCAAAGCCGCATCGGAGGCATTGACCAAGCTGCGGAGCTCCCTGGACACCCTCCGGGCCACTCTGGAGACCCAGCAGCAGAAGGAAGGAGAGCTGCAGCAGAACCTGGACGCCAAACTGGCAGAGCACCATTTCGAGAGTTTGGCTGTGTTCCTGCGCTATGTCTCCACCGAATCCTCCATGACCCGGGAACAGAAGGCCATCCAGGACTACTACACCGCCGTGCAGTCCAACGCGGACCAGCTGGCCCAGAGCGCCAAGGATGCAGAGGGCAAGGAGATGCAGGATCTGGGCGCCATTCAGGCGGCAAGGCGCACCCAGGAAGCCAAGGTATCGGACCTGCAGCGGCAGAAGAACACCGCCCAGAACCGCAGACAGGGGAACGCCGGCAAGGCCGCAGATATCCAGGCCCTCCAGGCGCCGCTGCAGAAGGCCGC
>CANQII010000130.1 GCA_947623875.1 uncultured Oscillospiraceae bacterium
AGCGGTGATGCTCTCCCCGTGTTTCAGGGTGAACTCCGCCACACCGTTGGTGAAGGTCATACCGCCGAAGGTGCCGGTAACGGTGGAATCGCTGAGCTCAACGCGGAAGTTCCACGCCTTCTCAGTGTCTCCCGCATCCCCCTTGACGGTCTTAGTAACCGTGAGGCTGCCGGGCTCGGGCAGTTCGTTGATGTACCTTACCTCGACTGTCTCGCCCTCGACAATGTCTCCCACAGCACCGGTCTCATAGGTCCTGTATCCGTCTGTGTTGGCCTCGGTCTCTGTGACCACGTAGTGGGTGCCAGCAGGCAGGCCAGTGGCTGTAACGGTATCGCCATGCTTCAGGGTGAAGGTGGCTACACCGTTAGCGAATGTCATGCCGCCATAGACGCCATCCACAGTGGGATCATCCAGGGTAACGGTGAAGTGCCATACCTTATCCGGATCTCCCGCTCCTCGGACAGTCTTGGTAACCGAGAGATTGCCGGTGTCTGGCTCTTCCTTGCTGTTCTCATAGAGGACTTCTGCTGTACCGCCTGCGGGGATAGTGCCGTATGCATTCGAAATATTCCGATATCGGGATATCTCAAAAACGTACGCTGCTATTGTACCCATCCGTGTCCATGTTTAAGCTGATGGTGTTCTCACCACCACTCCCATACGCAAAGACCGTTTTGTCTGTCCATACGCGGCCGGCATAGCGAGAACCGTTTTCATCGCTCAACATCTTATCCACGTAGTCATCCATGGTGTCAGGATCTGCAATCCGCTGGATTACATTCTGCGTGGCCCCGCTTTCCCCAGCAGCCTCCGCCTGAACCGGAAACAGCTCAAAGCCATTGATCATGGAAAGAAGCATGCACAAGCACAGGAGCAGCGCAGTACTTCTTCGCGCAGGTGACCATCTTTTCCCCAGCAATTTCTGTTTCATGAACCATACCTCCTAAATCTTGTCATGATTACGAGCAATCCATCCATCTCACTGGAACAACTTGCAAGCGTACCAATCTCACCATTGGTCCCGCCGCAATGGCAAAGCCCCACCACGCCTAACGTGATGGGGCACGAAATCAGTCTGTGTGAATCCCCATCCTACTCACCGCGGGACGATTCTGAGATACTCTACTCACATGTCACATGCAGATTTCCTCCCAGATTGTGCACACTCTAGCAGCAATTCTACTTTTCTTGATGTATTTTCAGTACCTGCAGGACTGCCGTTTGGCCTGCTCCCTGACCTTGAAAATGTGCCGGTATCTTATCACCTCTCTTACTGATTTTCAATAAGTCAGCAATGAAAAACATGCAGTTTTTTCACTTTTCTGGTGCTTCGAGTTGCCACAGTCTGGTTCCAATATTCTTGTGAACAGGTTTCTAAAAATCAAACAATTTGTCGGGACATGACAGACTCTGCATCAATGACCGTTCTTCCATGGCGGACAGGCCAGAGTCTAAACCCGGGATTTCAGGAGACACCGTCCTCATTACATGGACAGAACCCCATTGGACGACATCATCGCTGCCTCCAGTCAGTTCGTCCATGGCATGTTCCAGCAGCCAGACCCGGATAGATCCGAGCCGCAAATGCCATACGAGCCCTTCCCTACTCCCAGACATGCCACAGGCCAGCATCATCTACTGCTGCTGGCCTGTCTCATCCTGTTCCGTTTTCTCGCCACGCACCTTGGAACTGATGCACTGCCTTAGACTGGCTTGCAAAGCCTCACAGAAAGCCCACACCATCGCCCCATCTCTGCAGTATCCTGCCTGCTCATCCCCAGTTGCCCCTTCTGAGGGATCTGCCACATCAGAGGGGTAACCGCACTCCCACGATTCCCATGCATCACATCAGAAACAGCGGCGCATCAGACACATCACCCTACCTCTACCGCCCCTGCCAGCGTTCCCTCCCATAGTCTCCACATTGCTGATACTGCACCAGAACTCCATCCACCGGAAGCCGATCATCCGCTGAGCACAGCTATCTCTTCGCCGCACTCTATCATGCTGCTCTGCATGTTCTGGCTGCCGAGCACCGTACAATCGCACAATCTCCCATATTCTGCTGTAAAGGGATAGTGCCTGTCTGAATTGCGAATACAAGGTACGAGGATCTGCTGGGTGCCTGTAAAGCAGACCAAAGCCTTCTATCTTCCTCAAGACGTGTGGGCGCGAATATCCCCATCGCTCTCCCCCGCGTAAGCCTCACCATACTTGTATACTGAAAGGATCCGAGTTCACATGAAGGCTGCCCATCTGTCCCATACGGATACACCCCACACCCTCGGAAAGCCATATCCTTCCACAGTGCTTTCTTCCAACCAGTCCCGCAAAAAGCAATCGAGCCCCAGAACACCATACAGTATTCCGAGGCTCTCCAAGTTTTCCCTACGCTTCTCTCCGGCATTCATCCCGCCATCGCAGAGTTTCCCGCAAGACAAAAAAAGCGGGCTGTACCACAAAAGCAGTACAGCCCAAAAAAGTGTGAAACATTGGCTAAGTCCGAGTGACTGGATTCGAACCAGCGGCCTCTTGAACCCCATTCAAGCGCGATACCAAACTTCGCCACACCCGGATCTCGGCACCGCTCTTTCCAGCGGCGAGCGCTATACTAGCACAGCCGGCCGGCGGTGTCAAGAGAAAATCGCAAAATTTTTTACTGTTATTTTTTGGGAAGTATGCCTGAGCTTGCCTTGCGCCCAGCTACCGTCCTTGTGACGTTCTGGTACAGCCGCTTCTATGGGTCATCTCTTCCCCTTCTGTTCGTCCAACCACTGGATTCTGATAGGTATATGGACAAGCGCCCCCCAAGTAGATTTCAAGCAGATCCGCACCAGCGAGTCATCCCGCATTCTGTACCTGGCACCGGATCCCGTACTTCCTCACCACACGATCCCTTTGCGTTCTTCCTAACACACTTTCTCTAATATTCCCGCATTTTCCCTACATTCTTGCTCTCTGATCACAATCCTTGCCCTAAATCCGCATAAATTGATAATAGGCCCTTGTCTTTTCTTGACCGTTCTGGTAAAATCCCCTTCAGTTCCCTTGAGAAAGGAGTCACCCTTAATGACGGCCCAATCCCTTTTCGATTTCTTCCTGTACATCCTCGTCTACGGCTTCGCCGCCTGGGCAGTTGAGGCGGCCTGGTATTCCATCCAGAACCGCCGCTTTGTGAACCGCGGGTTCATCACCCTGCCGATCTCCCTCCCCGCCGGCATCACCTTTGCCATCCTGATCCAAGTCCTGCCCACTTTGGACGGCCACATCATACAGCAGTTTGTGCTCACCTTTGTCGTGCTCAGCGTGATCCGAAGCCTTACCAACGCCTTCACCCACCGGATCAGCGGCAACACCGTATGGGAGTCCACTGGACGGGGCGGCATTCCAAGTTCAACCCAGGAGTGGATTGCCGCCATCGTCATCGACATTCTCTATCTCCTCTGCTACTACATCATCCACCCGGTACTGGCCACCTTCCTGCTGCTCGTTCCCCGTATCATCATCGAGATCATCGTCTATGTGTCTGCGGTACTCCTGCTCCTGGACTTCGTTGCCATGGAGATCGCCGTTCACAGGGGGCAAAACCCGGAAGCGCAGGCGGCCCAGAAGATGGGCAAGACCCAGAACCTGGCAGACCGCATCTTCTCCCACATCTGGCGCCGTCTCCGCAAGGCATATCCCGGCATCGAGAACGCCCAGGACGCCGAGGAGAAATACACCTTTGCCAAGGGCATCTGCCTGGACAAGCTGGTCTGGGTGTTCCTGATCTGTGCCCTGTTGGGCGATATCGTAGAGACCTTCTACTGCGGTCTGGTAGACGGGGAGTGGATGAACCGCTCCAGCGTGCTGTACGGCCCCTTCAGCTTCGTCTGGGGCATCGGTGCCGTGGTACTCACCGTCTCCCTCCACCGGCTGGCAGAGAAATCAGACCGCTGGGTCTTCCTGGGCGGCTTCTTCATCGGCGGCGCCTATGAGTACCTCTGCAGCGTCTTCACCGAGCTGGTGTTCGGCACCGTGTTCTGGGACTACTCCGATATGCCCCTGAACATCGGCGGGCGCACCAACGTGCTGTTCATGTTCTTCTGGGGTCTTCTGGCCTTGATCTGGGTGAAGAACATCTACCCGCCCATGGACCGGGTCATCGAAAAGGTGCCTCCGGTGGCCGGCAAGATCGCCACCTGGGTGGTGGTCTTCGCCATGCTCTGCAACGGCCTTCTCACCGCAGCGGCCATGATCCGGTACAATGTCCGCGCCGTCTCCCCGGAGCCCCACGGCATCGTAGAGCGCTTCCTGGACGACCGCTACGATGACGCCTTCATCGAGCACCGCTGGCCCAACATGATTGTAACGGAAAAAGCGGAGTAAGTTCTCTGATCGCTGCCACCCCTTCGGATCCCGAAGGGGTGGCACTTTGTCTGCCCAGAACCGTGGGGAGCGCATCCGTACCTGCCTGGCATTCCACTGTTTTCCCCCGCTCCTTATCATCATCCCCCATCATCAATCTCCCGCCATCAGGGCAAAAAAAGTGACCGGAACCACATGTGTCCCGGTCGAAAAATAGAATGGAGGATAGAATGAAAAAGAAGTTCGCCACTTGCAAGACATAGGATACCCGCCAGGTGTTGCAGAAGTTCACGCTGAGATGTTACAGGAGTATTAAGTTTCAGCGGAATCTTTGAAACGTTTTCCGGGGATCCCCTTCTCCCCGGCAGTTCCCCGCAGAAAGCATGTGTCCTCGCCGGTCTCCCGATACAAGCTGCCCTCTCCGCCCGCTGGAGGGGGGACTAGCTCTCCCAGTCCCTGCTCCCCCATGCCAGGTCTGCAGTTTCTTCGCTCCTACTCGATTGGCTCTACCGGCAATCCCAGCAAATCCGCCCCCGCCTGCCTCAGGATCTCTTTCGTGATGCCCAGCGGCTTCAGCACCGTTTTCATGGCGGTCTCCGGCTTTCCCACCAGGACGCACGCCCCATCTACCGGCACACAGGCGAGCTCGTAGAGTTCGTCCACCAGACCGGCATAGGTCTGATCCGTGGCACTCATGGCACGCAGCACGCTGCGCACAATGGATACGATGAAGGTGCAGAAACACAGGGACAGCAGTCCTACCCCCTTCTGCAAAGAGGAGCACTTACCCACCCGCAGATAAGCAGTGAGGTAGGACACCGCCTCTTCCAGCGTGGTGTACAGAGACCAGATGTCATGCGCCTCCTCCAGGTCGTAATCCTGGGAACAGGCCAGGCCTACCAGTTTGGTGAGATACTCCTCCAAAGACATGCCCCTCCGTGCTGCCTCTTCCGGGTACTGATTCCAGTTATTGGCCACCATTGCCCGGTATTCCTCTGCATCGCGGGACACCGACACAACAAACTCCAACTGGTTGGCCGCGCACATGCTCTGGAAGTCCTGCAGGCCGAGGATCTCGTCCGCCAGCACACTGCCGATGGAAATCCCCTGGGCCTGGAACTCGTCCAGTACCCGCTCCCAGTCTGCTTCATCCTGCTGTGTGCCAGGGCAGTAGCGGAAGGCGAGGGGCACTCCCCGCAGCGGCGCATCCCGGCGCAGGGCGAGGAACAGCCTTCCCTCCATAAGGCGGACACAAGCCAGGATGTTCTGCTGGGAGAAGTCCTCCACTATGGGCCGATTGTCCGGAATCTCCAGGGATGCGTCCCTTGCCCGCTCTTGCCAGGCCTGCAGGAAGTGCCGCATGCCCTCTTCCGTGATTTTCGCCACCGGATCCCTGCCCGTGAGAAAGCACTCATACCAGTCGGCATCCTGGAGATCGAAGGAGAATCCCATATGCCCGAACTTCTCATCGTCCTCCTCCAGCAGGCACTCCGGCGGGATGTCGTGCCCGAAGTCATCCCGGAGGTTCTCCAGGATCAGGCAGTGAATCGAGAGGTCCAGGATGGCAGCGGTCGCCTCAGGCCCGAAGCTCTCCTCCAGCAGAGAATACAGGCCCATCTTCCCGGCAATCCCCCTAACAGCGCCATAGTACCCTACCCGGACACCGTACTCGAAGCTGTCCTCTGGCAGTTCCACACAGAGATCAAAGATATCCTCCGTGGTATAGCCCTTGTAGAGCTCTGGGTAGCTGTCCAGACAATCTCCTGGGATCTCCATCGCCTCATCGCCATCCGCTGTGTACAGATTCGGCAAAGCCATTCCCACCAGGAGATCCACATTCTCCTGAACGCTAACCCGCACTGTGTCATCCGGATAGATCAAAGCCCAGGACGGGATCGCCCCATACTTTGTCTTACGCATCGATACATTCCTCCAACCCGCTGTTTCTTGGACAAGATCCCAGCGATTGATGTTCCTGCAGGGGAAGGGCAGTCTGCAGAAAGCCTCGGTACTCTATATACCCCATGAATCCATACAGCGCAAGTGCTGTAAAGGAAATCTTCGCACAGGGGAAAGATGCCGCTTTGTCCCCAATACAGCCAGGTACCTGTTCTCCAGTGGGGCGTCTTTCCCCCATCCGGCCAGCATCCCAGCCTTTGCCGCCCCCTCTCGAAGTCCGGCATTCCGGTTTAGACAGCGTACTGCCGCTGCCCTTCTTTTCCGGCAGGATATCCTATCTTTCGCCATCCAGTATACCAGCCTTTCTGGGGAGAATTTGTCGAAAAGGGGGAATCCGGCAATTTTTCTCTTGCAGTTGTATCTGAAATATGCTATTATAGATACATGAAAACCAAGCAACGCGCCGCCACTGTCTCCACGGTGCACTATCACTTCGTGTTCTGTCCGCGCTATCGCAGAAAGGTATTCCTGATAGATGGGTTCAAGGACCGCTTCGTCTCCCTCACCACCCAAATCTGCGAACAGAACGACATCGAGCTGATAGACCTGGAGTGCGGGCAGGACTACTGCAGGATGTTGGTACACACGCCGCCCACTCTGGGGCCAGCCGATGTGATGCGGCTCGTCAAGCGCGGCACCGGCGCCATCCTCCGGCAGGAATTTCTACCCGGCAAATGTCCGCAGCTGTGGACACGGGACTATTTTGTCTCCGCGGCAGACAAAATCTCCCAAAAGGTACTGGTGAAATACGTAGAATCCCTGCCAAAACGGGGCCATTCAAGGGAAACTCCTTCACAGCCCACAGAGACACCCTAACCTCTCCCCTGCCCTGCTGTTTCCGCTGGGCAAACTTTTGAAAGGTGGTTAGAACGAATGAAACGAACCTTCCCTGCCCTTCTTCTGGTTCTGGCGCTGCTGGCGGGCCTGGCGCTCTTCCCGGCCGCCGCGACGGACGCCACGGAAATCATAGACCGCTGCGCAGACTGGTACGGCCGGCAGCTCAGCGGTCAGGGACGGCGCCTCTACGATGCCCTCCATCTGCTGTTCCAAAATGGCACCCTTCAGGACGGCAACGCCTCTCTGGACCTCTCTGAAGCCATCGGGGATGGCACGGTGGCACCGGTCTCCCAGGAGGGGATTGCCGCATACTGTAACGGCAACCAGAACCTGATGCAGGACTTCGCCGCCGCGAAATACGCCTTTGCCATGGACCACCCGGCAGCCTGGTATGTGGACACCAGCCGGCTCACCCTCCGGATCCTTTCCAGCACAGACGGCAAGTACCACGCCATGTTGGGGGCCGGCGACAACGGCAGCTTCCACCTGGACGGGGTAAGCCTGCATGCGGAAGATCTCAGCACCATCCAAGAGCGTCTCGTTACGGCTGCCCGGAAGATCGCCGTAGAAGCGGGCGCACTGGACGGCACCGCCCAGCAACTCCAGTACGTCCACGATCAGGTGATCCGCACCATTAGCCTCCGAAATGAGACCACCTGCACGGAAGCCAATGTCTCCTCTCTGGGCACCGTCTATGCACTTCTCACCCAGGAAGGAAACGCTGTGGGCTATGCCAAGACCGTGCAATATGTGCTGCAGATCATGGGCCTTCCCAACATCCTGCTCCAGGGCACCCGCACCACAGAACACGGCGCGGAAGTCCGACTGTGGAATGCGGTCCAGGTGAATGGCACCTGGTACATGATGGACGCCGCCTGGGATGATCCCGTCATGGTGAACGGTAACGGGGACATCGTCAGCTCCGGCACCCCCGGCGTGGATGGCGGTGAGAACGACCTCTGTCTTCTGAAAGGCCTCGATGACACCAGTCTCTTCTGGCACGCAGCGAGCAGCTACACCGTGGGCTCCACCGTGTTCACCATCCCCCAGATCGCCGGCACCTCTCTGGACGTCTCTGCTCTGAAGGATGCAGCGGTGCTGAACGCGACTCGTACGGAAGCGAAGGATGGCTGGCAGGTGAGCTTCCGCAACAAAGGGGCTGCCGCCAATGCTGCAGACGGCCTCCACATCCTGGTCCGCCGGCTCTCTGCCCTCCCAGACAGCACCCTCTCCATCGGGGACAACTGGGAGTATGCCGAAACCCTTCTCGCCCAGAACAGCAGCTTCTGCCTGGATGACGCCGCTGGCCTTCTGGTCTTCACCAGCGCCGGGAAGTACCTCCAGTTCGCGGTAACCAGTACCTCCCCCACAGACGGCAAGTACACCGGAAACGGGACTGACCTTCTCGGTACCACCCCGATCCTCTACAACAGCGCCGCCCCAGAAGCCGATTCTGCGCCTCAGGTACAGTCTCACAGCCTCTCCAATCTGGGCACTGTGGCATCCGGCAGCACATACACCCTCACCGTCTCCTGGGACGACAATCTGATCCGTCCCACCCCCAACGGCACCACCTGGTCCAGCCCGGATCAAGAGGTGTGGAACCAGCCCATTCAGATCCG
>CANQII010000131.1 GCA_947623875.1 uncultured Oscillospiraceae bacterium
CTGTCCTTCCCCGTCCACAAACGCATAGGAGAGCAGGTCCCCGGCATCCATGGAGGAGAGGTCATAGACCTGCCACAGTACCAGGAACAGGTCGTCATCCATCTCCACCAACTGTGGGGTGGATGTGGTAGTAGTGCCGTCCGCCGGATAGTTTGTGAGGGAGATGCTGGTGCCGGTGAATGGGACCTCGGCGCCCTGCGGGAAGGGATACAGGTCCTCCTTTGCCACCGCGCCCACTTTTACGTTGCGGACAGACCGGTGCTCCCCGGTCTGGTCGTCCAGGTTGTATGCCGCCAGGTAATGAGACCTGGAGATGGCAAAGCCGCCCACCGAGCCGCCGGTGTAGTTCTCGCCCATCTCCCCGGGGAAGTGATAGAAGGAGGAGCCCTCTACACCGTAACTGGTGAAATTCCGTTCTCCTGCCTTCAGCACATACCGCAGCACCGTAAAGTCCCGCGGGGCGCCGTCCCCGTGGTCCAGGGTGACGATGGCGCCGTTGTCGTCAATCTCGATGAACTGGTTGAAGGAGTGAGATACATACCCGAAGGCGGGATTGGCCGCCTCCTCGAACAGGTCGTCCACCGTCATGGTGGCCTCATCCACGCTGAAGGTGAGGTTGGCCTGGTGATGGACCCGATCCGCGTCGGCGTACATCTCGTGGCTGGTGCGCACATAGAGATATCCCATGGCCTCCGCCATCCGGCAGCAGCCGGCGTCAAACATCACCGTGGTGTTGATCCCCTTGAGAGAGGCCTCGCCCAGCCGCTCCCAGTCCTTGGAGTACTTCACCACCCGGCAGACCTCTTTGGCGTTGGACTGGTCCGGGTTGGTGTCTCCGAACACCAGGAAGTTGTACTTCTTTCCAGCAAAGAACCCGCCGAAGAGGGGCAGTTCCATGGGAATGGTGCGGGAGGAGAGGAGGGAGAGGTCCTCGCTGTACTCCTCCACCACGATAGTGCCCTGCCGATCCCAGGGTGCCTCCACCCGCACCAGGGTATCCTCCTCCCCCTCATAGAGGAAAGAGCGCATCGGCTCACTCCAGGTGGCGTAGTTCTGCCTTCCCTTGTTGTTGGAACTGAGGGCCGTGAGGGTGTCCTCCGCCCACGCCGTCCCCACAAGGCCCACTGCGGTGCAGAGCACCAGCAGCAATGCCAGTATCCGTCTTGCCATACGATCCGCATCCTTTCGAAACAGATTTGCCGCCCGATTGCGGCCGCTGTCTACATGGTATCGCACCCAGGCATTTGCTGCAAGAGGTTTCTTTCCAATTTTCTTGGATTTTCCCTCTCTTGACAGCCCCTCGCCCCATCTGGTACAGTATCTCCCGTTCCCAGGGTCTGCCATAGCTCCTATTCCGGCAGCCTGGCCCAGCACAACACACTGCAGGAAGGTGGTTCCATGACGCCAGACACACGGGTAACCCTCATCGCCGAGGACGGACAGCGGTTTTTCGGGGAAGGTCCCTGCCGTCTCCTGCGGGGCATTCAGGAGACCAGCTCCCTGCGGGCCGCAGCCGGCCGCATGGGCCTGGCCTACACGAAGGCCCTGAAGATCCTCCGCCGGGCGGAGGCAGTCACCGGCACTCCCCTCACCATCCCCACGGTAGGGGGAAAGGGCGGCGGCGGAAGCGTGGTCTCCCCGGAGGGGCTGGCCCTTCTGGAGCGGTATGAGCTCTTTCGGGACACCTGTATCCGGGAAAACGCCATCGCCTTCCGAGACGTCTTTCAGCGGGATGTCCCCCAGGTGGCGGCGGTGATCATGGCCTCCGGCCTGGGCAAGCGCTTTCAAGAGGATGGCACCCCCTGGAAGAACAAACTGCTCCAGGACTTCTGCGGTGCTCCTCTGCTCTCCCGGATCCTGGACAGCACCGATGCCCTTCCCCTCTCCGCCAGGACGGTGGTAACCCGAGACAGCGCAGTGGCAGCATACACCCGGCAGAGGGGCATCAACACGGTTCTCCATGATCTTCCTCACCGCAGCGACACCGTCCGCCTGGGACTGGAGCGGGTGCTGGCACTCTCCCTCTGGGAGCCGGACGGGGTGCTGTTCTGTCCGGGGGATCAGCCCCTGCTCCGCATGGAGAGCATGGAGGCCCTGATCCAAGCCTTCCGGCAGCATCCAGACCAGATCCACCGCCTCTGCTATGAGGAGAACGGCACCCGGACCCCCGGTGCGCCGGTGCTCTTCCCCAAGCGTCTTTTCGGGGATCTGCTGCACCTCCCCGAGGGAAAAGGGGGCTCCTTTCTCATCAAGCGGGAGCCGGACCTGGTGGTCCATGTGCCGGTGGCAGACCGGGAAGAGCTCTCAGACGCAGACACCCCAGAGGAACTGGCGCGGCTGGCCGCCCTGGCGGAGCAATCCGCCCCGTAGACAAGAATCCACAGCACCGAGGGCCTCCTGAGAGGCCCTCGGTGCTGCGCTGTCTGTCTCTCTCTTCCAACCCATCCCTCTGTTCAGGCAGACAGCAGGCAGAAATTCTCTTGCGTGCATACCGTTTCCAGCAGCCTCGTTGTTTATTCGATTTTTGGTGCCCTTGCTTTCCTTTTTCGGCAAAATCAGCACTGGACATCTTCTGCAAAATCAGATAGAATACGCCCGCCATCGCGATCCCGTCTGGATTTTCCCGATATCACCCCAACAAGGAGAGATTTCCCCGCCATGATGTTCCGAGACCACTATGGAGAGACCGTAAATGTCGTCCTTGCCATGATGATGGGACTGTTCATGTCCCTGGCGTCCATCTTCGTGGACGGCCTGCCGCTGAACTTTTCCACCGTGTTTTCCAACTGCGGCATGATCACCCTGAACATCCTCATCTGGAGCATCCTGCTCCCCTATAACGACTGGTCTGCCGCCATCACCCGGCGCTTCTGCAAGGAGGGAACCCTGGCCTATAAGCTGGTGGCCAACATCCTCCCCTCCATCATCCTGAACACCGTGAACACCTTCATCGTGTCCGCCGCCAACATCTTCTTCAACGCGACGATCCCGGCGGAGGAGCAGTTCTCCCACTGGTTCTCCGGCGCTTTCCACGATCCTGGCTTATCTGCATAGAGGAGATGGTTTTGCGAAAAAGTACCTTAATTTGCCCCCCGGCATGGAACGCAACTCACATTGCCGATTGAGCTATAGTGTGCGCGTATGACGGACATAGTAGCATATGAAAGCAGCCACATGTGCAAGTCCTGGATTAGCACCAATGTAAAGCTGTGAATACCAATACAAACGTTGCAACATCAGCACAAATTGAGCTTAAACGTGGGCAAAATTGCTGCTAGCGATGCAAAACGAGTCCAAACTGAGTGGAACATGCGCCGCCCCAAACCGCTGTCCTTCACTTGCGCACAGTCTGGATTGTGGCGATACAATTCATAGACCTGTTTTCTATGGCCATCATAAGTTCAGAGAATCCTCCGCTCAAACCCGGGATCGTCCGGGACAAGATGTTTGTGCTCGGAAAAGTTCTGAAAAGCCGTGGTTCCTGAAGTTCCAATGAACTTATGGGGCAAGGTCATATCCTCTATGCAGATAAGCCAGGTTCCACGATTGGCCCATCATGTTTGTGATCTCGTACTTCGCCGCCTTTGCGGCGGAGGCGGTGGGCAAGGCCTTTGCCAACCGCTTCTGCAAGGCTTGAGGCAACATCGTACATAAGAATCGCCCGGGAGGCACGTCTCATCCGTGTCTCCCGGGCGTTTTTCTGTCTCAATGCATGGGATAGCGCTCCAGCATCTCGTGTTTCAGGTCCATCAACATCTGCAGCCCCTCCTCCGATGTAACGAAGAACTCATTGCCCCGCACCGGCTCATAGGGGACATAGGTAGACTGCTCCGATGCGGGCAAAATCGTGCAGGGGCTGTCCTTGTAGCAGAGCATCGGCCGAAACAGCGTCTCTTCGCTGAGGCGGAACGCAGGCGTGGGGTCCAGGAAGGTCTCCACCTGCTCTTCTGCAAACACCAGGTAGTCCTCCCCCACCTTGGGCAGATTCACAAAGTAGCACTCCAGATGCAATGCGTCCTCCCATTCGCCGCAGTTGATATTGCCCGCCAGGTAGATGGTGTCCCCAGGGGCACAGCCGGTGCCGGTAAAGACCTCCTCCACCTGCACTTTCGTCCTGCTGTAGCCGTCTGCGAGGAACTCGGTCTCTTCCAATACGCGAACATGCAGGATCAAGGGGATCGTGGGAAGAACCTCCCGCATGTGCTCGCAGGTGATGCGCACCGATTTGTCCGGGAGCTCCGCCACCATGGCATCGGCAAACGGATCTTCCGCCTCCAGGATATTCCGATATGTCTGCCGCTTCGAGAGGCCGAAGATGGCAGCCGCCAGCACCAAAACCGCCGCGACCCCGTACCAGAGCCGAACTTTCATAGGGCAGCCTCCTCACTTGGGGAGACCGCACCGGCGGAGATCCGGAACACCCGGTCTGCCAGGATCTGAATGTCCTCCTTGTTGTGGCTGGCCACCAGAATCATGGCGCCTCTCGCCTTCTCCTCCAGGATCAGCTGGCGGATCATATCCACCCCGTCCTCATCCAGGCCGTTGGTGGGCTCGTCCAGCATGATGATGTCCGGCCGCTCCATCACCGCCTGGGCCAGGGCCAGCCGCTGCTTCATCCCCATGGAGTACTTCCGATAGGTCCGTTTGTCCTCCGGGTCCAGGCCCACCCGCTGGATGGCCCTGCGGATCGCCCGCATCCCGATGCGGTTTCGAATTCCCGCGAGATACGCCAGGTTCTCCACGCCGGTGTAGCTGGGATAGAGCCCGGTGGTCTCCAGGGTGATGCCAAGATTGGGCAGGACGTCAAAGTCACGGCGGAGCACCTTGCCGTCCAGGTTCACCTCTCCGGAGGACAGGGAGATCAGCCCGGACAGCGCCCGAAAGAGCACGGTCTTGCCGGAGCCGTTTCGCCCCACAAATCCGTAGATGGTGCCGCTCTCCAGCCGCAGGTTCACCTCTGAGAGCACGGTCTTCCCGCGGATCGACTTACTCACATGTTTCGCTTGCAGGATCATGTCACACACCGTCCAGTTCTGCGTTGCCGCTTAAGATGTCATGATGGAGGACCAGCTGCCTGCCGGAGAGCACCACCGCCAGGCAGTACACGGAGACCACCAGGAGAGACACGGGGAAGGAAAAGCCCCAAAATTCCACGTCTCCCACCGGGGGAATGGCCTCCTCCACTGCGGGGATGGCGCTGTGGAACCACCCCAGGATCAGGTGGGAGACCGGATTCACCCGCGCCAGCACCGCGAGCACCGGCTGGGCACTGAGCCGCACAAGGCCCAGCAGCGCAATGCACAATGCCTGGAGGGCCGTGGCCGCCAGGGTGGCGTTGTATGAGCCCAACCAGATGGAGAGCACGTTGATAAAGATTGTAACCGTGAAGGTCCAGATGGCGTATAGCACAAAATGATAGAGCAAAAGGATGGCTCCCGGCACATTCAGGACTACTGCATACCGCACCGCAGCCAACAAGACCGTGATCGCCAGTGAGATAGCCGTGAATAATACGGACAGCAGGAGCACCCGGCATACTTCCCGGCGATACCACTTGGCCCGGTCCGGGTTCCGGGTGAACACATACACGCTGGCGGTACAGAAGCTGCGGTACATCACGGTGCCGGCGTAGATCTCGAAGAGAATGGAGGGGAGAAACCGGGAGAACACCGCCATGAGCTCGCTGGGGGCTGCCCCGTAGAGCGCAAAGATCCCCCGGGAGCCGCTGAGCTGGAGCACCATCTCCGGCAGGGATATGGTATCGCACATCGGATTAACATAGAGCACAGCGGCAAGGACACCGGACAGGATGCCAAACAGCAGCGTGTAGAGCAAATCATACCTCAGCCGATACAATCTCGTTTCCCTCCCCACGCCGCAGCAAGGACGGCGATCAGCAGCAGGATGGGCAGCACCCAGAGGTATGCCGGGTTCTTCAGGCGATCGTTAAAGAGGGTGAGGTAGTGGTACCAGGCCACGCCGGGGATATTCCGGTCCTTGACGCTCAGCATCACCGTGGCATTCAGAAACAGGAAGGCCGGGAGCATGGCAAAGACCGTGAATCGGAAGCGGAAGACGGCCACAAAGGCGGCGGAAAAAGCGGCAAAGATGGCGCTGCAGAGCCCCCAGAACAGGGTCCCCACCACCGCATAGAGATAGGGAGAGCGGAGGTATAGCCCGCTGAACAGATAGTTGCGGACAATTCCCGGGTACTTGGGATCATAAATGCCGATCCCATAGGGATCACACTGGGCCTCCAGGGGAAAGGAGATGCAGTTCAAGCCGATCTCGATGAGCGGCGGGATGGTAAAGACAAGGAAGGTTGTGAGCAGCACGGAGAGCAGCCGGCTGAAGGCATACCGCATATTCCCGATCCGGGCGGCCAACAAGAGGCTCTCCCCTGTCTGCCGCTCCTTGGCGTAGGGGATCACCGCCGGGAGGGACACCAACAGGGGATAAATCTGAAGCAGCACCGTGTACCAGGTCTCGTTTTCGACGTTGTCTCCCAGCAGCAGGATCTTCATCGGCTGAACCATGTGCAGCAGGTCCGATCCCTGATACCTCTGGACATTGAAGACAAAGTTCTGCAGCACCATCAGCAGCAGGACAAAGAATGTGATGATGCTCCCCGGCTGTTTCAGGGAGGAGCGGGTCTCCGCCAGTGCAGCGCGTATGAGCATGGGATTTCCCCCTTTCAAGCCTGTCGCTCCGAAGCCCATCCAGCCGCAGTCCAGGCTGGAAAGGGTCCTTCGGAGGTGGGCTGAGCCTACCATACCGCCGGGATAATGGGAAGCAACGATTCGAAACACCCCCGCCACCACTCGTAACAGGAGCCCTTTCCAGCGCTCCAACCGCCACGTTTCGTGACAGAGCCGCCACAAACCGTAACATTGGCGCCGCTCTGAGGCAAAAAACCCGGGGCACAGCACGGTGTGCCCCGGGTTTCTTCCATAGATTGGATGCCGTGCAGGTTGGGAAGCCGGATCGAGCCGCAGCTCACCGCTGGATCTCCGGCGTACTGCCGTCTACAGCCGGGTACGTGTAATACCCCTGTACCTTGATGACCTCTTTCGATCGGTTTTGGATGTAGAGACAGTACTCCCCCGCCTTGGAGACCTGTACCCTGCCAGAAATCTCATTGTGGGTGAGAATTTCTGTGGCTTCCAGATCCCGGTTCATGATCCCATAGCACACAAACTCGATGGAGGGGATGTACTCCGCCTGGAAGGTAACCATAGTGTCTGGCGGCAATGTGAGGAAGTCTGTGAGCTGGTACACCGCTCCCGGGTTGATGGTGACGTCAAATCTCCGGGTCTCGTAGGTATCCGTCTTTTGGTCCGCCGGAGGGGTCTGGATAACCTCCGGATCTACGGTAACCCATGGGAGATTGTTCTGGTCCCAGACTGAGAGGCTGTAGTCTGAAAAGGGATCGTTGATGGAGAGATGGTTGCTCTGTTCCCACAGCTCCCGGTTGCTGTCCCGCAGCTTGGCCGCCAGGACGATCACGGCAATGAGGGTCCCTGCCAGAAGGAGCAGGAGCACGCAAAACTCCTTCCGGGACGGCTGCCGCTTCCGGGGCTTTTCCGGCTCGCTGGGCTGCTCCAGTGGTGTCTGCGTCTCCTCCGGTTGGATCTGCGTCTCCTCCGGGGACTGTACCTCTTCCGGAGACTGCACCTCTTCCGGGGACTGCACCTCTTCCGGCTGTTGTGTCTCCTCAAGAGGCTGCGTCTCCCCTGCCGATGGCGCCGCTTCCTGGATCTGCGTCTCTTCCGGCGGCTGCCCTTCCGCCTCCATCGGGGGCTCTGCGGCTGGCGCCGAGACGGCGCGGCCGCAGAGCCAGTCCAGCGTGGTTCCATAGATGTCCGCGCACTGCACCAGCTCACTGGCTTTCGGCTCGCTGGCGCCGCTCTCCCACTTGGAGACCAGCTGTCTGGAGACGTGCAGCCGGTCTGAGACCTGCTCCTGAGACAGCCCGGCGCTGATCCTGGCCTCTTTCAGCCGATCCGCAATCGCCATGTCCGCACCCCCTTCCAGGGAAAATCATTTTGCGGTATTGTATCTCAGAAGCGGACAGCCGTCAAGAGAGGATATCATCAATTTTATATCGCAAAAGATACGAAACAGCTACATGATTCACAAGCTGCAACAGAACATTTGCTTCACGAATCAGAGATAATGATATACCGTACACGTATGAGCAGGTAATATGAATTCACGCAACACACAACTGGAAAAGATGCCTGTCTGTCCCTGCAACATGAACCACTCCGGTCCGAAAGCACCAAAGGCGGGAGGCATTCTCTCCTCTGGAGAACGCCTCCCGCTTTTTCGCACCTATGCAGGGGGATGGTGCCGTCTGCCGGATTCACAGGGATCTGGCCGGAGGTGAAGGCGAAGCCGTTCACCTGATAGCCCTGGGAATAGGGACCGATGGCGGCAGGGGCCTTGTCTGTGTGCAATACAGTCAGAGAGGATGGCTGCCCGACTGAATATCAAGGCCGATGCCTGACTCCCAGAGTAAGACTAAAGGCATGTATGTACTTCACAGCCTCTGACCCCCGCTCTGTAATACTGTCGATCGCCTAAACACCCTAATTTGATTAGTATACCCATATCAGCAGATGGGGATCTATCACTGGGCAATGAGGGTGCCAGTCTTCCCTTCCAGGCCGTCTGCTGCCCGCTCCAACAGGGTGATGAGGGCGGTGCGCCCGGGCTTGGAGCGGGCAAAT
>CANQII010000132.1 GCA_947623875.1 uncultured Oscillospiraceae bacterium
GTGATTGTAGCTGTTGTAGCAGGTGTCCAAGCTGCAAGTGGTCCGATTTCTAAACGAATCAACTGCAAAGTTTTATCGCCTTCGAATAGCTTGGGGTAGGCGAAAATAACAACCTGTTTATCATTGGAGTCGATATATACGTTTGCTTCGCATCCCAGTTTATTTGACAAACCTTCTTTGATAGTAGGGCAAAAGGTATCCTGCAGGAAGACCGCAGCACGAGCATTAGCTTCTTTATTAAAAACGTCTTGCTTTGTGTTAGAACGCTTCTCCCAGGGCTCGTCTTTGCCGTATCCTAGGGTTCGCCAGTCAAGGATCAGATCGATATCCTCAGAAAAACGGTTGATCAGATGGTAAGCCTTTGACAGGCTAGTGCCACCTTTGAAAGTTAATACATTGCGAAAAGGAGAGCTGCGAAACAGATAGTCTAGTGTATAGCAAACCCAGAAATCCTTTTCTACAATGTCATGGTTTAAACCGATCCGGTCAGCTGTTCTGACAAAGAGGTCTATTTTGCTATCGGGTGATAATCCTACAAAATCGATCATCTTGACTCTCCTCACCGGCAATCTGCTTCATGGTCTTGTAGACCCAGTTGGTTGAAAGAGGTGCCTCTTGGAGCATGATTGCCAAATCTTCTTTAGTAATTAAAGTACGGAGTTTTTGGATAGTTGCAAAGGTCAGGTTTTTACGACCGAGGGTTTTCAATGCCTGAATTACGAGAATCGTCATGTATGAAAACCCAGTGATGTCTTTGCTGGTTCGGTGCAGAAATTCAACTTTTGTTTTTCCCCAGTTATATGTCCGATATGGACCATCGCTGACGAAGGCCCATCCCATGGGCACTTGAGTAGACAGCCCTAATATATTTAGAGCAGTGTATCCGGTCGGTCCAATGGTCCAGTGATAGGAACGAGCAAGCGCCTTGGCAACAGTTTCCGGATTTGCTGGCATATACTCCTTCAGAAACTCGCTATATCTTGGCTTTAAATAGACGCCTGCTAGGACGCGTTTTAGCTTTCCTGACTGAGTTAGCCGGTCTAAAATACGTCTTATGGTGTTTTTGTCCGCGATGTCCATGAAATCGGAGCTTGTGAAAACTGTTCCGACGGTCGCCGTATCAATACGGTTACGTACTTGCTGGGAATAACTGGTCTCCATGGATATTGCCTCCTCAGAACAAAAGGTGTGGTATGCCAGTTGAGACAAAGTTTCAATGATTTTGTCTTAAACAGGAAGTTGTTCGCGTTCCAACAGAAAATAGTTGTGCCTCCGCCAACCAGTTTGTCATGTCTCGAATATGATATACTTTTCGAGACAAGATGTCAAGAGGGTTTTGAAAAAAACACGAGGGTCAGCAATTCCTCAGCAATTCCTCAACGGTAAGATTTTGCACAACAGTGTTTTTTTGCATGGAATAATCAGAACAAAATAAAAAATAATACACTTTGATGGCTTGAAAACGTTTGCTAAGAAACATGAGATGGCACAAAGCGGGAAATCAATGTTGTTGAGTTATAAATCAGAAATAACAGGCTCCTAAGTTTAACGATTATTCTGATTGCAGACAGTGAAAAATAGCTCGGTTATATTGAATATTAATAAAATGATCTTGCACATTGACTAAGCAAAAAATGTGAAACTGTTACGGGATAGATTGAGTTGTGAATTTTAAAGCTTAAACTGTCATATATTTCTGGACCCAGTGCAGAGGATGTTACACAAACCGATTCTGGAAGTATACACAGAAATTAAGCATCTGTAATATGGTGTGTTGCAATTACTGACAAATGCAATATGAATGAGTGAAAAGGAAAATGGTTGCATTTGGCTTGAAATTTTGTTCAGCAATACTGCGCTCTTAGACGCGCAGCAGTTCTGGATTGCGGGAGTTCACTGCGTTGATATCTTGTCCTGTGGCCTAGGCTCCGGTGTCACCGTACCGCGCCTTGAGCATACTTCCTTATAGCGAGACTTGCAATTTTGCCAAAATTCATATATGATATTGTCACGCGGTGCAGAAGCACGGCGCACCGAAGCACTTCTCTTGCTTGAACAATGTGCCGATAAAATGTATTACATTTGCTAACATGCATATTCTATTATCATACGGGGAGGGTACCATCTTGTATCCGATCAAAAATATGCCGCCGATCGTACCAGCAGATCAGGCTGCTGTCCCTTGCCATGCAGAGTACAACGAAGAAGGACAACTGGCGCTCCACCTTCCGGAAGACCAGACAGAGTACTGCCGCACCGTGGCCATTCCATCCTACGATCCCCGTAAGAAGGACTTTCCAAAGAGCTGGGACTTCATATCGCCATTCTCTTGGCTTCAGGCTGTGCAGGCGTGTGTTGGGGAGAAAATGGTCTTTGCGCTGGACGATGCGCTCATCTGCCAGGGAAGATTCCTGGGCCGCCACAGGGAAGGTTTGATCTGGGCGTATGGACCGGAAACGCTCCGCCAATACAACAATATCGTGCTGCTGGGTCATGTCATAGACCCACCCCAGGTGGAGCATCGCAAGGGCATTTCCTACACCAACTTCAACCGCACCCTCACCGATTTCTTGGTGTTGGCGCCCATCTTGGATATGCAGGGGATCACGGAGGGCCTCAGCGAGTGGTACTATACTCACGGGGAGAGTGTCGAAGGTGTTTCTGTCCCGCCGGAGTATCAGGCCCTCTTCAAGCACTATCTGCAGGATGCCATCGAGTACTACGATAGCTGACACCTCCACACAGCCCTTCACAATATCACCAATTCAATTGCAGGTCTTCGGATGTCCTCCAGGCGTCCGGAGACCTTTTGCATTGGCCGGTTTGTCCCGAAAAATGTATCAAATTCGGGACATATTACGGGCTCAGATGGTCTATGGGCATAAAAAGACAGGCCCTGTGCCGCACACAGAGCCTGTCCATATCGATATGTACTTGTCTGCTTCAACCTGTCTGGACCTTGTCCCGCAACCGGAAGCACAATGGCAGCAGCATTCCGCCTACGCTATTTCCCAGGGTGATGGCCACGAGACACAGCAGTGTCCTGAGAGACCAGGCACCCGCCACTGCAAAGTAGAACATGTCTGCCACACAGTGCTCGAAGCCCGCCAGGATGAACACCGTAACCCCGAAGAAGAGGCCAAGATACTTGCCCACCGGTGTCTGATTGCTCTTGTAGCTCTCCACTGCCACGAAGATCAGCACATTGCAGAAGATGCCCAGGAGGAACAGGGAGAGCAGGGAATCCCCAGTCTTGGTTTCGGCGAGACCTTGTGCCTTTGCCTGCAGTGCTGACCCAATCCGGGTGGCCTGGACTGCCAGAGCGGTGAGCTCGGTGCCCACCAGATTCCCCAGCCAGACGATGCCGAGAAAGACCAGATAGGGCCCTTTCTTCTCCTGGTTGGGAAGATAGCACACCTTGCCGGTGAAGAGGTTCAGCCCCAGGGTGCATACCATGAAGAGACCCACTGCAAAGAAGGTGGCGCCTAAGACCTTGTCGTCCAGGGAGAGAAATACGGTGCCGCCGATGGAGATGGCGATGCCGGCGAGAACTGCCATCAGGAAATCGGAGAGATGCTTCATAAAGCAGCCCTCAGATCTGACGGTACATGGATATGGCGTCTGCCTTTCCCACGATTTCTGCGGTGGAGAGCACCTCCACCTTTACCGTCCGGTCCCCGAACTTCATCTCCAGCACATCCCCGATCTTGACGTCATAGGAGGCCTTCGCCTCTCTGCCGTTTACGGTGATGCGCCCGTTGTCTGCCGCCTCATTGGCCACCGTGCGGCGCTTGATGAGCCGGGAGACCTTCAACCACTTGTCCAGTCTCATCTTTTCAGTCCTCCAGCTTCGTGAGATATTGGGATGCGGTGCGGAGCATCATCCGCTTTACCCCCACCGGGAAGTCTATGGATGCCAGTACGTCATTGCCGGCGGTTACGGCGCTGAGCACCGTGCCCACGCCGAACACCGTGTGGGAGACTCGATCCCCATGCTCCAGTTGGATGAGGCCCTGCTCCGAGAAGTTGGGGGTCTTGGGCAGTTGAGAGCGGGTGTGCCGGGGCTTGTCGATATGGGGCTCTGCCTGAAGCGGCTTCTTGGCGGTGGAGGTGCCGGGTATGGCGTAGCGGGTGTTGTGTCGGGTACTCTTGGAGTTGTTCCAACCGAATCGGCTGGGAATGGGGGAATCCTCCTCATCGACATCAGAGAGGTCGTCCGGAATGTAGCCGGTGGGCTCCACCAGATCTGCCGGGATCTCGTGGATGAACCGGGAGGGGGGATTCATGCCGGTTCTGCCGTACAGGGTTCTCAGCCGACAGGACACCAAATGCAGTTCCTCTTTTGCCCGGGTGATGGCCACATAGCAGAGCCGCCGCTCCTCCTCCAGATCCTCTGTGTTCTCTATTGTCCTGTGGTTGGGGAAGATGCCCTCTTCCATGCCCACCACAAACACCGTGGGGAACTCCAGACCCTTGGCGGAGTGCATTGTCATGAGGGTCACGGCGTCCTCATTGGGATCCCGGTTGTCCAGGTCCGTGAAGAGGGCCACCTCAGAGAGAAATCCGGAGAGGGTGGCGTCATCGTTCTCGTTGGCATACTCCTGCACGGAGGTGAGCAGCTCCTGCACGTTCTCCATGCGGGTGCGGGACTCCACATCGCCCTTCTGTTGGAGCATGGTGATGTACCCGGAGTGATTCACCACCGTCTGATAGAACCGATCCAGGGGGATTGTGTCGGCAAGACCGCTCATCTCGTTGATAAAGGAGATGAATTCGCTGAGCCGGGAGGACACCCGCTTGGACAGGGGGTTGGACTCCGGGTGGGTGATCACTTCCCAGATGGAGGTGTTGGCCTCTCGGGCTGCCTCCTGGAGATGGTCTATGGTGGCGGCGCCGATGCCTCTGGGCGGATTGTTGATGATCCTCCGCAGCCGGAGGTCGTCGTCATGATTGTTGATCACGTTGAGGTAGGCCAGCATGTCCTTTACCTCGGCGCGGTCGAAGAAGCGGGTGCCCCCGTAGATCCGATAGGGAATGGCGGCACGCTTCAGGGCCATCTCAATCTGGTTGGACTGAGCGTTGGTCCGGTAGAGGACGGCATAGTCTCTCCAGTGTTTGCCTTTGCGGGCGCCTCGGAGCACCTGATCGGACACATACCGGGCCTCTTCCCGCTCGTCCTCGGCGGTGTGGTGGATCACCTTGCTGCCGTCTGCCCCGGCAGTCCAGAGGGTCTTGCCCTTGCGGCCCTTGTTGTTGCGGATCACCGCGTTGGCCACCGAGAGGATGTTGGCGGTGGAGCGGTAGTTCTCCTCCAGACGGATGGTGCGGCAGCCTTTATACTGCTTCTCAAAGTTCAGGATGTTCTCAATGGTGGCGCCCCGGAACCGGTAGATGGACTGGTCGTCGTCGCCCACCACGCAGATGTTCTGCCGTCCGCCGGCCAGGAGGGAGGCCAGCAGATACTGCAGGTTGTTGGTGTCCTGGTACTCATCGATGAGCACATAGCGGAACTTGTTCTGATAGTACAGCCGGACCTCCTCGTCCTGCTGGAGAAGGCGCACGGTGTGAAGGATGATATCGTCAAAATCCATGGCGCCGGCCTCCCAGAGGGCCCGCTCATAGAAGGTGTACACAGAGGAGACCACCTTGCGCCAGGGATCGGTGGAGTTCTGGGAGTCTGCGGCATAGTCCCGAGACAGCTTCATGGCGTCCTTGGCCTTGGAGATCCGGCTCAGGATGGCTCTTGGCGCATAGGTCTTCTCATCGATCTGCTGCTCCTTGACGCAGTCCTTGATGATCCGGAGGGAGTCATCCGTGTCGTAGATGGCAAAGCTGGAGGGGAAGCCGATACGGTCTGCCCACTTGCGAAGGATGCGGACGCAGGCGGAGTGGAAGGTGGAGGCCCAAATCCCCTGTGCAGAGTCTCCCAGCATCTTCTGCAGACGCTCTTTCATCTCATTGGCGGCCCGGTTGGTGAAGGTGATGGCGATGATGGTCCAGGGCGGCGCTGGATCTACGGCGCAGAGCCGGTCTGCATCAGCGCGGCAGGCCTTGTTGGGCGATGCCGCAAAGGCCTCCAGGAAGCTCAGGTCGTCCTCTGTCACCCAATCAGGCACTTCCTTGCAGTCTGAACCCTTTCCGTAGCGGATCAGGTTGGTGATGCGGTTGATGAGGACAGTGGTCTTGCCGGAGCCGGCGCCTGCCAGCAGCAGCAACGGCCCTTCTGTGGTGAGGACCCCTTCCAGTTGGCGGTCGTTGAGAGACGGGTAGACGGTAGAGATGGCGGCCCGTCTGGCGGTGCAAAAGGCTCTCTTTTGCTCTGAGTTTAGCATTGAATAGTCATCCCCTGTTGTGCGCTGTGATCCCTAGCATTCTACCATGTCGCCCCCGTTTTTTCCACCCTTAAATGGGAAAACGCCACATTCTCTGTAGAAACGTTGGATTCTTGCCGAAGGTGCTGGGAGAAAATGGAACCTCTTTTCCAAAAACCTTCCCCGGCAGGTATATTTCGCCGCTGGCCTGTCCACAATACAGCCGGAGGTGTTCTCATGGATAAGAAGAAAAGCTGGCTGGAGAAACTCAGCGATTTCGTAGCCGGCAAGGGATTTTACGTTGTGGTACTGGCCTGTGTGGCGGCCATCGGCCTCTCCGGCTATTACCTGTATCAGGGGGTGCGGGAGACCTTCTCAGGAGACAACGGGGACTCCCCGGTAGGGGGACCCGCTGGTATCATGGCCTCATCCCAGCCCACTGCCAAGCAGTCTCAGGCGCCGAAGCCCACCTATACCCCAAAGCCCAAGGCCACGGCGAAACCCAGCCCCACGCCCAAGCAGAGTACCAAGCCTGCATTCAGCCCCTCAGCGCAGCCAAAGCAGACAGCTGCGCCCCAGCAGAGCGCTGCCCCGAAGGAGACGCCCAAGCCAGCGGAGCCCCCCGTGCCCACTCCGGCACCCACCGCCACGCCCAAGCCTGTGAATCTGGTCTTTACATGGCCGGTGAACGGCGGCATTGCGGCGGCCTTTTCGGTGGAGGATCTGGCCTATGACGAGACCATGGGAGACTGGCGCACCCACGAGGGGATAGACATCCAGGCCCCGGTGGGGACCAGAGTATTGGCCGCAGCCACCGGCACCGTCTCCGCCTTCTACAGCGAGGACCTGTTGGGCAATACCCTGGAGATCGACCATGGCAACGGGCTGGTCAGCGTGTATTCCAATCTCTCAGACAACCAGATCTTCCATGTGGGAGATGTGGTGGAGACCGGGACGGTGATCGGCACGGTGGGCAACTCCGCCGCCGGGGAGAGCAAACGGGAGCCCCATCTTCACTTTGCCCTCTACAAGGAGGACAAGCCGGTGAATCCCCTGGACTACCTGCCCCAAAAGTGAACCTTTCCCGGCTGTACAGAGGTTGTCTCAGCCGGCAGACGCGGCGCACGGGCCTACATGGCTTGGCGCCGCGTCTGCCGTCTATGGGTATCCGGACAAAATGGGAGAATCGGTTTCGCTGACACGAATCGAGGAATCACCGCACGAGGTGTCGGCTGTAAGCGACACCTCGTGCCTATCCGGAGGACGGTTGGAAATGATCAGGAAAAGACTATTGACATCGGTCTGAAAATGCTCTATTATCCGTAGGTAACAGAAGGCTTCCGCTCCGGCTCTATTCATGTCCCTATGTGCTTTCTGTGCAATCATCTGCGAAGGAGGTGTCCTTGTGTCCATTGCAATGACGAGGTGTTCCACTTTGAAAGAGCAGTGCAACGAGTCGCGAAGATGCCTTCTTGACAGACCAGATCGTGCTGATGGATCTGGGATAGCAAAACCCATTACAGTGGTTTCTCTCTTCTCGGGTTGCGGGGGATTGGATCTGGGCCTTGTGGGTGGCTTTGATTTTCTGGGGCGGCACTATCCCAAAACCGGATTCGAGATCCTCTGGGCAAACGAGCTGAATCCCGCAGCCTGCAGGACCTATCGGGAAAACTTGGGCAACTATATTGTTGAGGGGGATATCAGAGAGCAGATTGCAAATATCCCTCCCACAGCGGACATTGTAGTTGGGGGATTCCCGTGCCAAGACATCTCAATCAATGGGAAAATGCTTGGCCTGCAGCCGGAGGAGCAGCTTGTACACATACATCGTTGATGCAGTACGGGCCATCAAGCCAAAGGTCTTCCTGGCTGAAAACGTGGGCGGCTTGCTTCTCAAGCAGAACGAATCCTCTTTGAACCAAATCCTGGAGGATTTCCATTCGCTTGGGTATCACCTGACATACCACCTATATCATGCAGAAGAGTATGGCGTCCCGCAGACCCGGGAGCGTGTTGTGTTTGTTGGCACAGACAAAACACTGCCGCATTTTGTTCCGCCGAAGCCCTGTGTGCTGACGCCTGTCACTGCGTATGAAGCCCTGCATGATCTGGAGAAGCTCCCGAGAGGCAAGTCTTTTGCCCATATCTGGAGTGACCTGAATCCGCAAAGTTTTAGGTCCGCCTAAACCTTGCAGTTCAGGTACAGTCTAGGATGTACGCCGCACCGTGCGATTAGGCCTTCGGGCCGCGCCCAGTCGTACGCCATGCTTGGGTGCATCCTGCTTACCTGTCTCGTCTACATAGAGGATAAAACCATATTCGCTTACGCAGACGAGCCA
>CANQII010000133.1 GCA_947623875.1 uncultured Oscillospiraceae bacterium
ACACCCCGAATTTCAATCCGAAGTCCAGGGCATTGCCCACAGACTCCAGCAGGCTGGCGGGCACATTGGTCTGCAGCTCCAGCTGGTAGACTTTCTCCTGGAAGTCCACGGTCTTGCGGAGGCACCCCTCAGACATCCCGTAGAGGCGGATGTCCTTACCGGTGGCGTACTCGGACTCGTAGTCGCTGAGACGGCCAGCCATCAGGTTCCAGTCCACCGCCTTTTCAAACAGGCTGCTCTTGCGCTTTTCCGCCCTGCCCTTGAGCAGCGTCCCGGCCGCGAGGGTGAGAAGCAGCCCGCAGACGAGAGCCAGTTTCATCCAAAGCGGGATCGTCTGCAAGGTAAAGAAGGACGCTGTGAGGGAGATGCTTGCCCCGATCTGGACAGCATAGCACACCAGGGA
The DNA here is from genome assembly GCA_947623875.1 of uncultured Oscillospiraceae bacterium. Classification (GTDB taxonomy): domain Bacteria; phylum Bacillota; class Clostridia; order Oscillospirales; family Oscillospiraceae; genus Enterenecus. Next base: position 404 of record CANQII010000133.1, read on the forward strand.
GAGCAGCCGTTCCCGGAGGTTCCAGTAGCCGAAGCCTGTGGATGTCTCCTGGAGGATCCGCTCCCGCAGGAGGGCCACATCCCGGTCCTCGATGGATTCATACGCCATGGCCATGGTCTTCTCCGCATGCTTCCAATCCGAGTTGTGCTGGAAGGCCGTTGCGGCGACCTCTGTCTGTGCCTGGCACCAGGCCCGGAGCAGTTGCAGGAAGAAGGTGAGTCCCACGGTGAGGCCGGCATACAGCACCAGAGTGCTCCCCGGCAGACGGTTGGTGAGGGCATCCACCAGGCGGGCGGTGAAATAGATGGGCACATAGGGGGTAAGGGCGGCGAGGATAGCCTGCAGGACCGAGAACACGGTATATGCTGGGCTCAGATCCCAGAGCAGGCGGACACCCCTTCGAAAGACGCGCCAATGTTCCGATGCTTTCATGCGGTCTCACCTCCCCGGTAGTCCTCCCGGTACCAGCAGCTCTGGATCTCGTAGAGCTGGCTGTATGCGCCGCCCTGGGCGATGAGCTGGGCATGAGACCCCTGCTCCGCGATCCGTCCCTGGTCCAGGTACAGGATTCTGTCGCAAAACTGGGTGGAAGCCAGACGATGGGAGACAAAGAGCGAGGTTTTGCCGGCGGTAAGGGCGTGGTACTGGAGGTAGATCTGGCTCTCCGCGATGGGGTCCAGCGCCGCCGTGGGTTCGTCCAGCACCAGGATAGGTGCAGCCTTGTAGATGGCCCGGGCCAGCATCAGCTTTTGCTTCTCGCCGCCGGACAGATCCGTACCGTCCTTGTCGATCTGCTTGTCCAGCACGGTGTGGATCCCCTTGGGGAGAGCATCGATCTTGTCCCCCAGTCCCGCCATACGGAGGCAGCGCTCTGCCTTTTGGAGGTCTCCGCTGCCGTCCAGGCAGCTGGAGACCGTATCAGCAAGGGAGAATGGGCCAGTGCGAACATCTTGAAACACAGGGGCGAGAAATCTGCCGTACTCCTCCCGCCGGTACCGCTGGATGGGCACCCCGTCCACCCGGACCTCCCCGGATGTTGGGGCGTACAGTCCGCAGATCAGCTTCACCAGCGTGGTCTTGCCCGCCCCATTGAGGCCCACCAGGGCAATCTTCTCGCCAGGGGCGATGGTGAGGCTGATATCGTGGAGGGTGTCCTGTTCTGCGCCCCGATAGCGATAGGACACATGGTCCAGCACGATCTCCGGTGCATGGTCCAGGTGCCCCTCTGCGGTCTCAGTCCCATCCGGGACATCGTCCGGCAAGTCCAGGTACTCCCGGAAATCCGAGAGAAAGAGAGATGCGTTGGCAAGGCTGTTCCACCCGTTGATGATGTTGGAGACAAAGTCTGCAAAGGAGGAGATGGCGGCAAAGTACAGCACAAATTCCTCCACGGTAACGGCGCCGTCCAGAGCCTGCCGGATCAGTACCGCGTAGGCGATGCCGTCCCGGAGGAGGATCATGAGGAGATCCGCCAGGCGTGCAGCAAAGCCGCGGATGCTCATCTTCTTGGCCCAGGCAATATCGGTTTGAAAGAGATCCCGGTACACCTCCCGGAACCAGCCGGCCATGCCGTACACCCGGATGTCCTTGTAGCTGGCAAATTCCGCGGGCTTGCGGAGGATGTAGTCCAATCTCCGCTCGTTGTCTGCCCTGGCCGCCCGGGTGCCGTACTCCCACTTCCGATAGGCCCGCTCCGCCAGGATGTTCACCGCCGGCGCCGCTGTGAGCAGCAGCACCAGCCAGGGGCTTACAAAGGAGATCATCGTGCCCAGGAGAGCATAGCACAGCAGGTTTTCCGCCAAGGTGAGGACAAACCGGGGCGCATCGCTGAGGGGCTGTACCCCGTTCCACATCCAGGTGCTCTTTTCCGCCCGGGTGCGCATATCCCGTGTCTCCTTGCGCTCGTACGTCTGATAGAAGCTGGTCTGGTCCTTGCGGATGAGCTCCCTGCCCCGGGCATGCCGGTATCGTTCCAGATTTACGTTCAGAAATGCCTGGCAGGTGTCCTTGCCCACGGTGGCGAGCAGCATCCCAAGGAGCAACACCCCCACTGAGACAGCCGCATCTTGGAGATCCGCCCCGTCTGAGACCAGTCCCACCACGAGAGACGGCAGCCGTACACCCGCCCAGGCTAAGAACACCGCCAGGGGCAGTTCCAGCAGCATCAATACCAGTACGGACGGCGCACCATGGACCATTCCAGAGACGCTCCACAGGGCGTTGCTCAGCACAGACCGATACGGCCTCTTGTTTGGTATTATCTCGTATTCCACGGGTATCACCTCTTTCCCCTGCAGGATAGCACGGCCAGTCCCTGATAAGGAAAATCGTGCACGGAACGCAGCCGTCCGTGCACGAATTGCATCAAGCCAGCGCCGGGACCAGAAACTCCGACGTGAAGGCCCCGTCCTCGCTGTTGTATTTTACCCAGCCGTCATGATCTTTCAGGATGGCCTCGGCCCGGCGGAGGCCAAATCCGTGAACACCGGACTTGCTGGTCTGAAAGAGGTCCCCTTTCTTTTCCTGTTTGCCCCCGGAGGCGTTCAGCATGGAGAAGTACAGCATCTTGCCCTTCATGCCGAGGTACAACCGGATGAACCTCTCTCCCGTTGCCGTCCGGCAGGCCTCGATGGCGTTGTCCAGGAGATTGCCCACCACGATGCTGAGCTCCAGGTCTGTGAGGGTGAGGTTGTCCGGGACATTGGCCTTTACAGACACGGCCACGCCCTCGCTCTTGGCCTGGGCGATCTTGGCGGAGAGGATGGCGTCCAGAGAGGCATTGCCGGTCTTGAGCAGCGTGTCCACATCCATCAGCTGCCGGTCCAGCTCCCCGATGTAGTGCAGGGCCCGGTCCGTGTCCCCGGCCTCCAGGTAGCTCTTCAAGTTCTGCAGGTGGTTGTGGTAGTCGTGCTTATAGGCCCGCATCTCCCGGTGGATGCTCCGCACCTCCTCCAGGTGCTGCCGGGACTGCTCCGTCTGGTACTCCACCAGCTTCAGATAGGTGCGTTTCAGCATACCTTAATACCCCTAATTTCTCTCAATGAACCGGCGGTTGACATCATCGTATTTGCCCCGGGCCAATGGGATCTCAATGCCGCCCTCCAGCCACACCGCAGTTCGGGAGATCCGCTCTACAGACTGTAGATTGATAATGTAGGACCGGTGCGGGCGATAGAAATCGGGGCTGAGCTTGGCCGCAAAGGTGGAGATGCTCTCGTGGAGCCGGTACATCCGGGACCGGGTGTGCACCTCCAAATAGTGAGCGAAAGCCTCCGCATATAAGATATCTGTCTCCAGGAGCTTCACGGTCTCCCCCTCACAGCTTACCACAAGGGATGCCGGAACTACCGTCAGCCGCTCCGCCGCTTTGTCCAGCACGGCAAAGAGCTTCTCCTCTGACACTGGCTTGACCAGATAGTGCAGTGCATCCACCTCATAGCCCTCAGAGATGAACTCAAAGTGCGAGGTGATAAAAGCGATCTCTGCCCTATTGTGTTCTGCTCGGAGGCGTTTGGCCAGGTCTATCCCGGAGATATCCCGCATCTCCACGTCCACAAGGAGGATATTGTAGTCCGGGTGGTCTTCCAGGTCGAAGAGAAAGCTCTCCGCAGAGGGGAACGGGGAAATCATCGCTCGATTGCCAGCGATCTCCGCCCAGCGATGGACCATGTCTGAAATGGCCTCTCGGTCTGCTGCCACGTCATCCACAATGGCGATCTTGTACTGCATGCCCCGCGCCTCCTTTGCCAGACATCTCATCCGATTGTCTGGATTGTACCACAGGCCAGGCAGGTTTTCCAGAGGAATTCCAAGAAGATCGAACAGTCTGCTCCTCCATAGCTCTTCCGCGAACTCCGCAGCTTCCGCTCTTTGGCGTCCAAGCATATCCGCAAGAATGCAGGTCCCCTCTAGCCAGTTGGTACACATGCTCTCGTTATCTCAATTTTCCAACATCATTTGCAGTATTTCCTTTGACATGTTGGAAGCCGCAGGCGGAAACTTGTGATAACATGGCACATTCTTTTCCGAACCCTCTTCAATTTGTGTCTTCACCCCTTTGCTACTCTGCTATGTTTTTCGGTCCTAAATTGCAATTTTCTCTATCTATTAGCAAATTCGCTAACTTTTTTGATGCTTCTTTCATTCCCATTCTGAAGAGGCAGATGTTTGCAGAAGCATTTCCTGCTGCAAGGTCATATCGGTTCAGTCATTCCATCATTATTGGAAAAGAAGTGCTTGACATCCCCAAGAGAATCGGTTATTATTAGCCTGTGCGTTGCGGAAGGAGCAGGCGCCATCCTCAAAAAACGTAACGCCAGGTGCTTATCTCTGCAATGACCCCTTGAAGCACCACCAAGAGCAAATCCCCCCACGCAAGATCGCAAGTTGTTAGACCCTGGATATCTCCCTGTACCCCGGCGCACTTTCGCAATGCGCCACAAGTTGGGCTTTCGTAGCCCTCGGATTCATCGGACGATTTGCAAGCGAACAACATCAATCTGCAAATCGGATACTTTTTCCTTGAAAAGGAATGGATTAAAACAAGACAACATTGCTCTTTCCAGAGTTTTGGACTACTGATAGCCGGAAGCTGTGTTGAAACCGCCGGTAGGCTATCAAGCTGCGTGAGCAATGTCTGACGTGACTGCCGCACATCCCGAACACGGAAGCAAATCTACTCTGCTAATTTGCAGTAAGAGCAACTCGTAGTGACAGTCTTTGCGATTGCGGATATTCTCCTCACAAGAGGAGTGGATTGAAATGAGGTGGAGAACCGGGACCAGCGCACCATGTACTTCGCTTTTCCCCTCGCATGAGGGGACGCTGAAATATCAAATAAGCTAAGCGGTCAAGTGAATCTCCTTTACTCAGAAGGCGGGCTTATCTTCGGATAAGCCCGTCTCCGTTTTACTTCACATTAAGGTTGTCTGTCTGCACCCCGTATTTCAGTCTCAAAATCCTGTCTTCGGCTGCTCTTCGTCCAGCACCCGCACAGCGGCATCCCAAGACGCCGTCTCAGTGAGCCATGCGTCCCCGCATCTGCCGCCCACATCCGCTGTGTTGCGGATCATGCTGCCGCCGCTCAGGTCAGCGGGGACCTGTACCTGCAGAATGGGGTTCTCCACGGAGCAGAACCCTGCAGGCACTGTGCCGAAGGCCAGCCGCACCTCGGTAACATACTCGCCATTGGCAAGTCCCAGATCTGCGGTGCTCATGGCAAAGGCGTGGTTTTCGCTGCTATCAAAGCCGTCCGCCAGCACCTGGTAGTCCCTGCGGTTGGTTCTATACTCCACCCGATACCGAAGCGATACGCTGTACGTACCGGTGGTGATTTGCAGAAGCTCCAACCCGGCAGGCAAGGTGTCTCTCCAGTAGAACTGGCTGAGATCGGTGTCGGAAAGGTTGGCAATGCCAGAGAGCGTATATGTCAGCATCTGGCCGGGCTGAATCTCCTGGCTGCCGCTCTTGCGGATAGACACCCCAAGAGACAGGGGCCAGTCCTCTTGCGTGAGCTGTACCACCTCACCGGACACAGTGATCTCCGCCACCATCGGTGTGCTGTCCAGCCGGAAGCCTTGTGGCGCCTTGGTCTCTGCCACTAGATACCGTCCAATGGGCAGGTCCGCTGTCTGGGCCGTCCCGTCTGAACCGGTCTCCATGGTGCCGAGGACTTTGCCAGTGGTGGCATCCGATACGGTGTACACAGCACCTGCCAGGGGAGCACCAGCTGTGATGTTTTGCTCCGGGGCATCTGCCGCCGCCGTCTTGTTAATCTGGATTCTGCCGCTGCCCGCTTCCACCGGATCGTTCAGCCAGTCCACGGTCAGGGTCTGGCCAGGTGTAACGGTAAGGGACTTATTGCACACCCGGATCAGCACGTTGCCGCCGCCCCGGTTGATGATGTCCTCCATCTTGGACCAGTGGAAATGCATGGGGGAGTACTGCCCTTCCTTTAAATAAGGGAGCTTCTCTGCATAGGTCTTGGTGTACTTTTCCCGCATCTTCAGATTGCCTTTGCGGATGGTGATGAGGGAGAAGCCGATCCTGTCGAAATCATTCTGGCCGTAGTCCGTGATGTCCCAGCCCAGCATGTTGTCCCGGATTTCGTCGTATTCATGGCCCTTGGTACGCCACTCCTCCGGGGTGAAATGGCAGAAGGGCGGCAGGGCAAAACAGTGTTTGGCCGCCATGGCCTCCAGTTCTTTCAGATCTGCGTCTCATCTGGTTGATAACCGTCCTTTCTGAATCCGATTCTCTTGCCCTAGAATACCGCTACAAGTGGCATTTGTCCACCGTTTGCTTGGCGCACTTTGACGGATTGTAACGTTTTAGATCCCCAATGCGGTCTGAAAGGGATGGCCCTCCGGTAATATACTTCGAACTCATCCGGCTCCAGATTGCTGTTTTCCACCTGTCTGCCTGGTTGGAATGTGCTAGGATTTCCAGCAGAGACATCACACTTCAGATGGGAGAGACCGTTCCATGAACCCCACCATCCATACAGACACTCTCACCGTATCGGTATCAGACCTGGGAGCAGAGCTGCAGTCCATCCGGGGCAAAGACGGCACCGAGTACCTCTGGCAAGCAGATCCCAAGTATTGGCCCGCCAAAGCACCGAACCTCTTCCCCTTTGTGGCCCGCCTTACGGGGGGAAAATACAGCCTGGACGGGAACATATACGAACTCCCGGTCCATGGCTTCGTGCAATACCGGACCTTTGCCGTCATAGAGCACACTGACACCCGTCTCGTGCTGGAGCTCGTCTCCGATGAGGATACGCTTCAGGCGTATCTCCGTGCCTTCGCCTACCGTGTAGAACACAACGCCTTTGAACGTTGAAGAAGAGACCGGAGCCACCGTGTGTTCCGGTCTCTTTCTTGTATATGTATCCCGAGAGGGCTATGGTCTATGTTGTGCTGCAGCATGAACTATCGTGGTGGACAGATGCCCCGGTAGGGTCCTTGCTGCGGGTAGGGACAGTCTGGCGGTGTGGTGGTGTGGTGGCCCTCCATTCTGAAGCTCTTGTAGTCACCAGTCTGGCGGTCATTCAAATCTGCATTAGAGGATCAGAAGACCTTCGATTCAGCCCAGCTGCGGTGGCTGTATGCAGCGGCATTCTGCTCAGTCTCTCCAGATTCTGCATCGTCATGGCTGGCATTGCCGCAGCGGTTGTCTTCCCTACAAAATCTGTCCCGGCAAAAGAGTGCGCCGGCGGGGCTGTGTCAGCCCCGCCGGCGCAATTTGCTATGCGTTTGTTAGCTCTTTCGGCTCAACCTCAGTTGACCTTTTTCTTGTCCTGAACGAAGAGGATCGCCAGGCCGATGGTGGAGCCTACAAAGAGGATCATCCAGAAGCCTGCAGCGAAGCTCTCGCCAGTCTGCGGCGCCTGGTCCGTGGGGACCTTGGCATCCGGGAGAATGGCACCTTCACCCTGAGGCACGTTCTCATCTTGGATATCCACAGTGGGATCGTTCTCGCCGTCTTCAGCCGGATCGGTGGGATTCTCAGGATCGGCCGGGGTAGCGGGATCATTCTCAGTGGAGGGATCCATAGGATCGGTACCGGGATTTTCACTCAGCGGAGGATTCTCATCGGGGATATCCACGCCAGGATCATTCTCGGAGCCCTCTGCCGGGTTTGTGGGATCAGTGGGATCCACCGAGGGATTGTTTTGCGTGTTGCTCGGGTCCTCAGGATTCTCACTCAGCGGCGGGTTGTCGTCCGGGATGTCCACGGTAGGATCATTCCCATTGTCTCCTGCCGGATCGGTGGGAGTAGTGGGATTAGTAGTACCAGGATTCGTTGTTCCTGGATCGGTGGTTCCAGGAGTCGTTGTCCCAGGATCGGTCGTACCAGGGTTGGTTGTGCCGGGATCAGTCGTACCGGGGTTGGTTGTGCCGGGATCAGTCGTACCGGGGTTGGTTGTGCCGGGGTCTCCGCTCAGCGGCGGATTCTGATCCGGGATGTTTGTAGTGGGACCATCTTCGGAGCCTGGCTCATTGCCGCCAGACTCGGTGCCACCAGATTCAGTACCGCCAGGTGTTGTTCCACCGGGTGTCGTTCCACCAGGTGTCGTTTCACCGGGTGTCGTACCGCCAGG
>CANQII010000134.1 GCA_947623875.1 uncultured Oscillospiraceae bacterium
TGGAGCTCTTCGGCGGCGGCAGGGCCGCCCTGGAGCTGGAGGACCCCGACGACGTGCTGAACTGCGGCATCGCCATCAAGGCACAGCCTCCGGGCAAGGTGGTAAACAGTCTCAGCCAGCTCAGCGGCGGCGAGCGTGCCTTTATCGCCGTGGCCCTGTACTTCGCCATTTTGAAAGTCCGTCCCACGCCGTTCTGCGTGATGGACGAGATCGACGCCGCCCTGGACGAGTCCAATGTGGCCCGCTTTGCCCGCTACATCCGCCAGGTGGGGGACAAGACGCAGTTCATCGTCATCACTCACCGCCGGGGCACCATGGAGGAGGCAGATGTGCTCTATGGCGTCACCATGCAGGAGGAGGGCGTGAGCCGGATGCTCACCATCAACCTGAACGACATGGAGAACGAATTACATCTCGGCGCCGCCGGCGAGGCGGTATACTGATACTAGACAGAGCAGGTGATCCCCAATGGGTTTCTTTGATAAAATTAAAAAAATCGGCATCTTCCAGGGCTTTTTCACCAAGCTGGACGATGATTTCTACGATGAGCTGGAGGAGTCCCTGGTCATGGCGGACATGGGAGCAGAGCTCACCATGGAGGCCGTGGAGGAACTTCGCGCCCGCTGCAAGGCGGAGGGCATCCTGGATGTGCCCGGCGCCCGGGACTGCATGAAGGACATCCTGGCCGAGAAGCTCACCTTCGACAATATGGAGGCAGATCTCTCCCGGACCCCCGCTGTGGTGCTCTTCATCGGTGTGAACGGCGTGGGCAAGACCACCTCCATCGGCAAGCTGGCCGCCCGCTGGAAGGGCGAGGGCAAGAAAGTGCTGCTGGCGGCAGGGGACACCTTCCGGGCCGCTGCGGCAGAGCAGCTCACCATCTGGTCTGAGCGGGCCGGCGTGGACATCATCAAGCAGCATGAGGGGGCAGACCCGGCAGCCGTGGTCTATGACGCCCTCAATGCCGCCAGAGCCCGCAAGGCGGATGTGGTGCTGGTGGATACCGCAGGGCGGCTCCACAACAAGCAGAACCTGATGAACGAGCTGAACAAGATCAGCCGGGTCATCGACCGGGAGCTGCCCAACTCCAGCCGGGAGAACCTGCTGGTGCTGGACGCCACCACCGGGCAGAACGGCCTTATCCAGGCCAAGGAGTTTGCCAAGGCCGCCGGCGTCACGGGCATCATCCTCACGAAACTGGACGGCACCGCCAAGGGCGGGATTGTGATCGCCATCGCCCGGGATCTGGGCGTGCCGGTAAAGTTTGTAGGGGTAGGCGAAGGGGTGGACGATCTCCGGCCCTTCGTCCCAAGAGACTTCACAGAGGCGCTGCTGTAAAGGAAATCAGCCTTACACATATTTTTGGATACTGCGAGGAGCTGAACACCGATGAAACTGGTTCTGGCCAGCAAAAATCCCAAGAAACTCACCGAGTTGTCCTCCATTCTCTCCAGTCTGGGCGTAGAGGTCTGCCTCCAGGCGGACGCCGGCGTGGATGTGGAAGTGGAGGAGACCGGTTCCACCTTTGAAGAGAACTCCATGTTGAAGGCCAAAGCCGTGATGGAGGCCTCGGGACTCCCCGCCGTGGCGGACGACTCCGGCCTCTGCTGCGATGGCCTCAACGGCGCCCCCGGCGTGTACTCCGCCCGGTACGGCGGCCCGGGTCTGGACGATGCCGGCCGGTACCGGCTGCTGCTGGAAAACCTCCGGGGACAGACCCGGGCGGCCAAGTTCGTCTCGGTGATCACCTGCTGCTTCCCCAACGGAGACGTGATCACCGCCAGGGGGGAGTGCCCCGGCACCATCGCCTTTGCCCCCCAGGGCAGCGGCGGCTTCGGCTACGATCCCGTCTTTTTCGTCCCCTCTTTGAAGAAAACCTTTGCCCAGCTGTCTCCGGAGGAGAAAAACGCCATCTCCCACCGGGGCAAGGCGCTGCGAGCCTTTGCAGAGAAGCTGGAGGCCTATCTGGGCGAAAAGTGACCCATTCAAGCCGGAAAACAGAGAGAATTCCGGCCTGTCTACAGAGAGGTAACAGTATAATCACAATTTGTTCACAAATGGATGATAGAAAGATTCCGGCATATTGCACCGAGAGGGGGAAGTCCCAATGGATCTGACAAGTAAGCAGCGTGCCCAGCTGCGAGGCATGGCCACAGACATCGACACCATTCTGCTGGTGGGCAAAGACGGCATCGGCCCCAACCTCGTCACCCAGGCAAACGATGCCCTGGAGGCTCGAGAGCTCATCAAGGGCAAAGTGCTGGACAACAGCATGCTGTCCCCCCGGGAGTGCGCCGAGGCGCTGGCCAAGGAGGCCAGGGCCGAGGTGGTACAGGTCATCGGCAGCAAGTTTGTGCTGTACCGGGAGACCCACAGCAAACCAAAAGACAAGAGAATCCGGCTCGTGAAGTGATGATCCAAATCCCAAAGGCTTGGCGGTGAATCCATATGAAGATCGGACTGTACGGAGGAAGTTTCAACCCGCCCCACCTGGGCCATCTGGCGGCGGCAAAGGCAGCGGTGCAGGCACTGCAGCTGGATGAGCTGGTGTTTATCCCAGCGCGGATCCCGCCCCACAAGACACTGGCGCCGGACAGCCCGCCGCCGGAGACCCGTCTGGCCCTCACGGAGCTGGCGGCAGATCAGCTGCAGTGGGAGACCCCGGGGGCGCGGATCTCGGTGTGGGACGAGGAGATCCGCCGGGAGGGGAAGAGCTATACGGCAGACACCCTGCAGTCGGCCCGGAAGCGCTGGCCTGACGCCGAGCTCTGGCTTCTCACCGGCACGGATATGTTCCTCACCATCCACACCTGGTATCACCCGGAGATCATCCTGGACATCGCCGGCCTCTGTGCCTTCTCCCGGACAGCCGATGTGCCAGATCAGGACTTTGCCGCCCAGCAGCGTTTTCTGCAAGAGAAGTACAGCGCCCGGGTGGTGCGCATCTCCATCCCAAATCTGGTGGAAGTGAGCTCCACGGACCTCCGGGCGTGGCTGCCCCAGGGCAAGGGCGGGGAGTACCTCTCCCAACCGGTGCGGGGGTATATCCTCCGGGAGCACCTCTATGGAACATCTGCCGATCTCACCCGTCTAAGCTTGGAGGACCTTCGCTGCGTGTCCTACTCCATGGTGAAGGCCAAACGGATTCCCCACATCAAGGGCTGCGAGGAGACGGCGGCGGCCCTAGCCCGGCGCTGGGGGGCAGATGAGGAGGCCGCCCGCAGAGCGGCCATCCTCCACGACTGCACCAAGTACTGGACACCCGAGCAGCATCTGGCCGCCTGCGACTGCTATGGAGAGCCTCTCACCGTCCTGGAGCGCCGCGAGGAGAAGCTGCAGCACGCCAAGAGCGGCGCCGCCCTGGCAGAGCACCGCTTTGGGCTCTCTCCGGAGGCCGCCTCTGCCATCCGGTATCACACCACCGGCCGGGGGAACATGTCCCTTTTGGAGAAAATCATCTACATCGCCGATTTTATCGAGCCCAACCGCACCTTCTCCGGCGTGGAACCCATGCGGGAGGCGGCGTTCCAAGACCTGGACGCCGCAGTTGGCCTCGGCGCCGCCTGCTGTATCGCCGAGATGGCGCAGCGGGGCAAGACCATCGACCCCAACACCCAGGCGGCATACCATTGCTATGGGAGACCGGCTGTAACATAGTAATAAAAGAGGAGTATCGCCCATGCACCCTGACGATTATCCCAATGGCATTGATGAATCTTTATTTGAACCGCCTGCGGACGATGAGCCGGAGGAGCCCTATGAGCCGGAGCCGCCCCAGGCGGAGCCGGAGGAGCCCACCTGCCGCATCGATCTGAAGCGTCTGGCGCCCCAGGAGCCCCAGGAGAGCGGCGCCGATGAGCCCACCCAGCGGATCGATGTGTCCGCAGCGGAGCAGGAGGCGGAGGACAACAGCGCCCCCACCCGCAGAATCGACCTCTCTGCTGGCTCTCCGCCACCCCCGGTCTCCCCGGAGGACGCCAGTGCGCCCACCCGGAAGATTCCCGTCCCCAACGTGCCGGAGGAGGAAAAAAAGCCCACCCCGCCGCCTCCGCCGCCCCCGCCGATACCGCCTCAGCCCCAGAAGGGAAAGCGGCTGCGCATCGTGCTCATCGCGGTGGCCGCCGTACTGGTGGTGCTGATTCTGGCGGGCGTTCTCTTCGTGCGGCGCTGGTTTGTCCGGCCCAACCTGCCCACCATCGATACGGAAGAGTCCCTTCCGCCGCTGATCACGGAACCAGCAGAGACCGAGAAACCCTCCCAGGCCCCCACTGCTGCCCCCACCGAGGATCCGGAACCCACAGAGACGCCGGTATACGACCGGGAGACCGTGCAGCCCAAGGTGAGCGGAGAGCGGAAGAGCCCCAACTTCTTCACCTTTCTGATCTTCGGCTCGGACATCGCCTCCGGCAACACAGACACCATGATGGTGGTGTCCTATGACGCAGACAACCAGAAGGCCACGGTGATCTCCCTGCCCAGAGACACCCTCATCAACTCCGCCAGCACCTACTCCAAGAAGCTGAACAACGTGTACATCTTCAACGGCGGCGGAGAGTATGGCACCGAGGCCCTGCGCCGGGAGGTCTCAGAGCTGCTGGGCTTTGTGCCGGACTTCTATGTGCGCATCGACTGGGAACTGGTAAAGGACATGGTAGACGCCATCGGCGGCGTCTGGTTCGACGTCCCGTACCGCATGAAGTATGACGATCCCACCCAGGATCTGCACATCGACCAGGAGACCGGATACCGGCTTCTCACCGGCGATGACGCCATGCAGGTGGTCCGCTGGCGGCACAACAACTACGGCGTGCCCAGCGGCAGCATGGACGGCAGCGACATCACCCGGATCGGCGTACAGCAGAGCTTCCTGAAGGCCGTGCTGGAGCAGGCGCTGCAGATCAAAAACCTCTGGAAGATCGATGAGATCATGACCCTCTTCAAAGAGCGGGTATACAGCAACCTCACCATCGAAAACATGCTCTGGCTGGCCCAGCGGGCCATCTTCGGCGGACTGAAGGCAGAGAACGTGGAGTTCACCATCTTCCCCTATCTCTTCGCCACGGACTTCTTAGACCGGGGCTTTGTGGTGGCCAACCAGTCCGCACTGCTCACCCTCATCAACGAGAAACTGAACCCCTTTGTACAGGAGGTAACCCTGGCACAGCTGGACCTGATGAGCGTGGCACCAGACGGCAGCCACCGCTCCTCCACAGGCATTCTGGCGGACCCCTCCATGGCCGCCCCGCCGGTAACCGAGACTCCGGAGCCCACGCCGGATCCGGACGCCACGGAAGAGCCTACCGAATCAGGAGAACCCTCCGAATCGGGCGAGCCCACCGAATCGGGTGAACCCGTTACATCCGGTGAGCCGCTGGAGTCCACCGATCCCAACGCTCCGCCAGAGAGCGAAGTGCCGGATGAGACAGGGGAGAACGGCGAGACCGCCCCCATTGACGACCCGGATACCACCGATGCCCCGGACGAACCCGGTAGCAACGAGGCCCCCGAGGGCCAGGAGCCGCCGGCAGACGCCACGCCGGCCCCGGAGGCCAGCGCACCGGAGGAGACCCCGGCTGCGGAGGCGTCCCAGGCAGACCAGAACGAACCTCCGGCGGAGCCCACGCCAGCGGCAGGGGAGCCCGTGCCGGATACCACCAATCCCCCGGAGAACCCTGGGGCGTAAACCAATTGAAAGGAAGACCGATCCATGCTGGAACCGAAAGAAATGGCTGAACTGGCCGTAAAGGCGCTGGACGACAAAAAGGGCAAGGACATCCGGATGCTCCACATCGAGGCCCAGAGCACCCTGGCCGATTACTTTGTGATCTGCAACGGCACTTCCACCACCCAGGTCCGCGCATTGGCGGACGCCGTAGAGGAGATCCTGGACAAGGCGGGGGAGCAGCCCCACCATATTGAAGGTCACCGGGGCGGCCAGTGGACCCTGATGGATTACTCCTCCGTGGTGATCCACATCTTCACGGAAGAGGGCCGGGAGTTCTATTCCCTGGAGCGGCTGTGGTCTGACGCCGAGCAGGTGGATATCACGCCGCTTCTGAAGGCGAGCGAAACAGCAGAGTGAGGTACATTTCCCATGGACGAACAACAAACCCCGAAAAAAGTGATGCTCTCCGGCATTCAGCCCAGCGGAGATCTGCATCTTGGCAACTATCTTGGCGCCATCAAGAACTGGGCTGAGCGGGCCGAGCAGTTCGACTGCTTCTACTTCATGGCAGACATGCACACCATCACGGTGCGCCAGGTGCCGGCGGACCTGCGCCGCCGCACCCTGGAGCAGCTGGCCCAGTATATCGCCTGCGGCCTGGACCCGGAGAAGAACACCCTCTTCATCCAGTCCCATGTGCACCAGCACGCGGAACTGGGCTGGGTACTGAACTGCTACACCATGTTCGGCGAGCTGTCCCGGATGACCCAGTTCAAGGATAAGGCCGCCCGCAACGCCGAGAACATCAACGGCGGTCTCTTCACCTATCCCTGTCTCATGGCCGCAGACATTCTGCTCTACCAGCCGGACTATGTGCCGGTGGGGGAGGACCAGCGGCAGCATGTGGAGCTCTGCCGGAACATCGTACAGCGCTTTAACCAGATCTACGGCGATGTCTTCAAAATGCCCGAGCCCTACATCCCCAAGGCGGGCGCCCGGGTGATGGGTCTCTCCCAACCGGAGAACAAGATGAGCAAGTCCATCCCCGAGGGCTGCATCTTCCTGATGGAGAAGCCGGAGGACATCCAGCGGAAGTTCAAGCGTGCCGTGACGGACAGCGACACCGAGCACTGTGTGCGCTATGACCCGGAGAACAAGCCCGGGGTGTCCAACCTGATGAACATCTATTCCGCCGTGACAGGCAAGTCCCTGGAGGCTATCGAGCAGGAGTTTGACGGCGCCGGCTACGGCAAGTTCAAGCCGGCGGTAGGGGAGGCCGTCATCGAGACCCTGCGGCCCATCCGGGAAGAGGCCCAGCGCCTTCTCCAGGACAAGGCCTATCTGGAGTCTGTGTACCGCGCCGGCGCGGAGCGGGCCTCCTATGTGGCGGAGAAGACCCTGCGGAAAGTCTACAAAAAGATCGGTTTCCTGCCCCGGTAAGGGATTGCCGGTTCAGGCAGGATAAAGGAGCGAATTTCCTTGCTGAACAATCTGCCGGACGTGGGCGGAATTGCCGTCGCCGTCCTGAGTAAGGCTGGGACGACCCTGGGCATGCGGCACGTCCTGTTTGCCCTGCTGCTGGCAGCTGTGGTCTCCTTTGCGGCCACGCCGTTGGTAAAGTCCCTGTCCGTGAAGATCGGCGCCATGGATGTGCCCAAGGACGGACGGCGGATGCACGACCACCCCATCCCCAGAATGGGCGGCCTCGCCATCTTCTTCGGATTCATGGTGGCTGTTCTCATGCTGGTGCCCATGGACACCCCCCGCCAGGGCATGCTGCTGGGGGCTGTGGTGATCGTGGTTCTGGGCGTACTGGACGACAAGTTCGCCCTGAAGGCCGGCCCGAAGTTTGTGGTGCAGATCATCGCCGCCCTCATCACCGTACTGGCAGGAAACCGCATCGACGTGCTGTCCAACCCCAACTTTTTCAGCGATAATCCTTACTGGTCCTTAGGTGTACTGTCTATCCCCTTTACAGTGATCTGGATCGTGGCGGTGACCAACGCCGTGAACCTGATCGACGGACTGGACGGACTGGCCTGCGGCGTGAGCACCATCAGCGCATCGTCCATGCTGATCATCGCCCTGATCGTCACCGAGACCGATGTGGCGGTGATCATGGCCGCCCTGGCTGGGGCCTGCATCGGATTTCTGCCCTATAACTTCAACCCGGCCAAGATCTTCATGGGGGACACCGGCGCCACCTTCCTGGGCTTTATCATGGCGGTGATGTCGGTGCAGGGCATGTTCAAGATGGCGGGCATCATCTCCTTTGTGGTGCCCTTCCTGGTGCTGGGCCTGCCTATCTTCGACGTGAGCTTCGCCGTCATCCGCCGGGTGTCCCACGGCCAGAATCCCATGAAGCCGGACCGGGGGCACGTCCACCACCGGCTCATCGACATGGGCTTCTCCCAGAAGCAGGCCGTGGGCGTGCTCTACGTGGTGAGTGCCATTCTGGGCCTCTCCGCTGTGGTGCTCACCGCCAGCAGCGCCCTTCGGGCCATGGTATTCCTGGTGGCCATGTGCATCGCCGGCGCCATCGCGTGGCATGTGTTCTTGAGCCATGAAAACCACCTGAAACAGCAACAGCAGCAGAGAGAGCAGGAGCAGAGCAGCGGTGAGGGCAAGGAGGATGCGCATCATGGATAAGCTGAAAGTGATGACCATCTTCGGCACCCGTCCCGAGGCGGTAAAAATGGCCCCGCTGGTCCAGGAACTGGGTAGCAGGGAGGAGATTCAGC
>CANQII010000135.1 GCA_947623875.1 uncultured Oscillospiraceae bacterium
TGAGTTTCATCAGGACTACCACCGCGGCCACCGCCAGCACCGCCTCAGCGGTGAGTTGGGCGTAGGCCAGGCCATACAGCGGGAAGAGGACGTTCAGGATGAAGAGTGCCGGGATCTCCAGCACGATCTTCCGGAGAATGGCGAAGATCAGGGCGTTTCTGCCGAGACCGCAGGACTGGAACACGCCCACACCCAGAAAGTCCACGCACAGAAGCGGCATGGCGAGGCACAGCCCCCGGAGGAAACTGGCGCAGTATCCTGCCACCACTTCGTTTTTCATAAAGAGGGCGGCGAGGCCGCCGGCTCCCACGTAGTACCCCACGGCCATGATGGAGGTAAAGCCGAGCATCGCGCCGCCGGCAAAGACAATGGCGGATTTCATGCGCTTCACGTTTCCCGAGGCGTAGTTGTATCCCACGAGAGGCATGATGCCCTGGGAGAACCCCAGTGCGATCTGGGCGGGGACCATGTTGATCTTCTGGGCGATGCCCATAGCCGCCACCGCATCCGGGCCGAAGCCGGCGGTGAAGTTGTTGAGAACGGTCATGCCGGTGACGTTGAGCAGGTTCTGGATGGATGCCGGGATACCCACGCCGCAGATGCCCAGTACGATCTCCTTCTTGGGTTTGATGTAGGCCGGACTCACGGAGACAAAGGTCTTGCCCCGCCGGACGAAGAGCAGCACGGCGAAGTAGCAGCAGGCCACGGTGTTGGAGAGGAAGGTGGCGAGACCAGCGCCGGCAGCCCCCATGTTCAACCCCCAGGGCAGGATGAAGATGGGGTCCAGGATCATGTTCAGAAGGCAGCCGCTCATGGTGCCGATGCTGGCGTGGAGGGAGGCCCCCTCTGCCCGGACCAGATAGGCCATCACCACATTCAGGATAGACGGCACGGCACCCCAGGATACGGTCCACAGCATGTACGCCGCTGTAGCCTCCCGGGTGGAGTCGTCCGCGCCGAGGATCTGCAGGAAGGGCCCTTGAAACACAGATACCGCCAGGGAGAACACCACAGCGGAGAGCAGGGCACACCAGAAACCGAAGGCGGAACTGCGCCGCACGGTCTCATAGTCTCTGCGGCCCAGGGCACGACTCATCATGCTGGAAGAGCCCACGCCGAAGAGGTTGTTGATGGCGTTGAAGGCCAGCAGCACCGGCGCCGCCAAGGTGACTGCGGAGTTTTGAATGGGGTTCTCCAGCATGGAGACAAAGTACGTATCAGCCAGGCTGTACAGCACCATCACCAGGGAACTGGCCACGGTGGGCATGGCCAAAGTGAGGACAGCGCGGGAGATGGGCAGCACTTCAAAGAGCTGTACCTTCTGCTCCTCCGCGCCCCGTGTCTTGTCTGCGGGCATGGAAACAATCCTTTCTGCCTCGCTTGACGGCGAGGCCGTTTTCCGCTATTCTACTCCCACAGGGGAGGACCTGCAAGCCCGAATTTCTTGAGAGATTTGTAGCAGAGGGAAATGATCCAGCAGTATCATGCGGCCACAGAGACTGCATTTCTCCAGCATCTCTATGAGTGAAAGGGGTGTTTCTGTGCTCAACAGGAAAATCAAGGTGCCGATACCGGATGACGGCCGCATGTCTCCAGACGGAGTGGTTGTCCAGGTTCGACACATCCCAGGCGAAAGGTGGCCGCAGAAAAAGCGCATCGGAAAGGTACCGATCCATGAGCCGGACTATAGGGAAGAGGACTATCTGACAGCGGATGGCGTCAGGCTCATGATACCGAACGACAATTATCGTAGGGAGTATAAGGACGAATTCCAAGCGTATCTGGACAGCATTGGCGCCAGAGATGAGGAATGCACCGCGCCGGACGCCATAAGCGTGGGCTTGTATTTGCTAACCCTTGGTGTCGCCTATCAGCTGGAAATCTACCAATTGCTGTGCGATGAGTTCTCCATCGAATTTGCAAATGCGGCGTTGGATCTTGCAACGTATCTCATCGCTTGCAGCAGCGATGCGGACAGCAGAATGCGTGATCGGTTGAGAGATCAGATGTTGTTTTCCGCTGCGCCTTTGCCGGACAGCTGGTATTCTGAAACACTGCAAGACGATGCAATGGGGCACGATCCGGCTGCAATGTTTGGGGAGCGCAGGGTTCGCGAGTTCATAAAGAGATGGGTGCAGCGCAGAATGGCGTCCGGCTCAAAAGCAGTATACCTCACCCTGGATGGGAGCGGTTTAGGCTGCCTGCCTCTTCATAGCACAGAGACTGCACAAGGGCATGCCGATATGGGAAAGAAGACAGATCAGGTTGCCATTGTTACGGCGGTTGAGGCGAGCGGGGACAACCAAGGGATGCCGCTTGCGTATGTCATAGAACCGGGTGGTCTGTCCGAGCTCACCACGGCACAAGAACTGCGCAGCCTCTTTACCGGTATGGGACTGGACATACAGGAATTGCTCGCCGATGGCGAATTCCCCTGCGAGGATGTATTGGCGCTGTGTGACGGATTGCACATTCCTTTTCTGATGACGGCAAAATCAAACACTGATGTATTCCGCGCAATGTTCGAAAGATATGGCAAGGAAATTTTCTGGAATGAAAGGTATTGGATACAGGGAACGGACAATTGCTATGGAATAACCGACTTTCCCATAGCCTATCATGCGGAAAAGAGCAAAAATCCGGCGAGGGATGTCTGCGCAGGCCTGTTCTTCGAGGGAACGCTGTCCAGAATCGAAAGGGCAAAGGATAAGGAGACTCTAAACGTAGAACTGCGAAGAATAGATCGCCGTTTGGAGGAGTTCAATCAGAGCGGAATGATAGACCAAGCATTACAGACTGTCGGTGAGAATGCAGAGAACAGCGCATCGAGGGAGGCACCGAATGCAAAGACAGACGAGGAAAAGGTGTTAGCGGCTTTGAAAGCTGCAAAGATATCCGTTACGGCAGACTATAAGGATGTTCTGGAGTTGAAATATGATGACTCGGCAAAGAAAGTGTATCGGGTCCTCCACCGTGATGTACTGGGGAAGAGACACGAAACGATAGGCTTCTTCTGTATGGTATCATCTGTGCCGAAGACAGCGCAGGAGATGGCAGAGGAGTACAAGATAAAAGACATCTCAGGTAAAGTGTTTCGCTCCAAGACAACGCAGCTTGGTTCTACCACATCCCAGACATCTGGAGACTGCTCCTTCCACGGGACGTTCTTCTTCTGCTTTATCGCTGAGATCATCCGAAATGAAGTGGTTCGCCTCCTCCAAAGGTATGAACGGAAAGAGCACATCTCAATTGATATAAACGACATGATTCTCAGCTTTTCTGGGATCGAATACACACGGTCTGGCTCGGGCTACATCTACGCAGGGGAGACAACCCTGCCCCAGCGAGAGATCTTGGGGGAGCTGGGGATTGGGTATCATACGCTCAAAGAACTGGGCCCTGTGGTGAGTAGAAGAATCACACAAAACGGTGTGGACAAGCTTCGATCGGAGAGACGGGCTATCCCAATCTTGCCTGAATCGAGAGGTCCAGGGAGACCTGCGGGGAGCAAAAACAAGCCAAAGGACAAAGCCCGTCAGGATAACGATAGCAGCAAAGCCAAAGCCAAAAGGACATCCAAAGGCAAGCAAAAGGATGCGAAGTCCGGAGAAGATCCAACAGCTTCGGATCCTAAAACGCCTGAGGTATCCAAGGAAATGGAAAAGCCAGAGGACAGCAAAAGCAAGGCGGCTGCAGCACGGGAATTATCACCAGACGAGGTGCGAAAACAAGGGATTTCCAAGGACCCGCAGCCTGAAGAATCCAAAAGTCCGGACGGAGACCGCGATGGGAGCGGGAATGATACCACGTTGAAGCAAGAGGCTGCAGCGAAGACCCCCGAAGAAAACGGGGAAACTGGGGCTGATCTGCCAAAGGAGAAGGCATCCCGTGTGGGAACGGTGTACAAGACAACCTTAAGGCAGGAAGCGCTGGACAGAAAGCTGTCTGAAGAGACTGGAATCGACATCATCGGAAATCCGCCTCCGCGCCCCTGGAGCAATGCCTTTCGTGCAGCAGAAAATCGAAGACGGGCAAGACTTCGCAAACTTGCACTGGCAAAGCGGAGAGAGATGCAGGCCAGTACAGAACCTGAACCTGAACCAGACCAGTGATAGAGTGATGTGACAAATGTTTAAAAATCACGCAAATTTTACATTGCTATATCGTTATTACAAAATCACATTGGTTTTCGACCTGCAAGTTACTTGCCGACTGTGTGTGGAAAACCTATAAGCGTCATTACTTTGTTCACTTTGAAAGAGGGAATGGGACGTGCCGTCCTACTACGGCTACACGGTGCCTGTGCCGGCGGTGAAGCATATCAGCCGGAAGAATATCAATGGGGCTGTGTATATCTACTACACCTATGCCAGGGAAGTGTCTGCAAAGGGCAACCTGGCGCCCAAGAATCAATCCATCGGGAAGCTGAAGCCGGACACAGATCCGCCGGAGATGTATCCAAACTTAAACTATTTTAAGTATTTTGATGCAAATGATACTGCTGCAGGAGAAAAATCAAGTTCCGAACCTGGATTCACTGCAGAGGCACCGGAGATCTCATCCGGATCAGACCTAACAAAAGCTGCAATTGAGACCAGGGCGGATAGACTGATTACCGCTCTTACCCTCATCAGAGATGATTATCGGGATCTTGCGCAGGAAATGCTAGACTCCGGCTTAGATCCTGATGAATTGGAGAAACAGGTTTCATCCCTTTTTCAGCCGGGGTGGATCTATTCTATGGAATGAGTTAAGATCATGTTGAATTCAGGTGTGGAGGGAAGGCTAAGATCATGATCATATTGCGAATCATTCTACGTGTTTGTTTTGGCGTGATTGTTTTCCTTTTTAGTGTAATAGCCTTGATTGGCGGCTGCGCCGAAGCGTCTGCGGATCGAAAGTTGTTTCCTGCCGGGCTGAGCGTGGCAGGAGCCGCATTGTTGCTGGCAGCCGCAGGGTGCTGTATCTTCGGGCTGAAGACCGATATTGTGCTTGCTGCCCTGGGTATACTGTGCTTCTTTATCAAAGGCTTTTTCTCCAAAGAAGAGGATGACGAGGACATTGAGATTGACGAGAACATAGCCGATTTAGTTGAGCATGCCCACATCATCAGAGCCATTGTGTACCTGGTGATCATTGGTGTGTTTGCCCTCCTGTGAGAAGACAGAAAGCTGTGCTGCATTCCAAATGTACTGTGAAAGATCCGCTCCAGTAGGGGAGCGGACACCTGTAAAGAAAGGAAGCGTTGCCCTATGAACACTTTGGAAGCCATCAAAACCCGGCGTAGTGTCCGCCGCTTTGCAGACAAACCGGTGGAACGGGAGCAGATCGAGGCCATCGTCTCTGCCGCCTCCTACGCCCCCACCTGGAAGAACACCCAGACCGCCCGGTATGTGGCCGTCGCAGACCCCGCCGCCCGGGAGAAGATCGCCGCCGAGATGCTGCCGTCTTTCAACGCCGCCATCGTCCGCTCCGCACCAGTCCTGATCGCCATGGTGACGCAGACCGGCCGCAGCGGCTATGAGCGGGACGGCTCTTTCACCACCAAGAAGGAGGACCGCTGGCAGTATTTCGATGCCGGGATCGCCTGCCAGACTTTCTGCCTGGCCGCCCACGAGATGGGCCTTGGCACCGTGATCATGGGCATCTACGATGAGGACAAGCTGCCCGCCTTCCTGAACCTCGGGGAGGACCAGGTGCTCACCGCGCTCATCGCCCTGGGGTATCCCGGCGAGAATCCGGTGTGTCCCAAGCGGAAGGGCGTCTCCGAGCTGCTGCGGTACATCTGAACACGCAGCTGGGCGGGAACCTGTAGGTTAAGCGCTTAACCTATGCGGCGCGGAGGTCCGGCCTCCGCGCCGCTTCTCGTCTCGGAGAGGTTTGGACGGGGAGACCTGTGAAGAAAATGTAAATTCCGTCGCCCACCCCTTGACAGCATAGGTCTAATGAATTAGAATCACGGAGGACTAATACATTAGACCAAGGAGGCGTTTCTATGGAAGTGCCAAAGATCTTTGAGAGTGAATACCGATTCTGCCTGATCCTGTGGGAGCACGAGCCCATACGCAGCATGGAACTGGCCAAACTGGCCAAGGAGCAGCTGGGCTGGTCCAAGACCACCACCTTCACCGTGATCAAGCGGCTCTGCCAGCGCGGTGTGCTGAAAAGTGAGGACGCCGTGGTCTCCTCCCTCATCTCCAAAGAGGACGCTCAGTGCAGTGAGCTGGACGAGCTCATGAAAAAGCGGTTTGAGGACTCCATGCCCGCCTTTCTCACCGCCTTCGCCCGGCAACAGAACCTCTCGGATGCGGAGATCGCGGAGATTCGCAAGATCATCGAGGGGAGGGCTGCCCTGTGAGTGAGATCTTTCAGACGGTGCTCCGCTTGAGCATTTCTGCCGGCGTCCTGGCCCTGGCCATTATGGCGGTGCGGCTGCTCTTCCGGCAGCTGCCCCGGCGGTTTGTGTGCTGCCTCTGGGCCCTGGTGGCCCTTCGGCTGCTGTTGCCGGTCTCCATTCAGAGCCCCATGAGTCTGCAGCCCCAGAGAGAGGGCATCTCCCTGTCCATGCCATCTGATGAGACCGTGCCCACCGGGGCAGGGGAGACCGTGCTGCAGAGACCGGGCCTTGCAGATGCGGCGCCGAACGCAGCAGTGCAGCCAATCCCGGAAGAGTCTGAGACGCCTGCCAATCCCAAACTGCTGTCTCTCCAGGAGATCCTCCCCTGGATCTGGCTTGCCGGCACGGTGCTGATGCTGGCTTGCACCTTCCTCCGGTGGATTCGGATGAAGCAGCAGCTGGCTACCGCCACCCTCCGGGAGAAGGGCATCAAGGAGAGCGAGTACGTGGAGTCTCCCTTTGTGCTGGGGATCTCCCATCCCGTGATCTATCTGCCGTACCGCATGGATGAGCGGGACCGTGCCCCGGTGATCGCCCACGAGCGGGCCCACATCCGCCGGGGGGATCCCCTTTGGAAGCTGCTGGGCTTTCTGCTTCTCACGGTCCACTGGTTCAACCCAATTCTCTGGCTGGCGTACGCTCTGCTGTGCCGGGATATCGAGACCGCCTGCGATGAGACGGTGATCTGCCAGGAGGATCTTGCAGGGCGGCAGGCTTATTGCCAGGCACTGCTCCGGTGCAGCAGCTGCCGGAATCATCTGGCGGTGTATCCGCTGTCCTTCGGGGAGATCGGGGTAAAGTCCCGGGTAAAGGCGGTGCTGGGATACCGAAAGCCGGCACCGGCAATACTGTTGCTGTCCGGGGTGATCTGCGTGCTGCTTACCGGATGTTTCCTCACAGATCCCAAGCCCAATCTCAAGAGTGTGGCACCCAGTGCGTCTCTGGAGCCGGATCTCAGCCCGGAGACCGTCTTTGTGCCGCCGCTGGAAGAGGTGAAGGAGAACTACACCCCGGACCAGGCGGCAGCGGCCGGCTGCGTGGTGTACCTCAGCGGAGACAAGGACCGCGAGGATGAGATCCGCAACTGGGAGCGGTGGGTGGCTTTCCTGAACCGGTCTGCTGCTGGGAAAGAGGCGGCGGTCCGCCTGTATGTGCAGTATGAGGAAGGCACGTACTACGTCTTCGATCTCTCGTACAACGGCTCCAAATACCGCTGCTGCCTCTGGGATGCGGATGGGGAGACCGGCGAGCCCATCTACTGGGATGAGGAATATGCCTATCTCACCCGAAACACAGACCGACTCTCGCAGTATGGTCCTCTCCAGGAGAGGTATCTCCTGGCAGATAACCCGGAGGCCACCTGGATGGGATACATGGAGATGTCCTTCTCCTCCCTCTCCGATCCTCCGGGCAGTGAGATCTATCGGCACAGCCGGTTGCTGCCTATCTGCTATACCATCGCCCCAGAGGATTTGCAGCGCAAGACACTGGGCTGCGCCTATGCCGATCTGGACGGCGATGGGGTCCAGGAGACGTACTGGTTGGGATATGGCCCCCGTTCTGGACCCTTTAGCATCACGGTAACCGTGTCCCAGGAGGGGAAGGAGGACATCTGCAAGGTGTTTGTCCTCTCCGTGGGCAGCCAGGCCCGCTTTGAACAGCCTGGGGACGGCACCCTCCAGATCCGCCGGTACCAGGACCTGGACGATTCCGGTACCCTATACAGCCTCACCCTCCAGGACGGGGTGCCGGTGCTGCTGCTGGACGACAGCCCGGTGGACTCCATGGACTACCCCAGTTTGGATCAGGGCTGAGACAGGGAAACGGTATGAAACGAGGTGTCTGATGATGAAAAAACGGCTTGCAGCCATAGGCTTAGCGGTGCTGCTTCTCTTGCTCTCGGCCTGCGGGGGAGAAGCCGCGAAACAAGAGACAGTACTGAATTTGGACGAGATCGCAGAGACCCTGCGCACCTGCGGGTACT
>CANQII010000136.1 GCA_947623875.1 uncultured Oscillospiraceae bacterium
CCCCCTTGGGATGTTGGGATAAAATTTGAAAACCTTATCATAGGGCGATACGGATATCAGAGCCAAAAAGTCACTCATTTTTCATGCCAAGCAATTCAAAGAACATCGAATCTCTTTTTAACGCAGAACCCATTCTTTTATTGTCCGATGCTTTTATTGTCAATTCAGAATCCTTGTATGCATCAAGTTGATCAAATATTTCCTTTATAGTCATACTGTTCAACCAACGCAGAAGTTCGATTTCGGCCTCAAGATTTTTGCCGCCCAGAGTGCCAGAGTGAACGCCAGTGGCTATTATTTGAGACAGCTCAGCCTTTGCTTCTCTGATACGCCGAGAGAGGAACTCTTCATAACAGAGGGCAATGAACTGGCAGAATAGCCTTCCGTACAAGGACATATCGGTGTAAGAACGAATGGGGTCCGCATCATGAAACACCTTGTATTCTTGAAAGCCTTCCTCTGTTTTTTCCCGGATCCGATCATCGCGTAAGACCTCATCATTTGGGATCTTCTTGAAGGTAATCAAAGCGAAACAACCGCAGAGATTGAGATCTTCACTTATTTTATCCGTTTTGGGTTTCACTATAATCTCATCGGTTTGGGGATTCCGCCTCACATCAAAGCGCTTTTTAAATTTTCGCAGCTGCTTGGTTAAACAATTTGTGTCTCCTGTAAGCTCAATCTCTTTTTTCGCTTCATTTAGCTGTTGAAGATAGACATGCCGCTCTGCACGCTCTCTATTCTCATCAAGAAAGAAATACACGTATACCCTTCTGGTATCATACACAACTTCGCCAGCCTGAATGCCGTTCCTAGACCTTTGCCTTTTACGAGGAAAAGAATGCTGAAAACACGCCACTTCACAGTGCACATCTGTATCAGACTCACACACGTTTTCCGGATTTTTGAGCGAATCAAATATTTTCCTGAACTCTGGGTATATCCAATTGCATTGAATTGGGCATCTTACGAGAATGTCCAGGTGTCCGTTCGAGGCAAACGATAGATTGTTTTCGCTAAAAAATCCATCATTGCAGACGATCCTGGTCACCCATTCGCCTCGGATTTTGGTATGGTGATTGACTGAATCAACAAGGTGTTTTATATCGGGAACCGATCCATACTCGAGAAAATAAGAAACTGGCTCTCTCGTTTGCGCACAATACAATGTAAAAACTCTGGCAACAGGAAGCTTGTTATCCGCCATATTGTGGCCTTGCCCAACTGAACTCCGGTTAGGCAAATAGGAATGAATTGTTGTTGAATCAATGAGAAGCAGTGCCTTGTCTGGACATCTCTTTGCTCGTCCTTTGAAAAAACGTTCCGACACAGACGCATTCAGTCCTATTGCATGCATGGCCGTATGACATATATCAGAGGATAAGGCATCGCGATATGGCAACCGGTGAAACATGCTCCACGCATCTAAGGTATCGATCGTTTCACCTTGCTTGGCAGTCCAGAACCTGGCCATTGACAGTACCTTTTGCGCCGTTTCCTTATCTCCAGGAAATGATTGCTCAACAAGTCTGTCTATCCCAGAAGTCTTTCCGATCCAGTCGAGCAAGGCATCAACCATGTAGGCTGTCCTTTTTTCTAAGACACTTTGCCCAGCAAGGATCGAATGCACTTTCTCGAAATCGATATAGTCCCGGAAGAGATGAGCAACCCAAGTTTCCAGTTGGTCATTGTTTTTATCCTCAGTGTTACCCTGTCCGGTTACTGCGTAAGCGTTTTGGCTTGATTCAGAAGAGTCGGTGTCCTGTGCTCCATCAGGATTCGGTGCACTTGCTGCAGTATGGCTTGGTAGTGCCCTTTGCGCATTGTCTTGGCTATACGCAGCTGCACTTTCTTCAGATGCAATTCCTTCCTGAACCTCGTAAGCATGCAAATAGTGTTCCCAATTGGCTTCTGCGGCTTTTCTTCTGTGAAAATCCTGTCCATTCACACGTTTTGGTCTAGTCTCTACCATGTCTTTGAGGTCTGTTTTTCCAGAAGGCAGTTTACCAATCAACCTGGTTGCAACTTGCTTGTATCCCTTGGTTTCTTGATTATACACTAAAATGCGGTCGTAAATGTATGTTACTCCTGATTTCTGTACTTTTTTCTGAATGTCTCGCCGGAGTTTCCCTTTTCGCTTTGGATCCATATTTCGGCTCGACCCCCTTGATACAACATCGGCCATGGATAGCCACTGTTATAATACAATGATACGGATTTCAGGATAAAACGAAAAGAGCGGAGATTCCGCTCTTTTCGCTGTTTGCTTTTGCTTAGGCGATGCAGTCGTTCAGCTGCTCCAGAAGTGCATCTACATCCACACCGTGCACCATGCAGGCCATTTCCACAGTCTCGCCCCGGGAGGACGGGCAGCCCAGGCAGTGCATGCCGATGGACAGGAAGATAGGTGCGGAATTCGGCGCGATATCCAGAATATCACCGATAATGGTGTCTTTCGTGATTTGCATTGTGAGAACCTCCTTGCTCGTGCAGATAGCCTGTCTGAATCAGGCTTCCATAGTATACCCAATGGATTTGCAGTTTGCAAGGCCTTTCCGGCAAATTTCGCCGTTACATCTGCAAAAATGCCTCCAGGCGATCCATACCTTTCTTGATGTTTTCCATAGAGGTGGCGTAGGACCAGCGGACAAAGTCCGGGGCGCCGAAGCCGCTGCAGGGCACGGTGGCCACGAGGGCATACTTCAGGAAGGCGGAGCAGAAGTCATCGGAGGTCTTGATCTTGAAGCCGTTGATCACTTTGCCCTTGATCTTGCTCATGTTCATCATCACGTAGAAGGCGCCCTGGGGCTTGATGCAGCTCACGCCCTCGATGGCGTTCATCCGCTCTACGAGATAGTTGCGGCGCTCCTCGAAGGCCTGGCGCATCATCTCCACGCTGTACTGATCCCCGGTGAGAGCGGAAACAGCGGCAGCCTGAGACACGGAGCAGGGAGAGCCGGTGGAGTGGCTCACATAGCTGCCCATCACCTTGGCGATGCGCAGGTTGGCCAGGGCGTAGCCGATCCGCCAGCCGGTCATGGCATAGGCCTTGGACACGCCGTTGATCAGCACGGTGATGTCCTTGACGTCGTCCCCCAGGCTGGCCACGGAGGTGAAGGGCACTCCATCATACAGCAGGGTGTAGTAGATCTCATCGGCAATGATGTAGATGTCGTGCTTCAAGCAGACAGCGGCGATGGCCTCCAGTTCCTCCTTGGAGTACACCATGCCGGTGGGGTTGGAGGGGTTATTGAGGATGAACGCCTTGGTGTTGGGGGTGATGGCCGCCTCCAGCTGCTCGGCAGTAATTTTGAAGTCCTGCTCCTCCCCTGCGGTCACCACCACAGGCTTGCCGCCCACCATCTTGATGAGCTCCAGATAGCTCACCCAGTACGGTGCCGGCAGGATCACCTCTTCGCCCGGGTCCACCAGAGCCTGCAGAGCCAGATAGACGCAGTGCTTGGCACCGTTGGACACGATCACCTGGCCGGTGGTGTAGTCCAGATCCAGGTCCAGCTTCATGCGGTCGCAGATGGCCTGCTTCAGGGTCACGGTGCCGGATGCCGGGGTGTAGCGGGTGAAGTTGTCCTCAATGGCCTTGATGCCGGCCTCTTTGATGTTGTCCGGGGTGTTGAAATCCGGTTCCCCGGCGCCGAACCCCACTACATCGATCCCGTCAGCCTTCATCTGCTTTGCCATGGCATCGATGGCCATGGTGGTGGATGCCTGCACAGCAGCGGCTATGGTAGACAGTTTTTTCAAGACAGATCCTCCTCTTTCATGTCCGCAACGATATGTGCGATTTCGAACTTATCCTCTCCGGCTCCGCTCGGTGTTCTTCCGGTAGAGAAGCCACAGCCCCTTTACCAGGAGATCCCGGTCATAGCGGATGTCCCGCCGGCAGAGGCGGTATAACTCCGGGTACTCTCCCCCTGTCGCCAAGACAGTGGCCGCCTTGGCACCGGCCGCCTGTTCCAGCTCCTCGATGAGCCGGTCAAAGGCGCCGCTGTAGCCGTACAGCAGTCCCGCCCGCATGGAGTCCACCGTGTTGCGGCCCAGCGGATTCTCCACGCGCTCCAGGGAGATTTGGGGCAGCTGTGCCCCGTTTTGGGAGAGGGCCTCCAGGGCGATGTCGATGCCGGGCATGATGGCGCATCCCTGGAAGACCTCTTTGTTTAAATAGGAAAACGTCACCGCCGTCCGGCAGTGTATCACAACCACCGGCGAGGGATAGAGGGCAGCTGCCGCCACGGCGGTGGCCACAATGTCGCTGCCCAGCTGATTGTGCACCTCCGCCCGGATGTTGAGCCCGGTACGGATGCCGGCGCCCACCACCAAGGGCGGGCGGCCCACCATATTGCGGAGGGTGCGGATGTATACCCCCTGGATGGGCGGCACCACGCAGGAGAGCACCGAGCCCTCGATCTGCTTGGGGTCCGCCCCGTGGAGGCGGCATACGGCGGAGAGATCGATGGCGCAGCGGTCATCGGTCATCTTGGTGTCTGTGTTCAGAATGGAGCGAAATACCGGCTCCCCTTGGGGGGTCAGCAGGGCGATGGTGGTACTGATATTGCCTACATCAATGGCCAGAATCATGCGCTCGCCTCTCCTCGTTCAGATGGGGAGCACTTCCCCGTCCCAATTCACCGGACGGATGGTGCCGTCCTGGATGAGCCAGGCCTCACCCCGTATTTCCTGGTGGGTATCGTCCTTGTAGAGATAGCTGCCGTCTGGAAGAGACCAGAACTGGCGTCCGTAGCTGTCCCCAAAGGTGATGTCCTCAAAGAGCCGCATGCCGTCCAGCCAGCGCTCTTTGGCGGTGTGATGGTGGGGCAGAATCATCCGCGGCACGAGACCCAGTCCCTGGGTATAGCGCTGAAAGGCGGGGTCCAGCGCCTCTCCCGGCAGTTCCGGCTGCACGTAGACCTCCTCCGCGCTGTTCATGGAGCCGGCACTGATGCCCAGCACCACCCCGGAAAAGGCCTGCAGGTGTTCCCGGAGACGGATCTCGTGGAAGAACCGGATCTGGGTGGGCACATGGCCGCCCATGAGGACAACCGCGTCCGCCCACTGTACCAGCGCTCCCGTCTCAAACTGGTTTCTCCGGTCCAGAAGCCGCACATCGGCGAGAGCCACGCCACCGTTACCGAAGTCCCGGCACATGTTGGCCACATTCCTGTCCGTCTCCTCCGGGGCATCCGGATCGGAGGCCACAAAGAGCATCTTACAGGGCTGGGGCACCGCTGCCCGAAAGGCATCGGCAAAGCCGTTGGCGGGGTTCAGGTTGGACTGGCCAGGGGTGTTGTGGCTGCTGGTGAGAAAGATGACTTTGCTGCCCTCTGCCCTATCCATGGTTGTTTAGATGTTGTTGCAGATGACCTCACCCATCTTGCGGGTGCCTACCACGTTCTCCCCGGGATGGGCGATGTCGGCGGTGCGCCAGCCGTCTGCCAGTGCCTTGTCCACTGCGGCCTCGATGGCATCCGCCTCGGCTGCCAGCTTGAAGGAGTAGCGGAACATCATGGCGGCGGAGAGGATGGTGGCGATGGGGTTGGCCTTGTCCTGGCCGGCGATGTCCGGGGCTGAGCCGTGGATGGGCTCGTAGAGGGCCGGTGCCGTGCTGCCGAGAGAGGCAGAGGGCAAAAGGCCGATGGAGCCGGTGATCATGGAGGCCTCATCGGAGAGGATGTCGCCGAACATGTTCTCGGTCACAACCACGTCGAACTGGCCGGGATCCTTCACAAACTGCATGGCGCAGTTGTCCACCAGCACGTCCTCATACTGTACCTCGGGGTACTCGGCGGCCAGCCGGTGCATGGTGGCCCGCCAGAGACGGCTGGTCTCCAGCACGTTGGCCTTGTCCACGCTGGACACCTTTTTCCTGCGGAGCATGGC
Source organism: uncultured Oscillospiraceae bacterium (assembly GCA_947623875.1). Taxonomy (GTDB): domain Bacteria; phylum Bacillota; class Clostridia; order Oscillospirales; family Oscillospiraceae; genus Enterenecus. Next base: position 5,896 of record CANQII010000136.1, read on the forward strand.
CATCTCAAAGGCTCTCCGGCCGATCCGCTCGATCTCCATCTCGGAGTATGCCATAAGGTCCGTGGCCTCCATGCCGCGGTCCTCGGTCTGGTACTTGTCCCGTTTGCCGAAGTAGATGCCGCCGGTGAGCTCCCGGACCATGAGAAGGTCGATGCCCTTCTCTGCGGTCTCCTTCTTCAGGGGGCAGGCGTCTGCCAGAGCGGGACGGAGGGCTGCCGGCCGCAGGTTGGCATAGAGACCCAGATCCTTGCGGATGGCCAAGAGTGCGGTCTCCGGCCGCTGCTCGGCGGGCTTGTCGCTGCCCCACTTCGGGCCGCCTACGGCGCCCAGCAGAACGGCGTTGCAGGACTTGCAGAGCTCGGCGGTACCGTCCGGGTAGCTCTTGCCCACGGCGTCTGTGGCGCAGCCGCCCATGAGCACATCCAAATAGGTGAAGGTGTGGCCGAACTTCTCCCCCACCCGGTCGATGACCTTTACGGTCTCGTTGACGATCTCCGGGCCGATGCCGTCGCCCCGGATCAGTGCAATCTTAAAATCCATTTCAAATCGCCTCTGTCTCAGGATATTGCCGCTCAGCAGGCCACGCCCCGGGCTTTCAGGGCGTTCAGCAGGCCGCCGTGCTCGATGATGCCGTTCACGAACTCCGGGAACGGCGCCGCCTGGAAGGTCTCACCGGTGGTCTCGTTGCAGATCACACCGGTCTGAAAGTCCACAGACACGGTGTCCCCGGGGTTGATGCCGTCTACAGCGGCGGGGCACTCCATGATGGGGAAGCCGATGTTGATGGCGTTGCGGTAGAAGATGCGGGCAAAGCTCTTGGCGATGACGCACTTCACCCCGCAGGTCTTGATAGCCAGAGGTGCGTGTTCCCGGCTGGAGCCGCAGCCGAAGTTGGCGCCGCCGATGACGATGTCGCCGGCCTCTACGGTGCCTGCAAAGTTGGCATCAATGTCCTCCATGCAGTGGGATGCCAGGGACTTGGCATCCGGGTTGTTCAGATAACGGGCGGGAATGATCACGTCAGTGTCCACATTGTCCCCGTACTTATATACTTTCATATCCCTCTGCCTCCTCCTTTAGATCTTTGCCGGGTCTGTCACGACACCGGTGAGGGCCGTGGCAGCTGCCACAGCGGGGCTGGCCAGAATGATCTTGGAACTGGTGGGACCCATGCGGCCCACGAAGTTGCGGTTGGTGGTGGAAATGGCCCACTCATTGTCGCTGAGAACGCCCATGTGGCCGCCGAGACAGGGGCCGCAGGTGGGGGTGGAGACCACTGCGCCGGCGTTGATGAAGTCTGCCACCAGGCCCTCCGCCATAGCGTCCAGATAGATCTGCTGGGTGGCGGGGATCACGATGCACCGCACCCCGTCTGCCACGGTCTTGCCCCGCAGGATGGCTGCTGCCTCCCGGAGGTCCTTGAGACGGCCGTTGGTGCAGGAGCCGATCACCACCTGCTGTACCGGCATGCCGGCGGCCTCGTCCACCGTCTTGGTGTTGGAGGGCAGGTGCGGCAGGGCCACGGTGGGCCGGAGGGTGCTGAGGTCGATTTCCACGGTGCGGGTGTACGCCGCATCGGGATCGGCGGTATAGGCGGTCCAGGAGCGGTTCACTCTACCCTGCAGATAGGCCTCGGTCTTCTCGTCCACGGGGAAGATGCCGTTCTTGGCGCCGGCCTCGATGGCCATGTTGCAGATGGTGAAGCGGTCGTCCATCTCCAGCTCTGCCACGCCATCTCCGGTGAACTCCAGGGACTGATAGAGGGCGCCGTCCACGCCGATCATCCCGATCAGGTGGAGGACCACGTCTTTGCCGGACACATAGGGCTGCAGCTTGCCGGTGAGCTTCACCTGGATGGCGGAGGGGACTTTGAACCAGGCGAGGCCGGTAGCCATGCCAGCGGCCATATCGGTGGAGCCTACGCCGGTGGAGAAGGCGCCCAGAGCGCCGTAGGTACAGGTGTGGGAGTCCGCGCCGATGATCGCCTCACCGGGGGCGGCGAGACCTTTCTCAGGCACCAAAGCGTGCTCTACGCCCATCTTGCCCACGTCATAGAAATGGGTGATGTTGTGCTCCTTGGCAAAGTCCCGGCACACGGCGCAGAGCTGGGCAGACTTGATGTCCTTGCACGGCGTGGAGTGGTCCAGGATGATGGCGATCTTGGTGTTGTCAAAAACGGATGAAAGGCCGGCCTTCCGAAACTCGGTGATGGCCACTGGGGTGGTGATATCGTTGCCGAGCACCAGGTTCAGCTTGCCTTCGATGAGCTGTCCGGCCTCTACCGTCTCCAGTCCGGCGGCACGGGCCAGAATCTTCTGGGTCATGGTCATGCCCATGGGAAACTCCTCCTTCTGGTCTCCTGCAGAGGACAGGATGCCCCTTTCCCCTGCGGTGCTGTGATGCAGAGATTATATAGCAGGCCGGGAAAGGTGTCAATTGTCCAAGAAACAGGATTGCGGCATATTTTCCGCTGCAATTTAACG
>CANQII010000137.1 GCA_947623875.1 uncultured Oscillospiraceae bacterium
TAGTAGTCGATTCGCATAGTATCACCTCTCCTTTCTGATCCGTGTCAGCCCTCGCTCTGCAAGATGCTGCGGTGGAAATTCATCAGTACGGACGCCAGCTGGCTCCTTGTAACGCTGCCCAGCGTGCCGCTGGTCCTCTTGTTTGACAATAGAATACTCTCAGCTGGCGTGAAAAGCAAGCAAAAGAAGTGCAGCCCGGATCTGCAGTTTGTGGAGTACTGGACGCCAGGTATGTGGGCGAACTGGCAAAGGGGGGTCAAGGTGAGAATAGATCATCGAACTGGCACTGCCTCTTCGTTTTGCCCTTTCCAAACTGGAGCAGATGGGAAAAAGAATACAGGTTGGATAGAGAAATCCCAATAAATGGTATTTACGATGCTGAATCGCAATCCTCACCGAAGCGGGTCCTCAGCCAACAGCCGCTCCCAGCGCTTCTGGTCCTCTGCCCGGCAGACTAGGTAGAAGTGCGCCTGGGCGGAGGGATCAGAGAAGGGAATATCCACTCTTCCATTGTGCCGATCCGGGAGAACCTGCAGCGTGACATCGGTAGCAAAGGAGGGAAGGTCTGAGTACCGGGTGAGCTCCCCCAGGGCCTCCAGGTCCTGTTGGAGAAAGAACCGGGAGCGGGGCATCTCCCGGCGGACCAGGGCGTCCCAGAAGCCAACCTGGGCCAGCATGAGAAAGCTCTGTCCGTCCATCTCGCTGAAGGTGATCTCCTTCTGGAGTGCCGCCGGGTGGAAGTGGGGCACCGAGAGGTACAGGTGCTCCGTGAGATAGGGATAGCAGACCAGTCCAGGCGCCCCCAGGAGACGGTTCAGAAAAATGAAGCTGTATGTGCCGTCCTGGACTCCTTGAAGCAATTCCTCTTCAGAGGCCACGGTGGAGGACACCGCCTGCCCGGGGAAGATGCCGGCGATGCGAGGGAGCAGCACCATCAGAGGGCCAGGTGCACAGCTGCCCACGGTGATGGAAGTGAGGCTGCGGGCGAAAGCGCGGATGCTGCGCACCATTTCAGACTCTGCCTCCAGGATCCGGCGGGCATGGGAGGCCGCGAGAATGCCTGTCTCATTCAGAACCAGCCGGTTCTTTTGCCGGGTGAAGAGGGACACCCCCAGCTGATCCTCCAGTTTCTGCATGGACCGGGTTAAGGAAGGCTGCGAGAGATGCAGTTCCTCCGCCGCGGCAGACAGGGTGCCGCAGCGGGCAAAGGCGTCCAACTGCTCCAACAGGGCGAATTCGATCATGGCAGGGTGCTCCTTTCTCTTGAAACCAGTATGCGTGAGATGCATACTGGATTGCACAATCCATATTGTACATTGCCGGAGGGAGGCTGTAAAGTGGGGAGAGAAAATATAAGGAGGAATTGCAGCAATGGAAATGCTCCCCTTATCTAACGGCGTCCAGATGCCCGCTCTTGGCATCGGCACCTTTCTCATGACACCGGACCAGGCAGAGGAGGCTGTCTGCCAGGCTCTGCAGTGCGGCTATCCCATGGTGGACACCGCCAACGCCTATTTAAACGAGAAGGCGGTGGGCCGTGGAATTCGGAAGTCCGGCGTACCCCGGGAGAAGATCTTCTTGGTCTCGAAGTTGTGGCCCACAGTGTACAACTCCCCGGACGCAGTGGACCGCACCTTGGACCGACTGGGCACAGACTACCTGGACCTGCTCTTCATTCACCAACCAGCCGGAGACTTTGTGGCGGGGTATCGGCAACTGGAGACTGCGCTCCAGGCTGGGAAGGTCCGTTCCATCGGCGTCTCCAACCTCAAGGGCGAGAAGCTGAACCGGCTGCTGGCGGCGTGCGAAATCAAACCTCATGTGATCCAGATGGAGGCACACCCGTACTGCACCCAGAGGGAGATCAAAACCATCCTGGCCCCCTACGGCACGGTTACCATGGCGTGGTATCCCTTGGGCCATGGAGATAAAGCCCTGCTTCAAGAGCCAGTGTTTGCAGCTCTGGGAGAGAAGTACGGCAAGACCCCGGCACAGATCATTCTCCGCTGGCATATCCAGATGGGGCACGCCGTGATCCCCGGCTCCACGAATCCCGCCCACATCCGAGACAATGCCGACCTCTTCGACTTCACCCTCACAGATCAGGACATGGCGGACATCGCTCAGCTGGACCATGGCGTCTGCTACTACAACCCCACCCCGGAGACGGAGGAGAACTACACCAACTTCGCCCCCGATTTCGACAGCCAGCCCTGAAATTCGGCCGATTTCCCCGATTTGCCCTCTCCAAGTTGTATAAAAGCTGTAGATTATACGATTTGTATATATTGATGTAAGAAAATGGAAACAAGAAGGCCAAGACACACTGCCTGAAGCACCGCCCACAGGCCAATGCATTTTCACAGATTCTGAGACAGACCGGCGAATCTGTGGTATGATAGGGACGGCCCTCTTAGGGGGCACCTGGAAGCACAAACACACCTGGAAAGGAGTCTCTCATGAAACAGCTGATCGCACCCTTGCTGTCTGTCCTGCTGCTCGTCACATTGGCAGCCTGCGGTGCTGGGGGCAATGTTACGCCCCAGGACGATGTGCCACTGGTAACACCGCCGCCGGTAACAGAGCCGCCAGATACAGAACCGCCTGCATCGGTTGCCCCGGCGGAAGACGGGGAGAATCCTGTGGTGTACTTCACCTCAGACCTCACCCCGGAGGGACTCATCGCCGTGTATGAGGCCCTGGGTTGGACTCCCACCGGCAACGTGGCAGTGAAGCTGTCCACCGGTGAGCCCCCTGCCAGCAACTACCTCCGGCCGGAGCTGATCGGAGACCTGGTACAGCAGCTGAACGCCACCATCGTGGAGTGCAATACCGCATACGGCGGCTCCCGGTCTGAGACTGCCATGCACATGCAGGTGGCGGAGGACCACGGCTTTACCGCCATCGCCAATGTGGACATCCTGGATCAGAACGGTTCCATCCAGATCCCGGTGGAGAATGGAACCTGGCTTCAGACGGACTATGTGGGTGCCAACTTCCCCAACTACGACTCCTACGTCATCCTGAGCCACTTTAAGGGTCACGCCATGGCGGGCTTCGGTGGCGCCATCAAGAACATCTCCATCGGCCTGGGTTCTGCGGAGGGCAAGTGCCTCATTCACAGCGGCGGTAAGAGCCACACCAGTGCCTGGGGCGGAGACCAGACTGCCTTTACCGAGTCCATGGCAGAGGCGGGAAAGGCCGTCTCAGACTACCTGGGTGAGGGGCGGCGGATCGTCTATATCAATGTGCTGAACAACATCTCCATCGACTGCGACTGCGACGGCAACCCCGCGGAGCCGGACATCCACGACATCGGCATCCTGGCCTCCACGGATCCCGTGGCCATAGACCAGGCGGCCATTGATCTCTGCTTTGCCGCCGAGGGCAGCGAAAGTCTCCAGCAGCGGGTGCAGCGGTTAAACGGCCTGCACACCCTGGAACACGCCGAGGAGGTCGGCCTCGGCAGCCGGACCTACACCCTGGTGGACATCAATCAGGGTTGAATATCAAGAACTGTATAGGGAAAATACTTGCCAGACAAAAAAGCGGTTGGAAGCCATGAGGAGAGGAGGTGTGCCGGATGCTGGAAGTGCTTCACCGGGAATTCATCTACGTCTGGTACTACTTCACCGTCCAACTGGAGCAGATCTTCCGGTACTGGGTGCTGGGCATGGTGATCGGCTCGGTGGTGTCTGTGTTTTTTAAAGACACCATTCACGGGGCTTTTGCCGGACTCAAGGACAAGAAGTGGGGCGTCTGGGGTGTGATTCCGGCGAGCCTCTTGGGTGTGGCCTCGCCCCTCTGCATGTACGGCACCATCCCCATCGCGGCGTCGTTCTCCCGGAGTGGGATGCGCCAGGACTGGCTGGCCGCCTTCATGATGTCCAGCGTCCTTTTGAATCCCCAGCTGATCCTGTACTCCACGGCGTTGGGCCCTACCGCCCTGGCGATTCGCATTCTCTCCTGCACCATCTGCGGGATCGTGGCCGGACTGCTGCTGCACATCTTCTACAGGGACAAGCCCTTCTTCAACTTTGAAGGCTTTGCACCAAGACCCAGCCGGGATACCAATCCCAACCTCTTTCTCCGGTTCCTCTTCAACCTGGGCCGGAACATCAAGGCCACGGGTCTCTACTTCCTCCTGGGTGTGCTGCTCTCCGCCTTGTTCCAGCGGTATGTGCCGGCAGAGGACTTTGCCGCCCTCTTCGGCGAGGCCAACGAGGGCTTTGGGGTGCTGATGGCGGCCACCATCGGCGTGCCCCTCTATGCCTGCGGCGGCGGTACCATCCCCCTCATCCGGGAGTGGCTGGCTATGGGCATGAGCATGGGCAGCGCCTCCGCCTTCATGATCACCGGCCCCGCCACCAAGATCACCAACCTGGGGGCATTGAAGATCGTCCTGGGTATGCGGCGGTTCCTGCTGTACCTGGCCTTTGTGATGGCCTTCTCCCTGGTGACAGGCTTGCTGGTGAACCTGGTGATCTGAGTTCCCACTATACCTTCACGCTATACTGCCCCGGTGCATGCGAGCGCATGCACCGGGGCAGTCCGTGTCTACGGCATCGCGACAAAGAGATCGCATCTTTTCTTCCTTGACTTTCCCTCTGTTGGGGCTTATACCGGGATCGGAGGCTGTTGGAGACGGCGAAAGGGGGCTGCGGCATGATGGAGGTTTTGGCGAGGACAGATCGGCTCTGCACCTGCTGCATGGAAGAGCATACGGTACAGACCGTTCGGGTCCAGGAAAAGAATCTCATCCATGGAGTCCTGGTGGAGTATCCCGCAGAGTACTTCTACTGTGATCGGGCAGATGCATTCTATGCGGATGAGAGGCGAATCCGGTTGAATGACACCGCGATGAAGGACGCCTACCGGGAGAAGATTGGCCTCCTGACGTCTCATCAGATCAAGGCCATCCGCGCCAAGTATGGCATCACGCAGCGCAATTTGTGCCGCTTGTTGGGTTGGAGGACCAAAACGATCATGCGCTATGAGAACTATCGGGTGCAGGATGAGTCCCACGATGCCATCCTGCGGAGACTGGATGCCGATCCGGCGTACTTTCTGCAGCTGCTCCAGGAGAGAAAAGAAGCGTTCTCTACGAAAGCCTATGAGACGTACCTGGAGACTGGGACGGCGCTTTTGCGTAGAGCCGGAGCGGTATGTGAAAAGCAACTTTATGAGGATCAGACAAGAACAGAGACGGTGAAGGAGGTCTTCGGAGTGATGGAGATCTTGAAGAATACAGACATGCTTTGTGGTTGCTGCATGAGACGGCATCTGGTACAGACAGTTCGGTTCCAGGAAGATAATATTTTCCATGATGTCCTGGTGGAGTATCCCGCAGAGTATTTCTACTGCGATGAGGAGGACGGAATGTACGCAGATGAGAGTCTGATCCTGGCGAATGACACTGCGATGAAGGACGCCTACCGGGAGAAGGTCGGTCTCCTGACGTCTCATCAGATCAAGGCCATCCGCACCAAGTACGGCATCACGCAGCGCAATTTGTGCCGTTTATTGGGCTGGGGCAGCAAAACCATATCGCGCTATGAGCACTACCAGGTTCAGGATGAGTCCCACGATGCCATTCTGCGGAGACTGGATACCGATCCGGCATACTTCCTGCAGCTGCTGCAGGAGAGAAAAGAAGTGTTCTCTACGAAAGCCTATGAGGCGTACCTGGAGATCGGGACAAAGCTTTGCGGGACTGCCATGGCTGATGCTTGATAAATCATCTTTTGCATACGGAGTCTGGTATCATACTAATTTATGTTGTACGATGCCAATGCCCCTGGGGGTGGGTCCCGGCACCCAGGACCAGCGATGCTTCCGTACCAGTAGCACCCTACGGCTATGTGCTAGAAAGTCGGCCTTAAGCGCGATTTCGCCCCATAGCAGCGCTATTGTGTGGCTGGTAAAGGCCTCAACCCCTTACGGCTGGGCAGTGAGTGCTGGTCCACATCCGCCAGGGCGTCTGTCATCACATGTAATACAGTAAAGATAATTTATGTGTTCTGCGGTTCTGCGGGGGATTGATTGCAATCATAGCGCAATCAGTTGCGAATAGTTAGCCAAACAGCTGGTTTCAGCACATTATCGAAACTTTTGTGCGGATTAGGTCAAAATAGAGACCCTGTATGCAAAAGATGATTTTATGCTTGAAAAGCGTTGTCCCTGGCTGCGCTGCGGCATGGAGACAGGCTCGCATCCGGAATAGCACGGGGAAGTGCCGAATGAGACAGGTTCACCGTGCTTTTTCTTTCATAGGTCTGGGTGTGTTGGTTGAATTAGAGACGCCGGAATGGTACTATGATGGAGTCCTGTGCGGCTGAGAAATTGAGACTTGAAAGAGATGGAGGAAAAGACCATGTGGACATGTCCGAAATGCGGCAGAGAGTTCAAGCGGGTGAATCAGGGCCACTACTGCGGCACTGCGCCCAAGACCGTGGCGGAGTACATCGCAGCACTACCTGAGGACGCACAACCCCATGCCTCAGAAATGGCGAATCTCCTGCAAAACTGCGCTCCGGATGTGCAGTCCCGGATCGCCTGGAGTATGCCGTACTACGAGAGAGCAGGGAAGTCCATCTCCTTCTCTGCGAACAAGGGCTATCTCAGCCTGTATGCCGGTCCGGAGGCCATTGATGCCTTCAAGGATCAGCTGCAGGAGTGCGAGACCAAGAAAAGCGCCATCTACTTTCCCTTTGAGAAGCCGTTGCCAGTAGAACTGATCACCGCCATTGCCAGGTGGTGTCTCGGGTGGTGTCTTGGCGAATCATCGTGAAAATCTTCCCTTGACAGTCCCTCCCCACAGGGTATATCATAGCCAGCAGCAACACTACCCCCCAGGGGAGTGTTCGCCGGAAGAAGTACAGTGAATCGAGTAGGGCAGAGATGCCCTGGAAGGGAGTATATTCAATGCGCGTCATTCAGATCGTGTTCAGCCCCACCGGGGGCACCAAGAAGGCGGCCGATCTCCTCACGGCGGGCCTCGGCAATCTGGTGCAGACCGTGGATCTCACAGACAACAAGTTTCAGCCGGTGCAGCTCAGCGGAGTAGACACCTGCGCTGTGATCGCCATGCCCTCATACGGCGGCCGGGTACCTGCTCTGGCGGCCTATCGGCTGAAGGATATCCAGGCCCAGGGCATGCCCTGTGTGCTGCTCTGCGTATACGGTAACCGGGCCTTTGAGGACACCCTGGTAGAGATGGAGGACATCGCCCGGGCAGCGGGCTTCGAGCCTGCAGCGGCAGTAGCGGCAGTGGCAGAGCACTCTATCATGCACCAGTTTGCCACAGGCAGGCCGGATGCGGCAGATGCCCGGAACTTGAAGGAGTTCGGCGGCCGGATCGGCCAGAAGCTGGCGGGGCCCTGGAGCAAAGGTGCACTGCCGATCCCTGGAAACCGTCCGTACAAGGACTCCTCTGGCGTGCCGCTGGTGCCCAAGGGAGACAGCAGCTGCGTGAACTGCGGCACCTGCGCAAAGCAGTGCCCGGCAGGGGCCATCAACCCATCCAAGCCCCGGGAGACGGACAAAAAGCTCTGCATCGCCTGCATGCGCTGCATCGCTATCTGTCCCCAGAAGGCTCGTAAGGTGAACGGTGCCATGGTGTCTGTGGCTGCCATGGCCATCAAGAAGGCCTGCGAGGTGCGCAAGGAGTGCGAGCTCTGGATGTGAGCCCGGCAGATTCATAGGACAAGATGAGGCCCGGTCCATTGGGAGATCCCAATGGACCGGGCCTAGATATCCATGCGGTTCAAAGAGTGGTGATTGCTGTGTGAAGTAGTATGGTGGGGCGCTCTATTACACAAAATGAAATTGCCAGTATGCCGGAAATACCAACTTGACAATGCCAGACAAAGGCGTTACGCTTAAACTACAGAAGGGAGTGCTATGCCTATGAACGACACTGTTCAGATTACGATGGACGATGACATGAAAACAGAGGTTGAGGAGCTGTACCGCAGCACGGGCACTTCCTTTGCCGAGGCAGTCCGCGTGTTTGCTCGGCAGAGTCTCCAGATGCAAGGAATGCCTTCCTATCCAACGCTGGTATGTTTAGAGGACCTGACGCCGCAGGAGTTTGAGCGGAGAATGATGCAAGCTGAGGCCGATGTAGACGCAGGCCGTGTTTACACGAGAACTTCCACAGAAATGTTCCATCCAAAACAGATCCTAGAGTAGCAGGCGAAAGCCTGCTACTTTTTT
>CANQII010000138.1 GCA_947623875.1 uncultured Oscillospiraceae bacterium
GTAGTCTGTGATGTGCAGCGGGGCAAAGAGCTGCTCCTCCAGGACGGAGGCCAGATTCCTTCCGAGAATCGTCTCCATCGCCACCCCTACAAGATACGCGCTGATGTTGGAGTACTGGAAGACCTGCTTCTCCGGCCGAATGGGACAGTTCAGAGAGAAGTCCAGGTAGTTTGCTCCCTCCGGGCGGAAGGGAAAGCCGGACACAGACATGGTGAGGAGCCTGCGCACCGTGATGGATTGAAAGAGGGCTCTCTGGGATTCCGCCATCCGGGAGACCGCATCCTCCGGCAGCAGGGAGAGAATGGGGGCGTCCAGGTCCAGGAGACCCCTGTCCCAGACCATCCCCACGGCGATGGAGAGGATGGACTTGGTGATGGAGTACACCTGGTATGGGTGTGTTGTATCTCCGTAGCTGTAGATGAGGGTGCCGTCTTGATATCCCTCGGCTGCGTATACCGGCCAGTGGTAGGCCTCGATGTCTGCTACGAAATCGGCAAAGTGCATGGTGAATGTCCCGCTCCTTCCTTCGGTGGAAATGCAATCCAGTGCCCCTATCCTACACGCTTTTGGCCCCGGATGCAATGCGCGATTTCCCATCTCACCTTGACGGATTCCCTTGAAACCGGTACGATACGGGAAAAGAACACAGAGGAGGGGAGAGAGATGAAGCCTGTGATGCTGCCGCAGGCCTTTTTCAATCGGGATACCGTGACGGTTGCCCGGGAACTCTTGGGTAAGTACCTGGTGCGCCGGGAGGGGGATCTGGTCCTGGCAGGGCGGATCACGGAGACGGAAGCCTATATCGGCCGGATGGATAAGGCCTGCCATGCGTACAACTATCGGCGGACTGCCCGCACCGAAACCCTGTTCGCCCCGCCGGGCACCGCCTACGTGTACCTGATCTACGGGATGTACTGCTGCCTGAACCTGGTCACGGAATTGGAGGGAGAGCCGGCGGCGGTGCTGATCCGGGGACTGGAACCCCGGATGGGGATGGAGCAGATGGCCCAGAACCGGTATGCCCGCCCGGCAGAAACCCTCACGAAAACCCAGCGGCGGAACTTCCTGAACGGCCCCGGAAAGCTCTGTAAGGCCATGAATATCACCCGGGCGTGCAACGGACTGCCCTGGGGATCACCGGAACTCGCCGTCTATGATGGGTTGCCGGAGGGTTTTCCGGTTCCACCTGAAGACGCCAAACCATTGGAGATCCATGTGGGTACGCGCATCGGGGTGGACTACGCCGGGGAGGACGCCAAGCTGCCCTGGCGGTTCTGGCTGTCTGGCGAGAGAAAATGAGAGAAATGCGGCAGAGGCCGAACCCGGATGGGTTCGGCCTCTGCCATATGAAAAAAGGGGGGAAAGTGTAAATCTGAGAGAGACGCTGGATAGAGGAGAAGCGCAGCTTGTTCAGACGGTTTCGCTGCGCAGCCACGCCGCTGTGTCTGCCAGCGTCTGCTCCAGTGGGCGAACTTGGTATCCCAGTACACGGTCCGCCTTTGCGTGGCTGAAGTGTCCGTTGCTGCCCAGGGTGTACAGGGAATACGGCGTGATCAGCTTCGGCAGTTTCAGCCGGTTCTCCACCCACTTCATCAGGGAGGCGAAGGGCTTCAGCAGACCTAGGGGAACGGCAGTGTACCGCCTGGGTACCCCTTTACACCGGCTGAGGATCTCAAACATCTCCTGGACGGATATGTAACGGTTGGAGAGGATGTACGATTCCCCCCGTTGCCCGTGCTCGGCGCAGGAGAGAATGCCCTCGGCCACATCCCGCACGTCGACGAAGTCGTAGCCGCCGGTGATGGCCACGGGAAAGGCACCTTTCCAAAATGCCCGAATGGTCTCCGTCATGTAGCCGCCGGAGTGATCTTCCGGACCGATCATGCCGGATGGATGGACGGTGCAGACGTTCAGACCATGGGCTGCAGCCCCCAGCACATGGGCTGTGGCATCCGCCTTGCTCTTCCCGTAGATTCCCACCACGCCGTCTGAGGAGAAGTCCACAGGCTCTGTGATCGTCTCTCCGTCCGGCTTCTCCCGGATGGCGTGCACGGAGCTGACGTAGACCATCTTGCCGATCTTATGCTGGAGGGCCATGGCTACGATGTTCTTTGTGCCCTCCACGTTGACCTGCCGAACCTGTTCCTCCCGGTCTGAGCCGATGGAGACGAGACCGGCACAGTGGACCAAGACCGCCTGTCTGCCGTTGGCACGCTCAAAGAAACCGGTGAGGGTGTCCGGCTTCGTGACGTCTCCCTCCTGGTACGCCACACCCGGAATCGGCTCGCTGCGGTCCTGGGGCAGTTTCAGTCCCACCACCTGTTTTCCCCGGGCCAGAGCCGCCTTTGCCAGGGTGCTGCCCAGAAACCCTGTGGCGCCGGTGATCAAGAACAACTCATTCAATGGGATCCCTCCAATGCAGCGTTTTTCGTCGAGCGCAAGTCTTGCCCTGAGCATAGCTCCGGTATGTTTGCGAAATGTTAAAGTGCTGTTTGAGAAGGATGAAATCGAAATGTGGGGGACAGACACGAAACAGCGCGTGGGTCTGGATGGCGCACGCGCTGGAAGCGGATTAGGGATCGTTGGGTGTCGGTTTCTCTGCAACGAAGAGCACGGCGCAGGGAAGCGGGATCTGCCGGAGGACCGTGAGACCGGCTGCCTGAAGAAGTGCCTCCGTTTCCGCCGGGGTGTCTGGATAGAGATGCAGTTTGCGGGAGCCGTAGTGCAGGGTGTCTCCCGTGGCGGTATCTATGGAGAGGACAAAGCGGCCGCCGGCTTGGAGCAGATTGGCAACCTTCCGGATGGCCTTCTCCTTCTCTGCGATGTGGAGGAAGGTGAGGGAGGAGTAGATCACATCGAAGCGCTGATCCGTTTCGTAGGCGAGAAAATCTGCTGCGATCAGGGAGACGTGGGGGAGACCGGCCAGGTGCTCCTTCGCTCGCTGGATACTCTTGGGGGACAAATCTATGCCGGTGAAACTGCCGCAGTGGGGAGCCACCTTTACCGCCAATCGGCCGGTGCCCACGCCGATCTCCAGCACAGCACTGGACGGGGTGAGCTGCAGCTGCTCCAGAAAGATTGGGCCGTCCCACTGATCCATGTGGGCCTGCAGTACAGGCGGGTCCAATACCGGGTCCTGCCCTTCCTCCAGAAGGGCATCGTAGTGGGAGAGAATGGCAAACTGCCGGTCTGCCGCTTTGGAGAAGATCATTGGGGTGGAGATGGGACCGTCCAGGCCGAGCTTGTCCCAGGTGGCCGCCCAGAGCAGGTACGGCTCCAGCGGCAGGCTGTCCCGCACCTTCACATGGAGTCCGTCCCGAATGAGAAGACCGTCTGCCGCCATCTTACGGGCGTCCAAATAGAGCCGGGCGCCGGGCCGATAGGCTGCGTTGACGTCCTCAAAGATAGTGCCGGACTGCTTGGAGAGCACCACCACCTCCGGGCTGATGCCGCTGCCGAACATGATGTAGTCTGAAAAGGCGGGGGGATCGCCCAGAAAGATGCCGATGGGGCTGTCCTCCGGAAGGGAACCGGTACGATGGAGATTGTTCCAACTCCGCAGCATGCCGTCCCGCTGGATGCCTTGCCATCCCGCTCCTGTGGTGCTGTGGACCAGCACGGCGGGCTCATCGTCCCGGAGAAGGGGCTCATCAAAGCGGTGACCCTGATAGAGGATCATGGCAATCTGGTATTCTGCGGGAGATAATACCAGGTAACCATTGAGTTGATTGGCCTCACAGTACCCGGCAAAGTCCCCCACGTTGAGATACCAGTCCCGCACCCGATCCTTGTTGATTTGAACGGCGTACGGCCCGCTGCTGTCTCCGCCGTTGCCCACGCACACGGAATACGCTGTTCCGGAGACGAGCTCCAGAACCAGAATATCTTGCGGGGAGACCGAGACAGGCAGTTCGGATCGGGAGTCTATGTGGGTGAGCATGACGGAGGCCTCCTTTCAAGAGAATGCAGCCAGTGCAGAGCAGAGAGGGTACTATGTTGATCCTGGCGCCGCCCTTTTGCCGCTGCGCAGAACAGATTCTTGCCGGGGATTCACACCTTTCTGAAGAGATGCGCGGGAGGAGAAAGTGCGTTGAGAAGGGCGGAATGGGGAGAGACGGTCTAGAAGAGGTGGTCCATGCGGCCGTAAAGGTAGGAGTCCAGACTGTCCAGGCGCCTGTTGATGCGCTGTACGCTGTCCTCCTTGTCCTTCGTGTCCTTTGTGCCGTCCAAGCCATCCGCTTTCTCTTCCACCCAGCGGAAAATGGGAGCAAAAGGACTGTCTGCCTGCGGGGCTTTGCCGCTGCACTGGGTGCAGTACGGCAGGACGTCCTCCGTGGCCGGGATCCAGCGGCGCACCGCCACCTGGACCGTCCACGGGGCATCATTGCCGTGGGTGAAATAGAGGTATTGGAAGCGCTCCCCCTCCCGGACGCAGTCCCAGAGACGGGGCTCATCGTCCCAGGCATAGAGGCCCTCCGGTTCGGGAACCTCCTCCGTTGCGGTGGTGCCCAGGATCTGGAGCGGGACATTCCGCTCCCCCAGGGGCGGCAGGAAGAACCGGTACTGGCGGTACCGGGACCAGTGAAATGCGGTCTCGATGTAGTGGTGCAGGTACTCAAAGGACGTGTCCGTTGGCACCACCAAGGTGCGGCGGGCAGCATATCCCGGCAGGTCCAGGGAGAACTCCAGTTCAAAGGCCGGGACAGCCGCACCATAGCGCTGCTGCAGCTGCTCCTTCACCCTTACCCAGGGCTCTCTATAGTCATAGCGCCAGTTCCCATTCTCCGCGAAACGCTGTTTGTTGACGAGAAACTGCAGCGCATCGGGGTCTCGGAAGTTGCTTTTCCCGCTGCCCCGGGGCATGAGGGCATAGAACTGTTCGTGTCCCAGAACCTTCGTGGTCACGGTGCTTATCCTGGCGATGATGCCCCGGTCTGTCGTGGCGCAGAGCTCAAATACGGTGTCCTCCGGCAGGTACTGGTCGATCAGGCCGCGGGGAAGCTGGTAAAATGGGTGGTAGAGGGCGCCCCGGATGGCCTGCACCAGCAGCTCGTTCAGCTTGGGCCAATCCTTCTTTTTCACGTTGTAGAGAATTGCGCAGAAGCGGAACGCCGGGAGAATTGCCACCACGGTGTCCTTCTTGTTCAGCTGGATCAGGTTGGCGTACCAACCGTCCAGCGGATCCTCCGGGACAGGGACCTTTTCGCAGGTGCAGCCCAGCTTTTTCTGCAACTTCACCGCGCAAAAGAGCTTCATGAGAAAAACCTCCTTATCTATAGTGTGCGGGACAGAGTAAGGGGAAACGGCAAAGCAAAAGGCTCTTGACGCTCATAATGATACATGATATAATAAGACTATAGATTTTTAAATGTTTTAATGAAAGAGGGGAAAGCGATATGGGGTACTATGTTGATCCAAATGCCACCCTTTTTGCCGCTGCCCGAAGAGATGACATCTTTGTGGACAAGTCTGGCTTGCTCTCCTTCACCAACCAGCTCATCGGAAAAAGCAGAAACAAGATCTGCGTCACACGGCCGCGCCGGTTCGGAAAGTCTTGGGCGCTCAACATGCTGGCCGCCTACTACAGCTGCGGCTGTTCGTCCAAGACGCTGTTTGAAGATCTACAGATTGCCCGGGACCCTTCTTTCTTAGAACACCTGAACAAGCACCATGTGCTCTATCTGGATGTGCAGAGCCTTTGGAGAGAATTCAGATCTGAGGAGGCAGAGCGGGAGGTAGATCAGTTCATACCGTTTCTGCAGAACAGACTGATCTGTGCACTGAAAGAGGTATTCCCTTATCCCGATCTGTGCGAAAAGTCTGTCGCTGGAGTGTTGAAAGTAATACACAGCAAAGATGACAGAAATCGGTTCATTTTTCTTGTGGATGAATGGGATGTGATTGTCCGTGATCCGCAGGTGAGCCAGCAGCAGAAGAGCATGTATATCGGTTTCTTGTCCAGTATCTTTAAGGGCGGGGATATCGAACAGTGCATCGATATGGCTTACATGACAGGAATCCTTCCGATTATCAAGTATATACAAGACACGGACCAGCAATCTTTGCTGAACAACTTTGTGGAGTGTTCGATGATCCGGCCGGGTGCTTTGGCCCAATTCATGGGCTTTACCGAGCAGGAGGTGGCGGATCTCTGCCTGCAGTGGAATATGTCCTTGGATGAAATCAAGGCATGGTATGATGGGTATCACCTCAGCGAGGAGAAATCTGTTTATTGCCCGGAGTCTGTTGTGATGGCGCTGACCAGCGGCAGCATAGACAACTACTGGGCCGGAACATCAGGATTCAGAGTGGTGTTGGATTTTCTCCGCGTCAGTTTGCCAGGTTTGAGCGATGCGGTGCAGTCGCTGCTGGCAATGGAGCCGGTACAGATGGATCCCTCGAATTTCATGAACAATGTCAACATGATCAGCAGCGTGGATGATGTCCTCACCGTCCTGGTTCACTATGGGTATCTCTCCTATGAGAAAGATTCCCATACCGTGCGGATACCCAATGTTGAAGTGAAGCGGGAGTTTACCAAAGCAATACAGGCTATGAACACTGCGGACTTCAGCAAGCTGCAGAGTATCGTAAAAGATTCCATGCGCCTGCTGGAGGATACCTGGGCAGGAAACGAGGATAAAGTGGCCAGGCAAATTCAGAAGGTCCATAATTACAAGACCAGCCCAATCAATTACAACAATGAGGAAGCGCTGAAAGGCGTTGTGAACCTGGCCTATATCGCAGCAGATGCCTACTATGAGATGATCCCGGAATTGCCCGGCGGGGAGGGATATGCGGACATCGCATTTATCCCGCAAAGCAGCGTGCACAAAGCGATGATTCTGGAATTGAAGTGGAATCAGAACGCTAAGACAGCCTTGGACCAAATCAGGGAGAGAAGCTACCAGGGCAGGCTCAGCCACTATAAGCAGATTCTCCTGGTGGGGATCTCTTATGAGAAGGGGACAAAGAAAGGCGGAAAGAAGCACACCTGCAAGATCGAACTTTGGGAGGACCCAAATCCGTGAGGAAAGCGCTTCCCTTTGGATAGCGCAGTTCTGATTTCTGCCAGAGGACCCATGACATAGACAAGTGAAACCACACACATGCAGAGTCAAGTTGGCCGCCGCAATCGGGATTGCGGCGGTCAAACTGGTTGTTGGGGTGCTGATGGACGGTCAGGAGACGGGAGGGAAGCCCGCCTCAGACGCCTTGCCTGGCTTGGCAGCGGTTCGGATCAGAGGCATCTGTACCACAAAGCTCACGCATCCGGACTTGAACTCCGGATAGGCGCTGCCATTGTATTTGCTCACGATCCGCTGCACGGTGGCAAGGCCGATGCCCTCGTGAGACTGCTTGGTGGACCAGCCGGGCTTGAAGGCGTCCTTGAAGTCTGCGGGACCGCGGTCGCAGGGATTGGTAACCTTAATAATGTGGTCTCCTCCCCGCTTCAGGATCATCACCTGGATCCAGCCGCCGTGGCGCTGCTCCACCTCATCAATGGCGTTCTGAATGAGATTTCCAATGACGGTGTTGATCTCATAGACGGTGCAGGGCAGGTAGTCCAGGTCGTTGTAGATGTCCGCCTGGAAGGGGATCTCCTTGCGGGCGGCCACCTCCTGGAAGGAGTTCAACATGGCGCAGATGGCGGGGTCCCTGAGGGGGAGAATGTCGTTCATGTGGTTTACGGTCTTCACCATCTCCCGGAGGTACTCCTGGCACTCCTCGTACCGCTTGCTCTCAATCATGCCGGCGATGGTCTGCATGTGAAAGTTGAAGTCGTGGCGCTGGGAGCGGACGATCTGCATCAGGTTTACCAGCTCCGCCTGGTACCGCTTGTCCAGCAGCGCCTCCAGCCGCTCCACGGCGTCAAAGGCGAGCCGGCGGGCCAGTATCAGCTGGGCGCAGGCGGTGAGCAGGGTGAAGGCGGTGAGACAGATCCGGTCCTGCCGGGAGAAGTCTGGAAGGGCGGTTTGGAGATAGACCAGCCAGATCTGCTGGGCCAGGAGCAGGACGATGCCGGCGAGGATGCTGCGCCCCAGTTGGCCGGTGAGATGCCACTCTCCAGTGGGAGCAGAACGGTCCTCCTCGGGGAGAACAGCGGCGTGCTGCCAGATCCCCAGGACGGAGAGCAGCAGAATGGCGATCAGCAGCCACTGGGCGGGGATGCCCTCCTGGAGCAGCAGCTGGTTCAATGCGTAG
>CANQII010000139.1 GCA_947623875.1 uncultured Oscillospiraceae bacterium
CACCGGGAGATCACCCGGCCCATCCGTACATACAGTTTTGGCGAGCCCCGGAATCTCTGGGACTTTGTGGCTGCCTATCGGAAGGGCAGTTATGTGTCCAACTATGTCCGGGAATTCATTGAGATGACCCGTCAATACTTCCACAAGGAATAATGGAGGCAATCTCAGACGCTATGGTCCTTTTCTGGTCTCACTCCTTCCAGACCATGTCCAGCGTCTTAGATCGGGGCTGCTGCGTGTGGGGACGCAGCAGCCCCCTTTTCCTGCAGAGCGCCTCCCCTGAGGACTTGTGAAACAACCCAGAGAGACTGCAAACGCCCCTGTCCGCCGGTGGTCGGCGGGCAGGGGCGTTGTGATTATTCAGATGCGGGAGAGGTGGTCAGCGGCGGCGGGTGATCCGTTTGAGGAACATCTCCTCCAGAAGGTGAAATTTGGGGATCAGGGGGTCGTAGATCAGGAAACACAGGTTGAAGAGGACGATGGTGCCGATGATGAGGCCCAGTCCCGTCTCCTCCGGGAAGAAGAATATCAGAAGGATTGCCTCCACAGAGAGGATGATCCCATTATAGAGGAGGAGCTTTACGATGAGCCGGAAGGGCTGGGGCAGTTTCTGCAGTTTGGGGTACAGCACCGGATACCAGCCGAAGAAGCAGAGAAACATCACGTTCTGCTCCAGGTCCGGACACAGCATGATGCTGAGCAGGGAGATGGCGGCCCAGACCATGAGCTGATACTTGGCGCCGCAGGCCTTGCCGATGATCTCCAGACAAAGCCCTACAAACATGGGGGCAGCGTAGGTGCCGATGCCGATGGCAGCGCCCAGCAGCATGAGCACGATGCCCAGGGCGGCGGCGATGCTGCAGTACGCCAGCCGGTGGGCGGGTTTCATAGGTTGGATAGGGATCCCTCCTTCTAATACGATTCGGGGTGGCACGGGCTACGAAGACGGTGTAGCGGCTTGCATCAGTTCGTTCATCCGGTCTTCAAACTGGCGCAAATCCATCTCGTGGAAGGAATGGTACATGGCGCGGATTTCCTCAATGGGGACTGCCCGGACGATGTCTGCAAAGGGGAGACCGGACCGCCACTGATACCAGGCCAGGGCCCAGCCGGTCCAGTACTCCTCACTGCGGTTCATAGGAAAGCGGATCTCTCCCCGCTCCTCCGGGATGCCGGCCTCCTCCAGCACCAGATAGGCCAGTTCCACCCCGGACATGCCGGCCAGGATATGGGGATCTCCAGAGCCGAACAGGTCTGCGAGGCTTGTACTGAGAAAGAGGTCGAAGAAGGGGCCGAGCTCCCAGTGCAGCTCGTAGACGGCGAAGTCCAGCATCCGGGCGAGAGAGCGCTGGGCACCGGAGAGGTATGTCTCATCGTAAGGGGGGATCATTGGGGCTGCACCTCCTGCTGCAGAATGTCCAGTAGGAAGAGATCGCCCTTCTGGCGCGGGAGCTGCCGGTATTGGGTGCGGGCAGCCAGGTCCCGCTGCTGCCTCTTCCGGTACCACGCCTGGTGGGGAACAATCTCATAGCCCAGGAACTGCAGCCGGGCGATGGCGGCCTCGCTTTGCAGCACGATCTGCTGGCCCAAGATGCCATCTTGTAGGGCGAGGCTGAGCTGCTCGCAGGAGATGCTGTTATTGAGAAAGTCCTGGGCGAAGGAGAAATAGCTGCCGTCCGCCGGGTATCCGGTGATGATATCATAGGGGGAGAGGTCTGGGGCGTAGCGGGCCTTGAGATAGTCCTGCGTCTCTGCCGCCAGGGGGCCCAGCAGGTCCAGAACACGGTGCTGGAGGAGAACGGCCACCCAGCGGAGGACGGAACCCTGGCTGAGGTCCAGAAACGAGAGCCCGTCCGTGTCCAGGGTGTATATGCTGATATAGCCATCCCGGTTGTGCCCTGCGGCCCGCTCTTTCGCCAGGGTGAGGTCCTCTGTGCAATAGAAACCAGGGCCAAAGTCTTGATAGGGATTGTCCATGTCCTGTGCGGGGCCTCGGACGATGCGGCTGGCACCGTGGTATAACGTCTTGCGCACAATCAATCCTCCTTATGGGCTGGATACAAACAGTGGGATACAGAGGCGGCCTCGGTATCCCACTGATGATAGTTTGTCGCTGTCTACCGCTTGGGCGCGGGCTCGTTGTCGAAGACCCTCTGGCCCAGCAGTCTTCTCATCCACTTGGGCCGGTTAAAGTACCAGGCGGGGTAGTTCTTCGGATCGGAGAAGCCCTCCCACGCTTGATACTTCTTGGGGAGGCCTCTCTGGGCGGGGTAAGGGTTGTAGTTCAAAAAGACGCCCTGATCCAGTGCGCTGATCTGCTGCATCTCCTCCGGGGAGAGAGTGAAATCGAAGATGGAGATGTTCTCCAACAGCTTGGACTCGTCCCACGTCTTGGGGATCACAATGATGCCCCGCTGCAGCATCCACCGCAGAACCACCTGGACGGTGCTCTTTCCGTGGGCTGACCCGATCTGCATGAGGACGGGGTGATTGATGATCTCCGGCCTGGGCTCCGGAGAGCGGTGGTGGCTGAAGGTGGACATGGCCTCCGGGGCGATGCCCTTGCTGTGGCAATACTGCACGTTAGCCTCCTGGGTGTTCAGGGGGCTGATCTCAAACTGGTTCACAGCGGGGACCACTTCCGCCACATCGCAGAGGGCGTCGATGTGGGGCTGCAGGCAGTTGGACACGCCGATGGCCCGGATGCGGCCCTCCTTGTAGAACTTCTCCAGGACCTTCCACATCTTGGTGTACATAGGCCAGGGGAAATGGATCAGGAAGAGATCGATATAGTCCGTCTCCAGGTTTTTGAAGGAGTCCAAAACCGCCTCTTCGATGGTCCGGCAGGGGATGTTGGTGATCTTCTTCAGGCCTTCCTTATAGCCGCCGCGGTAGAGGGAGTCTATGTGCAGCTTTGTGGTGATAAAGACATCCTGCCGGTTGATCCCGTGCTTTTTCAGGGCGCTGGCGATGTCCGCCTCGTTGTGATACCGCCAGGCGGTGTCGAAAAGCCGATATCCCATGTCATAGGCTGTGATGATGGTCCGCTCGAAGTGCTCCTTGGGGATCAGAAAGGTGCCGAGACCTGCCTGGGGCATCACCACGCCGTTGTTCAGTGTCACGTAGTCTATGGATGTTCGCCTCCGTTCCGTTTTCTGAAACTGCAGTGGAAACAACAGGGTGCCGGGCAGAGGCCCGGCACCTTGCTTGGAATGAAAGAGGGGATAAAGGATGGCTGGATGGGGAATCAGAGGTGGAGCACTCTGGCCTTGATCTCCTTGGTTTTGCCCACATTCCAGAAATTCTCACCCAGGTAGCCGCAGGTCCGGCGCACCACGTTCATCCGGTTGTGGTCCTTGTTGTGGCACACGGGGCACTCCCACTCGTTGTCCTCGTTGACCATGATCTCGCCGTCATAGCCGCACACCTGGCAGTAGTCGCTCTTGGTGTTGAACTCGGCGTACTGGATGTTGTCATAGATGAAGCGGACCACATCGGCCAGGGCCTCCAGGTTGTGGCGCATGTTGGGGATCTCCGCATAGGAGATGCAGCCGCCGGTGGACAGCTTCTGGAACTTGGACTCGAAGGCGAACTTCTCAAAGGCATCAATGGGCTCCCGGACATCCACATGGTAGCTGTTGGTGTAGTAGCCCTTGTCTGTGACGTCCTTGATGGTGCCGAAGCGCTCCTTGTCGATGCGGGCGAAGCGGTAGCAGAGGGACTCGGCTGGGGTGCCGTAGAGGGCGAAGCCGATGTTGGTCTCCTTCTTCCAGCGGTCTGTGGTCTCCCGCAGGTGGGTCATGACCCGCATGGCGAAGTCTTCGCCCTCGGGCTCGGTGTGAGAGCAGCCCTTCACCAGTTTGGTGAGCTCATAGAGGCCGATATAGCCCAGGGAGATGGAGGAGTAGCCGCCGTAGAGGAGCTTGTCTATGGTCTCGCCCTTCTTCAGACGGGCCAGGGCGCCGTACTGCCAGTGAATGGGGGAGACATCGGAGCGGACGCCCAGAAGGGCGTTGTGCCGGCACATGAGGGCCTCAAAGCAGAGCTGCAGCCGCTCATCCAGCAGCGGCCAGAACTTCTCCTCGCTGGGGCCGGAGAGAATGCCAATCTGGGGCAGGTTGATGGAGACCACGCCCTGGTTGAAGCGGCCCTCGAACTTGTAGTTGCCGTTCTCGTCCTTCCAGGGAGCCAGGAAGCTGCGACAGCCCATGGGGGAGAACACGTTGCCCTCGCAGTTCTCCCGCATCTTCTTGGCGGAGATGTAGTCCGGGTACATGCGCTTGGCGCTGCACTTGACGGCCAGCTCGGTGAGGTAGTCGAAAGGACCGCCGGTGAGGTTGTTGCACTCATCCAGCACGTACACCAGCTTCGGGAAGGCGGGGGTGATATACACGCCAGACTCGTTCTTGATGCCCTGCAGACGCTGCTCCAGGATCTCCTGGATGATGGCGGCGTTCTCCTGGATGTAGGGGTCGCCGTCCCGCAGCACCAGGAACAGGGTGACGAACGGGCTCTGGCCGTTGGTGGTCATGAGGGTGTTGATCTGATACTGGATGGTCTGCACGCCGGAGCGGAGCTCGTCCTTGGTGCGGGCGGTGGCCAGTTTCTTCACGGTCTCCTCGTCCAGGTCGGGCGCGGCCTCCCGGGTCTTGCGGAGGTACTTCTCATAGGTGAGGCGGAGATATTTGCCCAGATGGCTCATCTCCACAGACTGGCCGCCGTACTGGTTGGAGGCCACGCAGGCGATGATCTGAGTGACGATGGTGCAGGCGACCTGGAAGCTCTTGGGAGACTCGATGAGCTTGCCGTTGATCATGGTGCCGTTGTCCAGCATGTCCCCGATGTTGACAAGGCAGCAGTTGAAGATGGGCTGGATGAAGTAGTCTGCATCGTGGAAGTGGAGCACGCCCTCATCATGGGCCTTGGAGATGTGCTCCGGCAGGAGAATCCGGCGGGTGAGATCCCGGCTGACCTCGCCGGCGATGTAGTCCCGCTGGGTGGAGGCGATGGCAGTGTTCTTGTTGGCGTTCTCCTCCGCCAGCTCCTTGTTGTCGTTGCGGATGAGGGAGAGAATGGACTCGTCTGTGGTGTTGGCCTTGCGGACCAGAGCCCGGGTGTAGCGGTAGATGATGTAGGCCTTGGCCAGCTCGTACTTGCCGGCGGCCATCAGCTTGGTCTCCACCATGTCCTGGATGTCCTCTACCAACAGGCGGGGCTTGCGGGTGTTTGCCACGGCGTCGGCGATGGCGTCTACGGAGCCATCATCCAGACGGTAGCATTCGTCTACAGCATCGTTGGCCTTGTGAATGGCGTTTACGATCTTGCTGCGGTCGAAATCGACCACAGAGTTGTCTCTTTTGATTACTTTCATTGCTCCATCGTCCCTTTTTCAAAATTCTCGTGTGGGCTAACGATTTTTCGGATCCCCTTGTATACAAGGGGGACCGTGCAGTTTCTGTAATTTTTGGGAATTCAAGGAGATCAACCCCTCGAACACGTACTTGCCCATCCTACTACATGTTGTGGTCAGTGTCAAGGTCCTCAGGGAAATTTTCACAAAATGTAGGAATTGGGCCGAAAGCGGCCCTTCCTTTGGGACCCTTTGCACAGATGGCGCATAGACTGGGTTGCACCCGGGCGGAGTCAGCATTCTCAGCGCCGGTACTGCGGCCAGACAGGCCGGATGGCCTTTCGTCCGGGCGCACGAAAGGAGCGTGCTTCATGAACCAAACATATCTGAACTGCCCCTGGCAGGGAAGCGTCATGTCTGCGGAAGAGTTCACCGCCCAGATCGGTGCAGGCCGGAGCACCGGCTGCGGCCAGGCGGCGGTGCAGCAGACCGCCGCCCAGACGGGGACCTGCGGCTGCGGGAACAGCAATGTGCAGCCTGTGGCCCAGACCACCGGCTGCAGCAACAGCGCTGTCTCCAACAGCCAGAACTGCGGCTGCAACCAGCCGGCACAGGTGCCCAGCTGCGGCTGCAGCGGGAACAACCAGAATGTGCCCATGCCCATCGCCTACGGCCAGGAGGGAGTGGGCGGCTTCAACACCGGCAACGGGGCCGGCATGCCCGGCGGCCTTCCGGTGGGGGTCAACAACGCTGCTACCACTGCTGCCTATGGGACCAACTATCCTGTGGTGTGCCAGCCCATGTGCTGCACCTGCACTCCCTGCGGCAACAACCCTGGGGGCTGTGTGCCGTCCTATCCCCTCTATCCGCCCATTCCCCAGCCCCTGCCGGTAGATGAGGGCTGCTGCTGCAAGAAGTCCTTTCAGTCTGCGCTGAGCCTGCTGTGCAACCCGGCTCTCTCCAACCTGCTGAACTTCGATGCCGCGGCCTTCATCACCCACACCTATATCGCAGGCCTTCCGGAGGCGCCGGCACCCACGCCCCAGACGGCGATCACGGTGGCCGCCGAGGCCGATGACAACCTGGGTGGCACCCTGGCCGGCAGCCTTCGGCGGATCACCCCCTGCAACGGGGACCTTCTGGAGATCTCCGGCGGGCTCACCATGGTGGGGGCCACAGAACCCACCGGCATCACCGCCACCCAGGTGCCTATCTGCAGCCTGGTGGCCATCGCCATTGACCTCGCTGAGCCGGTGGCGGTGGGAGACATCTCCCCGGCAGCCGTCCAGGCCCAGAACCTCCGGCTGATCCAGCAGATCCTGTCTCAGACCTCCGGCAGCCCCACCACCTGCGCTCTGACGGTGCAGAACGGCAGCTGCGGGTGCAACTGCAATTGCGGCTGCAACAACGGCTGCAGCCTGGACGATGCCGAGTGCTGCTGCAGCAACGGCCTGATGAACGCCCTGGCCCGGAACAACCTGAGCCGCCGGGTCTCCCTGGTGGCCGGTCCGCTCCAGCTGAACGGCGTCACCCTCATCGGCAACGTGGGCAGCGTGCTCATGCTCTCCAACGAGTTGGATAACCGCATCTACTTTGTGTGCGTCAACGAGGTGGAATACCTCTTCTGAGTGTCTGGGGGCGGCTTCGGCCGCCCCCTCCGCTTTGGGAAAACCGTGGACAAATCGGCTGCTGGGGTGTATGATGGGGACGATGAGAGACCGAGAGGGGAGGCGCCGGCATGGCGGACAGAGTGATTCTTCATTGCGACTGCAACAGCTTTTTCTGCTCGGTGGAGCTGCTCTCCCGGCCGGACCTCCGGACCAGACCCACGGCGGTGTGCGGAGACCCCAAAAGCCGCCACGGCATCATCCTGGCCAAGAACGAGCCCGCCAAGGCCAAAGGGGTGAAGACGGCGGAGACCATCTGGCAGGCCCAGCAGAAGTGCCCGGACCTGGTATTGCTGCCGCCCCATCACGATCTCTACCGCCAGTATTCCAAGAGGGTGAACGCCATCTACGACCGCTTCACCGATCTGGTAGAGCCCTTCAGCCTGGACGAGTGCTATCTGGACGTTACCGGCACGCTGCACCTCTTCGGCGGGGACCCCAAAGGCCTGGCAGATCAGATCCGCAATACCGTGCGGGAGGAGACGGGGCTCACCATATCTGTGGGGGTGTCCTTCAACAAAGTATTTGCCAAACTGGGCTCGGATTATAAAAAGCCGGATGCCACCACGGTGATCAGCCGGGACAACTACAAGGACATCGTCTGGCCGCTGCCGGTGACGGACCTGCTGTTTGTGGGGAAAGCCGCCCAGCGAATTCTCCACCAGTACGGCGTGGAGACCATCGGGGATCTGGCGGCCTTCCAGCCGGATGCCCTCACCGTTCTTCTGGGACGGCAGGGGAGAACCCTCTGGGAGTATGCCAACGGTCTGGAATGCTCGCCTGTGGCCCCGGCGGGGCAGTATACCCCGCCCAAGTCTGTGGGCAACGGGGAGACCTTTGATCACGACCTCACCGATGGAGAGGAGATCCGCCGGGCGGTAGGACTGCTGGCAGATGAAGTGGCGGTGCGGCTCCGCCGGCACCACCGCAAAGCCAACACCCTTCAGGTGACCATCCGGGACCCCAACCTCCGGGACATCTGCAGGCAGAAGCCGCTTCCAGCGTCTGTGAATACGGCGAGAGAGCTTTTCCGGGCCGCCATGGACATCCTGGGGGAGCACTGGAAGACTGGCGCTCCCATTCGGGCCATCACCCTCACAGCCCAGAACCTGATCCCGGAGGACGAGGCGGTGGAGCAGATGGGGCT
>CANQII010000140.1 GCA_947623875.1 uncultured Oscillospiraceae bacterium
GATCTGGTTGGCGTGTCCTTCACGTACTACGAGTACGACTCCTTCGGCAACCCGGTGTTCACCGGCAGCGGCAAGCGCGTGAACCTGGAAGGTGTGCCGGTGGAGGAGAGCTATTTCGATGACAACGGCGATGCCGCCGTCCATTACACGCTCTCCAGCGTGGTGAACATCACGATAGACGGATACCAGCATGTGGCCTGCGGCTCCTCACTGATCTTCGAGGAGACCGGCCTGCGCCAGGTGAATGTGGAACTGCCCAGCACCGTGGGCACCAACCACTCCGGTTTCAGCAGCATCACCTCTGTGGCCTCCTGGCTCAACGGGATCAAGAACGTCTTCGGCGCCAAGAAGGCCATCATCATCAAGTCTGAGCTGGGCTATCCGCTGGCCATCTACGAGGGCAATAACGTCTACTGGGAGGTGGCCAGCGATCTTCCCAAGACCACCCGCATCTCCATCGATGGCAAGGCCCTCTACATCCACCGGGTGGAGTTCGACATCATCGACCTGGAACTGCTCCAGGGCTGATCCGCTGAATAACGCACAGCCGCCCATCCCGATGTGGGATGGGCGGCTTCATCGTCTATGGGGTGTTGCGGTTGTGCCAGTCCGGCTGGCGGCAGGGCAGGGGAGAGGAGGGAAGAACAGAACCTGCGGAACAGCGTACCGCCATATCAGGCCTTCTCCAGTCCCTCCAGCAGCGCGTCAAGGGCACCGAAGTCCGGCTCCTTCTGGGCCTGGAGCGTGGCTTTGAGCCGGTTGATCTCGTCCCGGAGATTGTCCACATAGCGCTTGGGATAGACCTTCACCGGGGTCATGGTGATGACGCCGTTCTGCTCGGAGACGTCCAGCTTATCCCCCTCGGAGAGGCCGAGAGAGGATACGATCTCCCGGGGCAGGGTGAGCTGGGATTTGGTGCGCAGTTCTACCAGCATGGTGGGATTTCTCCTTTCTAGTAAGAAATTCGTACTTTCTTACTAGAGAATACGCCTGCCAGTGAGAAAAGTCAACAGATTGGCTACGGATTTTCCCTCAGGAGAGCCGAAAATCCGGTCAGAAAATCATTGTCCGCGGTACAGAGACAATGAAATATCCCACGCACACTCTCTACTTTACAAGATGTAAAGCAAAATGTAAAGGAAAATACCAGATCAGATGGCGTTGCAGCTCGTTGCATGGACGGACTGGAGAAGCCGGTCTTTCATGCCCAGTGCCTTGAGAATCTCTTGCTGCTCCTGGGTGAGTTCTTGGACGAGGCGAGATCCGCCTGGCCCACATGCCAGCAGAATGCTCTGCAGGTGGGCGAGCACGGTGTAGAGGGAGAATGGGTGAGAGTGCAGGTAGGGCGTCAGCCGGTGCATCAGTTCCTGTGCCAAGAGAGCGGCAAGGAAACTTGCGAACTGGCTCCCCTCCGTGAACGCAGGCGATGGTGCCTTGGTTCTTCTGAAGTACAGAGGCGGCCTCTCCTGGTAGAACAGATCCTCTACTGCCGCTTGTGCTTGATAGTGCTCCAATATCTCGGACGGGGTGAGGTTCTGGTTGGTTGTGAAGAACACCGAGAACCCGTGGTACTTCATCTCTGCGTTCACTTTCTCCAAGTCCAGTGAAAAGTCGAGGCCTTCGCCGTCTGTGCGGGGCGCGACCTTGAAGTACCGGGCAAAGGCCTTGTCTTTGGGGACCTGCTTCATGCCCTCCAGCGCATTCTCCAGTGCGAGAATCTCATCGTCTGTCTCCCGGTGTTCCGCATTTGCTTTTCCGGCGCTGTAGAAGACTAGAATGCGGCCCGCCGTCTGGTATGCGGTCCCAGGGACCTCCATACAGTGCACATGCCAGTCTATGATTCTACTGGACATGTTCTGGATGTCTGATGAGACGGCATCGATGGATGCCTGGGCAAGACTGCTCTCCAGCGGCACAGCAACGGTGAAGCTCTTCAGAGAGCGCCTGTATGCGGCAAAACACTTGGATGAGAAGCAACTGCTATCTGCGAACAAGTGAAAACCATAAAGGCCCATCTCAGAGGCATCTTCCAGCACACCGGAAAGAACGGCAGGGTTCTGGAGCGATCCTTTGCAGACAGAATAGGACAGGGGACGGCAGTTTGCCAGGGAGGAGAAGAAAACGGTGTTGCCGCGAGGTCCGGGGTGCGGTACCCAGCACATGCAATCATCTACACGGTTCCTGGCAATCCAGATCTCCAGAATCTCCTCGCGGACCAGACCAGAGAGCTCGAAGATAGACGTGATCCTGGAAGCGGAGAAGGACTGGGCGTCATAGGGGAGAAATGCGGTATCCTGCCAGACATCCATGCCGTCTGTAAGGCCGCCTGTCTCCAGCCGGTATGCGGCGACGGCAATGAGATCCGGTGCCATTTCTCTGCCTATGCAGGACTCCAGAGCATCCAACAGCCCGATGTCTTCGGCGATCTGGAAGAAAACGAAGGTTGCACCGTAGTGCAGCACAGCGGTGCTCTCAAAGGCGGAACCGGCCGTCTGGGGTGCAGCGGTTGGGAGGGGAATGCCGTGCAGGGAAAAGTAGTGCTCATTGGGGATCATCATCGTAGGATCGTCCGGACACACTTTGCCGATGCAGACGCTGCTGCTGGTGGGCTGCCCCTTCTCATTTCTGTAGTATCTCGTGCGTTTGTAGACGTAGCGTTCGGACTGTTTGCCGGCTTTCTTGATGAAGACGCCTTTCTCTTCCGGGATCTTCACCGGTTGTGCTGGAAGCAAAGTGTGCACCTCCTCTGGGATTTGTGGCGCTTTGTTGCAAGATCGAGATCTCACCTGCAGTCTCTTTGACACGCATTATAGGGGAGCGGGGGAGGCATGTCAATGGAAATCCAATGGCTGGATCAGAGCTTCCAAGACGGCGATTCTGCTGGATACATGTTAGAAAAGTGTAACATGATTTCAACTGCTGATCTACTTGACAGCCCTCGCCTCTTGGGAGTATCCTGAGCCGGCGGTGCATTCCAAGGCGGATTTTGCCCGGAAAAGCGGCTATTTTGGATCAAGAGGTGAGTACCGTGGAGCAAAAAGGGACACAGGGATTGGAGACCCGGCGGCTGATGCTGCGGCCGTGGCGGGAGAGCGATGCGGAGATGGCGTTTGCCAACTGGATGGCGGACCCTGCCGTTACCAAGTATCTCACCTGGACGCCCCACGGTGACATCGGCCTCACCCGCGCCCTGCTGAAGGCCCGGGAAGAGGAGTGCAAGCGGCCCGACGTGTACCATTGGGCCATCGTCTGGAAGGACGGTGATATCCTCATCGGGGACATTGAGGCCGGCACCATAGACGAGTACCAGCAGACCGGCAATCTAGGGTATTGTCTGAGCAAAGCCTGGTGGGGCCGCGGTATCATGACGGAGGCCCTCACCGAGGTGCTGCGGTACTGCTTCGAGGAAGTGGGCGTGACCCGAATCGAGGGCAGCCATGCGGCGGAGAATATCGGCTCCAGCCGGGTGATGGAGAAGTGCGGCCTTCGGTATGAGGGGACCCGCAGAAAGGGATACCGCCTGCTCTCCGATGGCCGCTGGGTGGACATCGTATACCGGGGCATCCTCCGGGAGGACTACTTCCAGCGGAAGAACCCATAGGCCAGATCCCAGCCCATAGCGTTGCAGCAATGCAGTTTACACTGTCCGGAGGGCATCGGGAGATGCCCTCCGGACAGGATGGAGAAAGGAGGCGCACCGATGCGCGAACATGACTTTGATCGAGACAGGACCATCTGCAGATCCCGGAAGACCCGGTGCGCCGGGGAGCCATAGAGCCGCTCACCCGGTTTTGTATGTAGATGTGCGTCCCTGTCTAAAATGAGGGGCGCTTTTTTCGTGCCCAAGCAAAGGAGAAATGTATGGAAACGCAACCAAAACTGCCCTGGCGGGATAAGCTGGGGCTGATCCTGCGATGTCTGCAGGGCAATATTCAATTCATGATCGCCACGGTGCTGTGCTCCTGCGGCGGCATGCTGTTCCACTCCTTCACCCCGCAGGTGATCGGGTTCACGGTGGACTCCGTGCTGGACAGCAAGGCCCCGGATCTGCCGGCCGTGCTTTTGAACCTGCTGCCGGTGGACCGGATGCGGGAGAACCCGGCCGGTGCCCTCTGGACGGCGGCTGCCGCCGTGCTGGTGCTGGAACTGCTGTACTGCATCCTGGCCTATTTCGGGCGGGTCACCATGGCGAAAGCCTCGGAGGGATTCATGCGGAAGCTCCGCAACACCCTCTATGCGCACATTGAGCACCTGCCGTTTGCCTGGCACACCGCCCACTCCACCGGCGATGTGATCCAGCGGTGCACCTCAGATGTGGAGGTGATCCGGCAGTTCGTGTGCCACAACTTCACAGAGGTGGTCCGGACCCTGTTCCTGATCGTCCTGTACCTCACCCTGATGCTCCAGAAGAACCTGGCGGTGTCCTGGGTGTGCATCCTCTTCATGCCCATTGTGGGTCTCTCCTCCGGCCTCTTCTACCGGGGCATCGGCTCCCGGTTTGAGGCGGCAGACCGGGCGGAGGGAGAGCTCACCGCCTGTGCCCAGGAGAACTTCACCGGGGTCCGGGTGGTCCGGGCCTTCGGACGGGAGGCCTTCGAGGTGGAGCGGTTCAACCAGAAGAACGAGCGGTTCTCCAATCTCTGGATCAAACTGGGAAATCTGCTGTCTGTGTATTGGGCCTCCGGCACCTTGCTCACCGCCCTCCAGGTGATGGCGGTGATCATCGCCGGCACGGTGCAGTGTGTCAGCGGCAATCTCACAGTGGGCGGCTTCACCATCCTGGTCACCTACGGCTCCGGTCTCGCCTGGCCGGTGCGCTCTCTGGGCCGGGTGCTCTCAGACATGTCCAAGGCTGGCGTCTCTCTGGACCGGGTGGGCGCCATTCTCAACGCCCCGGAGGAGCAGGATGATCCCGAAGCCCAGGACATGGCGCTCCAGGGCGACATCGTCTTTCAGAATGTCTCCTTCGGCTACGGCAGCCAGAAGGTGCTGGAGGACGTGTCCTTTACCATTCCCGCCGGCAGCACGTTCGCCATCCTGGGCGGTACCGGCTCCGGCAAATCCACCCTGGTCCACCTCCTGGACCGGCTTTACGATCTCTCGGAAGGGCAGGGGTCTATCACCATCGGCGGGACGGACATCCGCAAGATCCGGCGGAAGTGTCTCCGCCGCCAGGTGGGATTGGTGCTCCAGGAGCCCTTCCTGTTCTCCAAGTCCATCCGGGACAACATCGCCGCCACCCGGCCGGAGGCGGCAAAAGAAGAACTGCGGTCTGCCGCTGTGGCGGCGGCCGTGGACGAGGCCATCGCAGACCTGCCCCAGGGCTACGACACCGTGGTGGGGGAGCGGGGCGTCACCCTGTCCGGCGGCCAGAAGCAGCGGGTGGCCATCGCCCGCATGCTGCTGCAGAACACCCCCATCATGGTCTTTGACGACTCCCTCTCTGCGGTGGATGCGGAGACAGACGCCAAGATCCGCTCTGCCCTCCAGGACCGGGTGAAGGGCGCCACCGTGATCCTGATCTCTCACCGGGTGAACACCCTGATGCAGGCGGACCGCATCCTGGTGCTGGACAGCGGCAAGGTCTCAGACATCGGCACCCACGCCGAGCTCATCTCCCGCCCGGGCATCTACCGGGATATCTACGACATCCAGATGAGTGCGGACGACCGCCGTCTGCTGGAGGAAGGAGGCGAGGCGTAATGGAAGAACAGGAATACACCAAGGCCTTTGACATCACCATCTGGAAGCGGCTGATCCCCATCCTGAAGGTGTACAAGGGCGCCTTTGCGGGGATGATCGTGTTCAACAGCCTCACCGCCGTGATGGACATCCTGATCCCCCTGTTCCAGGGCTACGCCATCCGGGCGTTCATCACCAAGGACACCCTGCAGGGACTGGTCCCCTTTATCGTGGCCTATGTGATCGTGCTGCTGATCCAGTTCGGGTGTGTCACCGCATTCGGCCGGAATTCCATGTTCATCGAGATGAACTTCGGCCGGGACATGCGCCGGGATCTGTTCCACCACCTGCAGAACCTCTCCTTCTCGTACTACAACGTCACGCCGGTGGGATTCATCCTCAGCCGGGTGATGAACGACACCAACCGCATTGCCGGTATGATCGCCTGGCAGGTGCCGGACATCCTGTGGGCCCTGGTGTATGTGGGCGGCACCTTTCTCGCCATGCTGCTACTGAACTGGAAGCTGGCCATTCTGGTGCTGTTGGTGGTGCCCGCCATCGCCATTCTCACCTGGAAATTCCAGGACAAGATCCTCCACTGGAACCGGATCGTCCGGCGCACCAACTCCCGGCTCACCGGGGCCTTCAACGAGGGCATCACGGGGGCCAAGACCATCAAGACCCTCTCCACCGAGGAGCGGAGCACGGCAGACTTTGAATCCCTCACCGGGGAGATGTATCACGCCGCCGTAAAGGCAGAGCGCCTCAACGCCGTCTTTATTCCCATGGTGCTTTTCGCGTCCTCCCTGGCGGTGGCCATCGTGCTGCTCCGGGGCGGCTACATGGTGCTGGACCAGGCCCTGGAGATTGCCACCCTGTCCGTCTTCTGCACCTACGCCGTGGGTATCTTCGAGCCCATTCAGATGACCGCCTCCAGCATCGCGGAGTTCATCTCACTGCAGGCCTCCATCGAGCGGGTGACCGGCCTTCTGGACGAGGTGCCCACCGTGATAGACACCCCGGCGGTGATCGAGAAGTACGGAGACGCCTTCCACCCCAAGCGGGAGAACTGGGAGCCCATCCGGGGCGAGATCGAGTTCCGGGACGTCACCTTCCGGTATCCGGACGGCGGCGAGAATGTGCTGGAGCACTTCAATCTGAAGATCCCCGCCGGCACCACTGTGGCCATCGTAGGGGAGACCGGCGCCGGCAAATCCACCCTGGTGAACCTGGCCTGCCGGTTCTTTGAGCCCACCGAGGGCCAAATCCTGGTGGACGGCCGGGACTACCGGGAGCGGAGCCAGCTCTGGCTGCACTCCAACATCGGCTATGTGCTGCAAAATCCCCATCTCTTCTCCGGCTCCATCCGGGACAACATCCGGTACGGCCGGCTGGACGCCACCGAGGAGGAGATCATGGCTGCGGCAAAAGCGGTGTCCGCAGACCTGGTGGCGGCCAAGCTGGACCAGGGTTGGGACAGCGACGTGGGGGAGGAGGGAGACCGGCTCTCCACCGGAGAAAAGCAGCTCATCTCCTTTGCCCGGGCGGTGCTGGCTGATCCCCGGATCTTTGTACTGGATGAGGCCACCTCCTCCATAGACACCCAGACGGAACAGTACATCCAGAACGCCATAGACCACCTGCTCCGGGACCGGACATCCTTCCTCATCGCCCACCGTCTCTCCACCATCCGCAAGGCGGACCTGATCCTGGTGGTCCGGGACGGCAAGATTGTGGAGCGGGGCACCCATCTGGAGCTGCTCCGGAAGAGGGGCTACTATCATGACCTCTACACAAAGCAGTTTGCCGAGGAGAGCGCCGCCCGCGTCCTTGGCAACTGAGACCTATGAAAGGAACTACCCATGATAAAACCTGAAAATAGACACATCCAACCCTGTGGGCCGGACCACGCATCCGAGGCCCCGGACTTCATCCAGAACGTCTTCACCGCCTGGAACGGGAAAGAGGAGGGGACTACGGTGCGCCGGCTGGTGGAGGAGATCCGCACCATGCCGACCTACGTGCCCGAACTGGAGCGGATCATGGTGGACGAGCAGAATCAGATCATCGGCTACGCCATGTTCTCCCGCTTCCATATCGAGGGGCGGTATGCAGACAGACTGCTGCTCCTCTCCCCGGTGGGGGTGAAGACGGAACTGCAACGGCAGCACATCTCCAAAGAGCTCATCGAGGACGGCTTCCAGGTGGCCCGCCGATTGGGCTTCACCGCCGTGCTGGTGGAGGGCAACCCCCGCAACTACCGCGCCCGTGGCTTTCGCACCGCCGCAGACTACGGCATCCAGGCGGCGGAGTCCGTGCACCTGCCTCACATAGACTGCCTGATGGCGGCGGAGCTGGTGCCCGGCGGCCTCCAGGGCATTCACGGTGTGCTGGACTACACCTG
>CANQII010000141.1 GCA_947623875.1 uncultured Oscillospiraceae bacterium
AGTCCCTTTTTCAAGGGGCTAAGTCTGGTGAATGTTTAACGGAAGCCACACCCCTTTACGGGGTGTGGTAGTTCACCTGCACAGTGTACCCGATGTTGCTTTTCAACCGTATCACCGCCTGAGAATGGACTATTGTTGTGCTCCGTTCAGCGCCTGCTTTGCCTGCAGCATCTGCACCTCTTTCACGATGTGCACTGCGGCCCCTTTTGCACTGGTGGAGAGAATGGGCTTTACAGGGATATGGTTCGGCCGGCAGAAGTTCATGATGCTGTCGAAGAGACTGTGGCCGAAGTGGGTTACCGCGATGAAGACGATATCCGCCTTGCCGAGGGCGCTCTTGTCGATGCGGGTGCTGCTCTCCATCACGCGAAGGTCTGGGAGAAGTTTGCGCAGCTCCGTTTGAAAGCCGGGAGTGCCGCCGTAGAGCAGGGCATTGCAGGGGGAGAGATCTGCTGGGAAGGATGTGGGCATCTGGGTGGCGTCCTCTTCGCCGTCTTCCGTGTTGAAGAGGTCCAGCAGGTCATGAACCTGCTGCTGGAGATCCCTCTTGTCCGCCTGCAGATCTTCGATCTGCTGCTGCAGCTTTTGATTTTCCCGCTCGAGCATTGCGTTGGCACGGGTCAAGTCATCGGCATAGTTCTGCTGCCGGTCTGCCTTTTGCTGCAGGGAATCTCTTTGCAGCCGCAGATTCGCTTGGGCGACGGCGCTGGCGCTGAGTGCATTCACCGCTGCGATGCGATAGGAGGTGCCCATTTGCATATGTATAGAGAGGAAGCTGACTGCAGCGAGAGCGCCAGCCTCCAGGTCTGATTCAGGTTCAAAGACCGTGAGGAAATCCTGGAATGCTGATTCCGCTTGGGTGCGTACCGTCTCCACATACGCCTGGTCATAGAACCGCAGTCCAAAAAAGTGAAGAATCTGCTGCATGCGCACCTGTTCTGGATCAGATGGTGCGGAGGAATCGGAGGACTGGGGAGGGGCGAAGAGGGAAAAAATGGGGCGGATACGAGAAAACAGGGCCTCGTCAGCCGTTTTATCGGTGTAAAGACACTGGATTGTATAGCGCAGCGGCGTGTGAAAGAGCTGCGCAGCCAGGAACGTGACGCCCATCCAGGAGTCAAGCCATATGAATTTCTGGCAGGCGAGGTGGTAAAGCCCGAAGAGACAGGCGGTTCGCTCTTCCCCGGGATCGGTAAAACGCAGTATGGTGGAGAGCTTGCCGGTTTGAAATGCCCGCTTCAATTCTGAGGTCACCGAGTGAGGGATACTTGTGACGTGATCAGTCGCGTTCTCGCCCTGCATCAAGTTTGCAACATCGTAGATCCGCCGGATGATGTAGTGCAGAAGGTTTGCCATGTGCTTTGTAGTCGTGGCACAGGACGGCTGCTCCAGCCACTCCGGCCGAAGGAACGGCTTCAGCATGTTTCGGATGGTTTCCCGCACTTTAGGCTGGACCTCGTAGATGCTCTGGACAGAGCAGCTTTCGAAAGGTTCATTAAAGGTGTCAACCGCTGCTATGACGTACCTGCTGTATTCTTTCGATGCACAGAGAAACAGGGCGACCCAAAGCGTACACATTCTCTCACGTACGAGAACGTCTGAGGGACCGATAAAGCGTGCACCCAGCTCAGCGGTCGCATTTATGTAGTTTATTCCAGCCCCGTTGGCCTGCAACGTGTTGAGGCAGGAGGTCAGCATTACATCCAGGGCATCAATGGTACCTTGCGCACAGGCGTTCTCAACAATTGCCTCAGACAGTGCCGTGATAAGACGGCAAAACAAAATGAGATATTCACTTCCCCGTTTCATGGCCGGAGAAAACATAGTGAGGCGGATAAAAGCGGGCAGTCCGAGAGTGACAGCCGGCCTATTTTGCTGAGCAATCTTTACAACAACGTTCGCTATGAGTGTGTACCAGGAGGTGCTAGGACCCGCCGGCATATTTGCGACCAGCGTGTCGTACATTTTCTGTGAAGCATCTTGCACTGCAGCCACTTGCTCTGGAGTTAACTTAGATTGGTCTGGTGGGGCATTCTGAGTCTTTCTATCGTTGATGTTGATGGTCTTTTTCTTGCTTTTTCCTGTGCTTTTTGCCACGTAAATCACCGCCACTTCGCGTATTTTCCCCTGTACAATGAGCAGGGGATGCTGGGTAGAAAAAGCCCCGCCGGAGAGCCGGCGGGGAGTTGATCACTTGAGGGCACGCATCAGCCAGATGGAACCCATTTCAATGGCAGAGAAGAGGTCCGGATGGTCGCTCTTCTTCGTGACCCGATCCCGGCTCTTCAGATCCGGGTCTGTGAGCTGCAGTTCCAGGTGGCACTTGGTAGCGATCTCCATGCCGGCCTGCTTTTCGGTGTTCAGGATTTGGATCACAACGATATACTTATCTGCCATGGAACCGTAATAGACGAAGTTGTCCTTCCGGCGAAGAGGATGTCCCTTGTACATCAATGTGGTGTTCTCAGCCATGGTAACCTCCTGTTAGTGTGGGATATGGGAGTAGTTTAGCCCCGGATGGGGGAGATGTCAACAGGTATGGGGAAAAAGATTAGGTGGGAGATACAGACAAAACGGATCAGCGGGGTGTAGACCAAAAGAGCGGCCTGCACGATGGGGCAGAATGGGGACAGCGCGGGAAAGGGCCGCTTGCGGGTTTTGGGGTGGAGGAGCAGCATGCCTTGTTGTGCATCCGCTGCCCCGCCGGCAGGAATGCTGGGGATTTAGGGAGTGCTCTGTGCTGTACCGCTCGCTCCGGACACAGGGGAATGCAACAGCACTACGGCATTCTTCTTGTAGAAGGCTACCCCGTATATCAGGATTGGGGTAACCCCGCGTTTCTTCAGCTCTGCATCATAGTGATTGTCCAGCGCCTGTTTGATGGCCTTCTTGGCACGGGTGTCGAGGACCTGCTTGACGCGCTTGATCTCTTCCTTCACAACCTTCAGTTCCAGTAGGATGCCCGGCATGTTCCCGCACTTCGGTTCGAGTTGGATGTCATACCGGCCGGCTCCGGATTCCCGGTTGGATGTGATCATGAACTGAGCGTGCAGATTGAGACAGAGGCCGAGAAGCAGCATGTGGTAGGAGTTTTCATCGATGAGGTCAAATGAGCTTGTGGTCTCCAGAAGCAGCTTCTCGAGGGCGTCCTGAAATGCGGAGGGGGTTCCGGCGCACATGGCAGACTGCAGGCTGTTCTGTTGGGTGTCGCGCAGGGAGGACTCGGCAATGAACCGACCGATGATTTCGTCCTCAAAGAGTGCACGGACCTCACTGTTCGGAATGTGAAGATCGCAAAAGTAAGTGCGATTGGGGAGAGTTTCCACATTCTCTGCCGAGAGGTAGCCGGTCATCAACAGAAAGCTGAAGAGGTCTGTATCGGATGAACCCAGTTTGGGATAGATGACGCTGATGTTGAGATTTTTCCGCACCGGCTCCTGGCCAGGTTCCCAATTCAGAATCTGTATCAGTTCTGCCATGGTGTTGTACGGAGTTTTTTTCAGCAGCTTTGTGAGCAGGGAATTTTCGGAAGTTTCCACCCAATATGCTGACGGTGTGCAGCCTTTTTTAAAATAGTTGAGCACAGACCAGGGATTGAAGATGCGGGTTCCGCCAAAGAGATATCCATCATACCACGTACAGATCTCGGAATACTTGTCTTCTTTCCCATAAAGACGAGCAATCTGCTTTACCTCTTCTTCCGTGAAGCCAAAATAGGTGCTGAATTCCGGATCGAGAACGGAAAAGACCTCCAGATTGTTCAGACCACCGAAAATTCCGGCTTTCGCCCCCCCGAAGGATTCCCGCCAGGAAACCGTACTTCAGATGCGGATTGTCTTTCAGTCCACCGGTGAGAAGTCCGCGGAAGAATACTACCGTTTTCTTGTAGTATCTGTGGAGATATCCCTCCTGCAAAGGCACATCATACTCGTCAATCATGAGAACAGCCGGGACCCCATAGTGCATGGAGAGCATCCTGGAGAGGATTTGCAACGTTCCCTGTACCTCTTCCATAGAGAGTTTCTCAGCAAGCAGTTTCTGCATAAAACTGACGTCAGCAGAAAGGCATTTGTCGCTCTGCAGGATCTCCGGGTGCTTGCAAACTTCCACCCGCAGCAGCCGGCAGATGCTTGTATAAAGATCGTCCCACTTTGAAGCATTGACAGCACAAAATGTGAGGTAGATGACAGGATACTTGCCCTGTTCCGCCCGGTACATCTCTCCGCAGGTCCAGATTTTGCGGTTCTGGAAGAGAAACGAGGTATCCGTGGAGGCTGGAACATCGGCTCCTGTCCCCGGCTTCTCAAAAAACGACTTCAGAGTTGTTATCATCAGTGTTTTGCCGAAGCGGCGGGGACGCGTGAAAAGGAAGATGCCCTTGTCAGGGTAGCCATCCAGGATATCCTTGAGAATCAAGGTCTTGTCGATATAGAGCGTTCTATCCGTATACAGACTGTACTCGTTGAGGGTGACGTTTGGGACTGGGATCTGCCCAGACGCAGACGGAAGGTACGGCAGAGAATTTGTATCGCCCGCTGAGGGTTGCTCCCGGTTGCCGGCGCTTTGATCCTGATGTTGCTTCAAATCCTCCATTGCTCCACCCTCTAAAGAACGTTATATCAAAACTGAGCTGAATGTCAATGGTGTGAAAAACGCAGGGCTCATCACATTCTCTCTCCGTCGCTATACAGGCAGGCTGCTTCTATTGAAGAAACCCGCCGGGGTGCGGCGGGAACATTCAGCGGAGCAGGGCGTAGATCAAAAGAGCGGCCTGCACGATGAGACACAGGGGGACCAGAACAGGAAAGGGCTGCTTGCGGGTCTTGTGGTGGAAGAGCAGCATGCCTGCCAGTGCACCCGCTGCTCCGCCTGCGGCTGCACATCCAAGAAGGGCGGCCTCCGGGACCCGAAGTTTGTGCCTTTTTGCCATGGCCTTGTCCCACCCGTAGAGAACGAAGGCGAAGGCGCTCATGATGCCGAACCAGATCAGCAAAAGTTTGACGGTTTGTTCCAAAATGGCCTCCTTCTGGGCCTTTCAGCCATGAAATCTGCACAAAAATGACCCGCAGCCAAAATTTCTCTTGACACGGGCCAGAG
Source organism: uncultured Oscillospiraceae bacterium (assembly GCA_947623875.1). Classification (GTDB taxonomy): domain Bacteria; phylum Bacillota; class Clostridia; order Oscillospirales; family Oscillospiraceae; genus Enterenecus. Next base: position 5,098 of record CANQII010000141.1, read on the forward strand.
GTTCTTTTATAATAAGGTGCTTTTATGCATCGAAGGCGCAAGAGGGTACCATCCCAACTTAGCCAGAGTATAGCAGAACAGGGCATGGAAGACAATCACTTCTGTCATAATTTTAACAACTGTACCGGGTGTTTCATTTTCCCGAGCTTTCAGATTGGAGTGTGAACAGCGCATGGCAAGAGCAGTCAAGGACGTGATGTACGGCAAGACGCTCCGCAAGAGCTTTGCCCGCAAGAAGGAAATCCTGGAGATGCCTTACCTGCTGGAAATCCAGAAGAAATCATACAAGTGGTTTCTGGATACCGGCCTGCAGGAGGTCTTCAACGATGTAGACAGCATCACGGACTTTGCAGGCAACCTGGAGCTGAGCTTCCTCAGCTTCTCCATGAACGACCCCCCAAAATACACCATCGACGAGTGCAGAGCCCAGGACATGACCTATGCCGCCCCCATGAAGGTGCAGGTCCGTCTGCGCAACAAGGAGACCGGCGAGATCAAGGAGCAGGAGATCTTCATGGGAGATTTCCCCATCATGACCGATGCCGGCACCTTCCTCATCAACGGCGCAGAGCGTGTTGTGGTCTCTCAGTTGGTCCGCTCCCCCGGCGTGTACTTCTCCCGGAACGCAGACAAGGCGGACAACATCACCTACGCCTCCACCGTCATCCCGTACCGCGGCGCCTGGCTGGAGTATGAGACGGACACCTCCGATGTGTTCTATGTCCGCATCGACAAGAACCGCAAGCTGCCCATCATCTCCCTCATCCGCGCCATCGGCCCCGCCACCGATCCCGAGATCATCGAGATGTTCGGCGAGGACCCCCGGATCCTGGCCTCCATCGAGAAGGACCCCTGCAAGACCCGGGAGGACGCCCTTCTGGAGATCTACCGCAAGCAGCGCCCCGGCGAGCCGCCCACGGTGGACTCCGCCGAGAGCCTGATGCACGCCCTCTTCTTCGACCCCCGGCGCTACGATCTCTCCAGCGTGGGCCGCTACAAGTTCAACAAGAAGCTGGCCCTGTGGCCGAGACTGGCCGGACAGAAGCTGGCCAAACCCCTGGTGGACCCCACCACCGGCGAGGTGGTGGCAGACGCCGGCGATGTGTTGAGCCGGGAGAGAGCCAGAGAGCTGGAGAACAAGGGCATCTTTGAGGCCGTCATCGAGGTGGAGGACCTGCACACCGGCACCCACTACGTGAAGATGTTCTCCAACCACATGGTGGACATGGACGGCTATGTGGACTTCGACCCCGCTGAGGTGGGCGTCACGGAGAAGGTCTGCTACGGCGTGCTGCAGGAGCTGCTGAAGCAGAAAGAGGAGCTCCCCGATGAGGACTTCAAAGAGCTCATCCAGGACAGCATGGACGACCTCATCCCCAAGCACATCACCGTGGAGGACATCATGGCCTCCATCAACTACCTGAACACGTTGGCCTTTGGCGTGGGCAACCCCGATGACATCGACCACCTGGGCAACCGCCGCCTGCGCTGCGTAGGCGAGCTGCTCCAGAACCAGTTCCGCATCGGCTTCACCCGCATGGAGCGGGTGATCCGCGAGCGTATGACCATCCAGGACCTGGACATCGTCACCCCCCAGAGCCTCATCAACATCCGTCCCGTCACGGCGGCGGTGAAGGAGTTCTTCGGCTCCAGCCCGCTGAGTCAGTTCATGGACCAGACCAACCCCCTGGCCGAGCTCACCCACAAGCGGCGTCTCTCCGCCCTGGGCCCCGGCGGCCTCTCCAGAGACCGGGCCTCCTTCGATGTCCGGGATGTCCACTACTCCCACTACGGCCGCCTCTGCCCCATTGAGACGCCGGAAGGTCCCAACATCGGCCTGATCTCCTACCTGGCCTCCTACGCCCGGGTGAACAAGTACGGCTTCATCGAGGCCCCGTACCGGAGAGTGGAGCGGGTGCCTGTGGAGGGCCAGAGAAGACCCATGGCCCGTGTCACGGACGATGTGCAGTATATGACCGCCGATGTGGAAGACGAGTTCTTTGTGGCCCAGGCTACCGAGCCCACCGATGAGAACGGCTTCTTCGTGAACAACCGTGTGGTATGCCGCCACCGCAATGAGATCGTGGAGGTAGACCGGGAGCGGGTGGACTACGTGGACGTGTCCCCCATGATGATGGTGTCTGTGGCTACCGCCCAGATCCCGTTCCTCCAGAACGACGACGCCAACCGCGCCCTGATGGGCGCCAACATGCAGCGGCAGGCCGTGCCGCTGCTCACCACCGAGGCCCCCATCGTGGCCACCGGACAGGAATACAAGAACTGCCAGGACGCCGAAGTGGCCATTCTGGCGGAGGGAGACGGCATTGTAACGCAAGTGGATGCCACCTCCATCACCGTGGACTACGATGAGGATCTCCTGGGTGAGAAGACCTACAAGCTCACCAAGTTCCTCCGCTCCAACCACGGCACCTGCATCAACCAGCGCCCCATCGTCTCCGTGGGCGACACCGTGCACAAGCGGGACACCCTGGCAGACGGCCCTTCCACCAGCGACGGCGAGATCGCCCTGGGCAAGAACATCCTAATGGGCTTCATGACCTGGGAGGGCTACAACTACGAGGACGCGATCCTGCTCAACGAGCGGATGGTGAAGGAAGACGTCTTCACCTCCATCCACATCGAGGAGTATGAGACCGAGGCCCGGGATACGAAACTGGGTCCCGAGGAGATCACAAGAGACATCACCAACGTGGGCGAAGACGTGCTCCGGGATCTGGACGAGCGCGGCATCATCCG
>CANQII010000142.1 GCA_947623875.1 uncultured Oscillospiraceae bacterium
GGGCTCAAAGTGCACAGATACTAGTTTCTGCGGTTGTGAAACTTTCTATGCGATCTTGGAAAATAAGTGTTGCAATTTGCGGATTCTCATGCTAGAATACGTGTCTGCGACGGGAAAACCGTTCCGAACGGAAGCTGAATCGGGGGAGGTGTAAGGTTTGCCCAATATCAAGTCTGCCAAGAAGCGCGTGCTGGTGAATGCTTCCAAGGCTGCGCAGAACAAGGCTCAGAAGTCCGCCATGAAGACGACCCTGAAGAAGTTTGAGGCCGCAGTGGCCGGCGGTGATCGCAGCGAGGCGCAGTCCGCCTATACGGTAGCCGTGAAGACTGTGGATCAGGCAGTGTCCAAGGGACTGCTGCACAGCAACAATGCTGCCAACAAGAAGAGCGCCATGACCTTGAAACTCAACAAGATGGCCTAACACTGGTGCAAATGAGCCGCTTGCCAACAGGCAGGCGGTTTTTTGCTGCCCAAAAGCGGGACGCTGGGAAGGCAACAGCCTGGGGAACCGGGATGCTTGAACGGGGCTGCGATGCATATCGTGCATCGGTTCAGAGGCTGGACAGAGACGATTATCGCTTTTCTGCGCTTTTTGTACGATTGGACAAGAATACTGGAAGCAGATACTTGTTTTTTTGCCTGGATGTGGTAAGATAGGGCCCGGCGGGACAGCTGCCAGGGATGGCGGAATGTGCCCTGCAGCAAAGAGACAGGAAAGACATGTGTTCGTTCAGATCGGCAACCACAAAGGCGGCTATAGACCTGCACCGGATGCGTTGGATGGGGGATGCGGTATCGGGAGAGATGGCATCCCTTTGCTTTGCGGCGCCGGGCCGCTGGAAGACACAGGAGGAACCAGAAATGAGGAGAATAGCGGCTTTTGGACTGGCAGTGCTGCTGCTCTGCCTGCTCACCGCCTGCGGCGGAAAGAACACCGGCCCGCTGCCGGACACCTATGTGCCGGGGGCAGACTACCAGCTCTACCTCAGCTCCAACACGAATCAGACCCGCAGAAACGTGGCGGAGGGGGACGGCGTGATCTACCTCTACCACGGGAACTACGTGTATTACCTGGATGAGGGCACCGGGGTGATCCTGCCCCTCTGCAGCAAGGCGGACTGCCTCCACAACAAGGAGACGGACCCAGAGCTGATTGAGAAATGCAACGCCTACGTAGGAGAATCCTCCATCCAGTACTGCAACGGGTATCTCTATGCCCTCAGGAAGATCGGCATCTTCCAGGACCACTGCATCCTCCAGCGCATCGCGGACGATGGCTCCCGGAAGGACATCCTGTATGAGTGGGGGAGCAGCGAAACGATTCTGTACTGGGCGGTCCACCGGGATATGCTCTACTACAAGAAAGAAATGTACAACGCCGGAACTGCGGGCGTGCGGACGCTGGAGACGGTGTGGTCCATGGACCTGAAGGCCAGCAACCCGGAGCCGGAGCTGCTCTTCGATCCCAGCACCCTGCAGGCAGACAGCGCCGCCATGGCCGGGGATGACCTGCTGCCCTATGGGAACCACCTCTACATAGACTACACCCTCACCCGGGACCGGGATGACGCCTTCTCTACGGAGAACCAGTTTGACTACATGAGGATGGGCGTCATGGTCTACGACATCACAACAGGGGAGTTCTCGGAAATGCAGCTGCCGGATCTGCCCTATGGCGCCTATGTGATGGGGGTGGAGAGCGTCTGGAAGGATCGGGTGATCGTCAACCCATACCATGTGGGGGAAGACGACCTGGCCCCTGTGATGCAGTACACCGCGAGCCTGGACGGAACCGATGTGCAGCCCCTGATGGAGGCCCCCAATATGAGCCTCATCAGCGCAGATGGGAAGTACCTCTATGTCACCAATGCCATAGACCGGGAGACGGCGGACACCTATCACGATGTCTATGACGAGAACGGCAACAAAGTGGACACATTCAAGGTGCCAACCTTCTTCAATACGTCCATGCCTGTAGGGACCAGCCAGCGGGTGATCTCGGTCTTCGAGTCCTCCAAGCCTGCGGAGGAAACCACGCCGGACTCCATACACATCCCGGATATCACCGTGAGCGAGTCCATTGTCTGCTGGGGTGTGCTGATCTGGGACAAGAGTGAAATCGGCACATACAACGGCGGCGAGATCACTTTTGACATGATCTTCGCCTGAGACAGAAGCTGCGCCAGCGCGGCGAACCGAGGTGAGACTGTTGCGCATCTACGGCTATGAACTCATCAAACTGAGAAAGCGGAGCACGCTGTGGGTTACGGCAGTGCTCCTGGTGCTGGGCTGCCTGGTGCTGTGCTTCATCACCCAGCCCGGGGAGAGGCTGGCCTCTCTGCAGCAGGAGGAAGAGGACTTCTTCCACTACGAGATGGTGGACGGCGTGCCGGTGCTGGTGATCCAGGACAGCGAGCAGCAGATCCAGGACTGGGAGGCCTATCGGGAGTCCTACGGCGTCTTTATCAACGAGATGGCGGACCGGGTGGACAAGATGAGCAGCACCTCCCTCTTCGGAAAACAGAGCGGCTTTGCGTACCGCAATCTCCAGAAGACCCAACTGGACTACGCCTCCTTTGCCGGCACAGAATTGCGGTACGGCCCGGAGTCCGGGGTGCGGGCGTACAACGACTTCTCCGGCGGGATCCTCTTCACTCTGGCCTTTCTGGCCCTGCTGATGTACTACGTCCTCTACGATGAGCGGGGGCAAAACCTGCTCCTGCTGCTGAAGGGCACCCGAAACGGCCACGGCGCTCTGGCGGCGGCGAAACTGGGGGCCATGCTCTCCGGAACTGCCCTCTATGTGCTGGTGCAGGAGGCGGCCACCCTGGGCTACTTCGCCGTGGCCCACGGCTTCGGGGACCTCACCCGCACCGCCCAGTCTGTGTCCATCTTCCGAAACTGCGTGCTGCACATCACCTTGGGACAGGCCCTCATCCTCACGGTGTTGGCCCGAATTGGCGTGGCGCTGGTGCTGGCGGCCTTCCTGTACCTCGTGGGGACGGTGGTCCGGAGCGAGGCGGCAGCGGTGGTGTGCGCCGGCGGCATCCTGGCAGGGGAGTTCTTTCTCAGTGTTGCCATCAATGCGGGAAGCACTCTCTGCTTTCTGAAGTTCCTCAACCCCTTCTATTCCTGGAAGATGAGCGGCGCCCTGGCGGAGTACCAGAACATCAACGTCTTCGGCTTCCCGGTGGGGAAAGGCATCGCCATGCTGATCGTGGGAGCGGCTGCAGTTGTCCTGTTTGCCGGATTTGGCATGGCCAGTTTCAGCGTCCGGTATCAGGTGAAGACCGCCAGCCGGTTCGGCGGGCTCATGCTCTGGATCCGGCAGCACACCGCAGGGCTCTTCCACACGGTGAGCCTGCTGTGGTTCGAGACATACAAGCTGCTCATCGGCCAGAAGAAGATCCTGGTGCTGGTCCTGCTGCTGGCCTGGGGATACAGCGAGGCCTCTGCCGTCTCCGGGGTGCAGTCCTTCGCGAGACCTGCGGATGCGGCGTATCAGTACTACATGAACCGGCTCAGCGGCCCCGTGACGGAGGAGTCCATGGCCTGGCTGGACCAGGAGCAGCAGCGGATGGAGGACCTCCACCGGCAGCTGCAGGAGCTGGCGGAGTCCGGCGCAACTGAGACCGAGATGATGTACCTGTCCTACACCATCGGCAACGAGATCAACCTCTACGAGGAGGGCCTGCAGCGGGTGGTGCACCAGGTGGAGTGGATGAAGACATTGCCAGGGGGCCTCTCAGGCAAGTACCTGGTGAACGAGACCGCCCTCACAAACCGCTGGTACGACACCGAGACGGATGCCCGGCTGTGGCTCATCGGCAGCTTGATTGCGGTCTTCCTCCTCAGCGGAATCCGTACCGGGGACGAGAAGCGCCGTATGACAACCCTTCTCGCCTCCACCCGGAACGGCCGGGAGAGACTGGACAAAATGCGGCACCGGCTGGCGCTGGTGCTCACCCTGGCGGTGTTTATCGTCTCGGAGCTGCGGATTCTCATCCTGTACAGCAGGGCTGGTGCCTTCCGGGTGCTGGGGCAGAAGCTGTGCTGGTTCTCCGGCGGCATCTATGGGGCCGGCATCTCTATCGGCGTGCTTCTGCTGGTGATTTTCCTGCTGAAGGGACTCTCCTTCCTGGCGGTGTGCCTTGGAACGGAGACCCTTACGAAAGCCACCAAGAACGCCACCGTTACCCTGCTGATCGGCGGCGGCATCGTGATCGCCGTCTACATCGTGGTGCTGGCCTTCCATACGGACATCACCGCAGCGGTATTGAACCTGCTGTATTGAGGAGGTGCGGAACATGGAATTGCAACTGCAAAACATCACCAAGCGGTACAGCAAAGGGGCGGCTTTGGCGGTGGACGGGATCAGCTACACCTTCACCCCTGGGGTATACGGCCTGCTGGGCCCCAACGGCGCCGGCAAGAGCACCCTCATGAACATCATGACGGACAATCTGCCGCCCACCTCCGGAAAGATCACCCTGGACGGGGTGGAGATCGGCAAGATGGGTCCCAAGTACCGCAGCGCTCTGGGCTACATGCCCCAGCAGCAGGGCCTCTATGATGAGTTCACCGGGGAGCAGTTTCTCTGGTACATGGCGGCATTGAAGGGTCTGCCCCGGGCTGCGGCGAAGAAAGTGATCGAGGACACCCTCCAGACCGTGAACCTGGACAAGGACCGGCACAAGAAGCTGAAGGGGTACTCCGGCGGCATGAAGCAGCGGATCCTCATCGCCCAGGCCCTTCTCAACGATCCCGGCATCCTGATCATGGATGAGCCCACTGCCGGGCTGGACCCAAAGGAGCGGATCCGCATCCGCAGCTTTATCAGCGAGATCTCCAAGGACAAGATCGTGCTCATCGCCACCCATGTGGTCTCGGACGTGGAGTTCATCTCCAAGGAGATCCTGGTGATGAACGGCGGCAAGATCATCCGGGACGGCACGCCCCAGGCTCTCATCCAGGACATGGAGGGCAAAGTGTTTGAGACGGTGGTTACCGAGGAGGAGCACCAGGCTCTGGTGGCCTCCGGGATCAAGATCGCCGGCATCGCCCTCGCCGGAGACAAGCTCTGCGTCCGTGTGGTGACAGATACCCCGCCCACCCTGGGGGAGGTGTCCCAGGTGCGGCCCAACCTGGAGGACGTGTACCTCTGGCTGGTGGAGTAGCCGAAAGACGAGAAAATGCCCGCGGCACCGGTGTGGTGCCGCGGGCATTGCTGGTTCTGGGGATGTCCTTGCGCTATCAGTCTGCCAGAGCGGCGGTGATGATGGACATGGAGTACACTTCCTCGGCGTTGCAGCCCCGGCTCAGGTCGTTGATGGGGGCGTTCAGGCCCAGCAGGATGGGTCCATAGGCATCGAAGCCGCCGAGACGCTGGGCGATCTTGTAGCCGATGTTGCCGGCGTTGATGTCCGGGAAGATGAAGGTGTTGGCGTAGCCTGCCACCTGGGAGCCGGGGAACTTCAGCTGGCCCACGGTGGGGGAGACAGCGGCGTCGAACTGCATCTCGCCGTCCACGGGGTAGTCCGGGTTGGTGGCCTTCAGCTTCTCACAGGCGCTGCGGACCCGGTCCACGTCCTCGCCCTTGCCGGAGCCCTTGGTGGAGTAGGAGAGGAAGGCCAGTTTGGGGTCGATGCCGAAGATCTTGGCGCACTTGGCGGTCTCAGCGGCGATCTCCACCAGCTCGTCATCGGAGGGCTTGATGTTGATGGCGCAGTCGCCCATGGCCAGGGTCTCGGTGCCGTTGGCGGTCTCCCGGACCATGATGAAGCAGGAGGAGACGATCTTGTTGCCCGGGCGGCACTTTACCAGCTGGAGGGCCGGACGGACGGTGTCGGCGGTGGAGTAGGTGGCGCCGCCCAGCAGGCAGTCTGCCACGCCCATCTTCACCAGCATCGTGCCGAAGTAGTTGCCCTTCTGCAGGTTGGCCCGGCACTGCTCCTCGGTCATCTTGCCCTTGCGCAGGGTGACCATGGTGGAGACCATCTCCTCCATGCCCGGATAGGTGGCGGGATCCACGATCTCGGCGCCTTCGATGTTGAAGTTGCCGGCGGCAGCGGCGGCCTTTACGGCCTCAGGCTCGCCCACCAGAATGGGGGTGAGGAAGCCGCCCTCCAGCAGGCGGGATGCGGCCTCCAGAATGCGGGCATCGGTGCCCTCGGTGAAGACGATGCGCTTGGGGGATGCCTTCAGCTTTTCGATCAGTTTGTCAAACATGGGAATCAGCCTCCTGTATGTATTCAGCGGTTGTGCTGTGGGTTACGGGTTCCAGCGGGATTGCTGTCTGCAACAATTTACCACCAATCCACAAGAATTGCAAGGGTAGAAACCGCCCCTGCTGGAGGAAAATAGGACAAAAACAGGATAGGTCTGGGGGACAGGCAGCCGGACAGAGAGGAGAGGGAAAAACTGGGGCGGAAATACCAGGTTTTGGGGTGCTGCTCAGACCGGAAATCTGCATATTCTACAAAATTGAGGCCGGAAATTTGGCAGGGGTTCCACGGTATTGCCCTTTACAAACTGTAATCAAAACGATATACTGTACGGGCTGTTTATCGCGACTTCGTGTTCCCCATATTTATCAGAGAAAGAAGAGGGATTCCCGTGACGCAGACTAAGACCGGACAAGATTTTTCCCGGGTCCTTACCTCGCTCCGGCAGGAGAAGGGCCTTTCGCAGCGGCAGGCGGCCAAAGAACTGGGCATCTCCCAGGCACTGCTCTCCCACTACGAGCACGCAGTGCGGGAGCCTGGACTGCCCTTTATCTGCCGCGCCTGCGACTTCTATGGCGTATCCGCAGACTTTATCCTGGGCCGCACCCTCAGCCGGGACGGCACCACCATCCTGGACGCAGACACCCTCTACGATGTCTCCACCGAGCGGGACAGCGCATTGAAGGGCTCTGTGATGTCCACCCTGTACAAGAAGCTGCTGATCAACTCCGTGAGCGTGATCTTTGACCTCTTGAGCCGCCTCGGCAGCAGGGCCGCCATCAAGGCCGCAGGCAATTTCCTCTGCTCTGCGGTGTACGTGGTGTACCGCCATCTCCACACGGCGGCCGGCACCAAGGGGGATCTGTTCTCCGTCCCCAATGATTACTTCCGGGCCGGCGTGCCCAAGGCGGACATGATTCTCAACGAGGCGGAGTACGTCCACGCCCTGAACAACCCCGGGGACAAGTGCGAGTTCCCCGACATGTCTCACGACAGCATGAAGCAGGCCTATCCCGGCACCTATCAGTCTCTGCTGCAGATCATCCACACCTGCGGCGAGCGGCTGCAGGGGATGGTGACCAGCCACGGGGGAGAGCAGCCCCAGACCAAAGGCAAATAACGGAGGCTTATCATGACAGAGCAGTCTAACATCCGGAACTTCAGCATCATTGCTCATATCGACCACGGCAAGTCCACCTTATCAGACCGGCTCATTGAGATCTGCGGCGCCGTGGAGCAGAGGCAGATGGAAGATCAGCTGCTGGACAACATGGACCTGGAGCGGGAGCGGGGCATCACCATCAAGGCCAGAGCGGTCCGCATGGACTACAAGGCGAAAGACGGCCAGACCTACTGCCTGAACCTCATCGACACCCCGGGCCATGTGGACTTCAACTACGAGGTCTCCCGCTCTCTCGCCGCCTGTGAAGGGGCGGTGCTGGTGGTGGACGCCTCCCAGGGCATTGAGGCCCAGACCCTGGCCAACACCTATCTCGCCATGGAGCACAACCTGGAGATCCGCCCTGTGGTGAACAAGATCGACCTGCCCGCCGCCAACCCGGAGAGGGTGAAGGAGGAGATCGAGAACATCCTGGCCCTCCCCGCCATGGAC
>CANQII010000143.1 GCA_947623875.1 uncultured Oscillospiraceae bacterium
CCGGGAGGCGGGGAGATGAAGGTATTCACGCGATATGCCTCTCAAAGCCTGCGGCGCACTCCCACCCGGACCCTGGTGACCATCATCGGCATCGTGCTGTCCATGTCCCTTTTCACAGCGGTGATCGAGGGGGCGTATAGCGGCCTCACCTACCTCCGGAACGCGATGGCGGAGAACGAGGGCAAATACCACGGCATTATCGAGGTACACAGTGAGGAGGAGATGGAATGCCTCCAGGCCCGGTCTGAGATCGATGAAACCAGCTGGTATCAGGGCGCCGGCTGGACCATGGTCCGGGACAATCCGGCCTTTCTCGCCGCCCTGGGCGAGAACTTTGCAGATATGGTTCGTCTGCACTTCGCCCAGGGGCGCATGCCGGAGACGGAAGATGAGATCGCCTTTCCCTACTACGGTACGATCACCGAGGCCTATCCCCTGGGGAGTACCGTCACCCTGGCGGTAGGGCGGCGGCTGGACAGCAGCGGCAGGGAACTGGAGGACCACGAGTGGACCTATGATGATCCAGAGGATCTGCTCCAGGACACCGTGGACAAGACCTTCACGGTTACCGGCTTCTACGATGATCTGAATTTCAATGTGATGTCCGGCGTCTCCGCCTCCTATTTCGCGCTGGTGGGCGGAGGCGGTACCGGGTACTACCGGCTGTTCTTCACCCTGAAGAATCCCAGCAAATACGATGACTTCACCCAATCGTTGCCCCGTGATATGCAGACATACAGCCACGCCAGCCTGCTGCGGTTTTACGGGGTAGTGGGGCCTGGACTGATGGTGATGCTGTACGGCCTCGTGGGGGTACTGGTGTTTCTCGTGGCCTTCGGCTCCATCTCCCTCATCTATAATGCCTTCTCCATCTCGGTGGCGGAGCGGATTCAACAGTTCGGCATTCTGAAATCCATCGGCGCCACTGCCAAGCAGCTTCGCTTTACCGTCCTGACGGAGGCCGGCATGTTGTGCCTGGTGGGCATCCCGCTGGGCCTTCTCATCGGCTGCACCGGCATCGGCGTCACCCTCTACCTGCTGCGGGACGTCTTTGCAGACCTGCTATACTACAACGATCTCCCCACCCGCATCGGACTGGTGCCCCATCCGGGGCTGCTGCTTCTGGCATCGGTGATCTGCCTTGTAACGGTGCTGCTCTCTGCCTGGCTGCCCGCCCGGAAAGCGGTGCGAATGAACGCCATCCAGGCAATCCGGCAAAGCGGCAGCAGCAACATCGCCCCGAAAGATGTGAAGGTGTCCCCGCTGATCCAGAAGCTCTTCGGCTTCCCCGGCCTGATGGCGGCCAAGAGCTTCCGCCGAGACCGCCGGCGACGGAGGGCCACTGTGATGTCCCTCTTTCTCAGCGTGGCCCTCTTTGTCTCCGCCTTTTCCTTCTGCTCCTATCTCACGGACTCCTTCAATACCATGACCAAGGGGGACTCCCAGTCTGATGTGCGGGTGATCGGCAGATACCCGGATCCCGCTTTGGAGCGGGAGGACCCGGAAAAGACGTTTGCCGCCTTTCTGCAGAGAGACGGGGTAGAGGACGGACTCTACTTCGTCGGCACGTATGCGGGAGACACCTTCCCAAAGGAAGATTTCACCCAGGAGGTGCTGGATGCGGAGGACCAGGGATACCTGTACGGTCTCTATGAGAACGAGGCCGGCGACATCCAAATCACCAACATTCGGACCGTGTTCCTGCAGGATGACGTGTTCTGGAAGATGTGCCGGGACAACGGCCTGAACCCGGCAGACTATCAAGACATGGAGCACCCGGCAGCGGTGATGTACAACACCTTTGCCGCCACCTATACGGATGCCAAAGATCAGTGCCACTACGGCAGCTGGCAGGTGCTGCAAGACAGCGCCTTCCCCCAGGAGATGGAAGTGATCATCAGCAAGGACCTTCCCAGCAAGGACTTTCCCGGCTATGTGCAGTACGGTGAGGAGTACGACAGCGCTACCGATTCCATGTTCTACGTCTACTATCCCCAGGACTATCTGGACCGGTTCTACGAGGAGCATGAGCACGGGTTCACCCCGGAGGAGTTGGACCGGAGCCAGGCCATAATCCTCCCGAAGGAGGAGGCCGTTACCAGCACCTTCTATACCATCCAGGCGCCAGTTGAGAAGGTCCCCTTCGCCTTTGCCACCACAGACCCGATCCTTTTCCTGCCGCTGTCCCGGATGACGGCGATCCTGGGGGAGGAGCGCACCGCAGACGCCGTCTTCAACTATGAATTCCTGGTGGAGAACGCCAGCGCCGGGCAGGACCTTGTGGAACTGGCAGACTCTCTTCAGCTCTCCGGAGACTACCTGGATGCGGATTCCCGGGTTACCCGGTCCCTCGCCACGGTGGTGCGGGTTTTCGCATACGGCTTTATCGTGCTGATCTCCCTGATTGCAGCTGCCAACGTGTTCAACACCATCTCCACCAACGTGTCCCTCCGGCGGCGGGAGTTTGCCATGCTCCGGTCTGTGGGCCTCTCCCAGAAGGGCTTTCGCCAGATGCTCCACTATGAGTGCCTGGTGTACGGGCTCCGAGGCCTGCTCTGGGGTCTCCCGGCAGCGGTTCTCATGACCTACGTGATCTGGCGGATCGTGTCCCGGGTTGTGGTGGCCAGTTTCTATATCCCCTGGCAGGCGGTGGTGATCGCCGTGGGCAGTGTGTTCCTGGTGGTCTTTGCCTCTATGGCCTATGCCTCCCGAAAGGTGCAGCAGGCTAACCTAGCGGAGGATCTCCGCAACGAGACGTTCTGATTCCATCCCCCCCAATTGCGCCCCGCCGATCAATGGCGGGGCGCTTTGCCCGGTCCGAGCGGGGAGGACATCTGGCATGATTTACCGCTTTTCCGGCATGGACAGCAGCGAAACAGTTATGACGCTTGTGCCATGAAGCCAAGAGAAACCATGCGCCGGTACGGCAAGGGCATTGGACAAATGTGCAAGACAGCGGGACAAGGGGAAGGTGTCATGGCACATACGGCGGGAGGCTGTGCCGCTCAACGGGCCTTCTCTGTTTTTCGTCAAATTGCCTAAAAAATCTTCCTAAAAACGGTTGTGCAGGCAACCTACGGGCGTATATCCAGAGGCAGAATGCATGAATCTTGCGTTTTCTTCCGAAAAAGCTGCACAATTGTGCGTTTTTATTGCGCGAACGTCCGATTCATTTCCTTCCATGAAAGTTGGAAAAATTCGTTTGAAATGACGAAACAATTCTGATTCACTTTTTCTCAGAATCGTGTATGATACAGGGGAATGAAAACAGGATGTGCTGGTGCCAGAGGCACAGATCCGCCGGTTCTATTTCAGGGCGGCAGCATCGAAACCTATCGGCCGAGGCCGGATGAGAGGGGTAGAACTGGTTTGAAAGAGCCCAAAAAAGAGACCATCCAGGAAGAAAATGCGGTGGTTGAGGCGGAAGCTGAAGTGGAGCAGAAGCCTGACCAGCCCAAAAAGCGCAGACCAGACCTGAACTCCCCGCAGTTCATGACCCGGGAAGAGCTGGTGGTCAGCCTCACCGAGCGCACCGGCATCGCCAAGGACAGGGTGGAACGCTTCACCGATGTGTTTCTCGCCATGCTCACCAACCGCTCCTCTGCCGCTCTGGTGCTGTCTCGCATCGCCTCCTTTGCCAGCCCGTCTCCCTATCACCGGGAGGAGACAGTCTTATTCCAGAACCGGCTGCCACTCTCCTGATCCTCCTCGATTCCTTCCAGCAGCCCTGCGCGGTCAGGGCTGCTTTTTCATGCCCATTTGCCCGCAGGTTTTACGGATTGTTCACAGATGCCCCCTTGCCATTTCCACGCGGAATGCTATAATCCCGAAATGATCAAAATTGAACTTTCTTGATTCGAAGAAACGAAAGGGGAGAACCGTATGAAGGAGAGTTTTGCCTTTGCCTTTTCCCGCAGCTTTATGGACGCCTATGCACTGCGGTGCAAGCCGCTCTGTGCCGAGATGAACCTCCCCCAGATGGCACTGGACGTGCTGATGATCCTGGGGGACGAGGGGATGGACCTCTGTACCGCCACGGAGATCAGCCAGGAGGCCTGCATGAAGGAGAACATCCTCTCGGTGCATGTGAACCGGCTTGTCACCCAGGGGTACGTCAGGCGCAGCCCTGTGCCGGGAGACCGGCGGAAGGTGCACCTGGAGTGCACCGAGGCGGCAAAGCCGTGGATTGAAAAGGGATTGGCCATCCAGCGGCAGTTCTTTCAAGACATTCGCCAGGGACTGCAGCCGGAGGAGTTGCATGTGCTGCGGCACTGTCTTGTTGTGATCAACGAGAACGCCTGCCGCATCATAAGGGAGGATTCTAAGTGAGAACAGTCTTTCGCTATTTGAAAAAGTTCCGGGTGGCCATTGTGATCGTGGTGTGCCTGCTGATCTTTCAGGCCATCTGCGACATGGCTCTGCCGGACTATACCAGCGACCTTTTGAACGTGGGTCTGCAGCAGGGCGGCATACAGGACGGCGTCCCGGATACCGTGCGGACGGAGACCCTTGCCCGCCTGGAGCTGTTCCTGGCGGAGGGGGATGTGGGCACCGTGGAAGCCGCATACGGCCCGGCAGACCAGGACGGCATCCGCTCCTTGGAGAAGGGCGCAGACCGGGAGACGCTGGCCGCGCTGCTGTCGATTCCGGATAGCGCCGTCTATCAGCTCACCCGCTCAGAGGAGGGCACCAACTCCCTGGCCATGCTCCAGCAGATGCTGGACGCCGGCATGGTCACCCGGGAACAGATCCAACAGCAGCTGGAAGGGGAGATGGATTCCCTCTCAGACAGCACCGTCCTCTACCTCAACCAGATCGCCACCGCCTTTGTCTCTGATGAGTACGCCGCCCAGGGCAAGGACTTGAACGCCATCCGCAACCGGTATCTGTTCCAGGTAGGCGGCAAGATGCTGCTGATGTGCCTGGGCATGGCGGTACTGTCCGTGATCGTGGGATATCTGGCATCCCGGATCTCCGCCGGCCTGGGCCGGGATCTCCGGAGAGGCCTCTTCCAGCAGGTGATGCGGTACACCAGCACCGAGATCGAGCAGTTCTCTACGGCATCTCTCATCACCCGGTGCACCAACGACATCATGCAGGTGCAGTTCGCCGCCGTGATGCTGCTGCGGATGGTGGCATACGCCCCCATTCTGGCCATCGTAGGCGTGATACGGGTGATCGAGATCGGCTCCGATATGAGCTGGATCATCGTGGCCGCCGTACTGGCCCTGGCGGTGTGCATCGCCATTCTCTTTGTGGTGGCCTATCCCAAGTTCCGCATCATGCAGCAGTTGGTGGACCGGGTGAACCTGGTCTCCCGGGAAATGCTCACCGGCATCATGCCCATCCGGGCTTTTGTGCGGCAGAAGCACGAGGAGAAGCGGTTTGAAGGGGCCAACAAGGACCTGATGCGCACCCAGCTCTTTACCAACCGGGTCATGACCTTCATGAGTCCTGTGATGACCATGATCATGAACGGCGTGTCCGTGCTCATCGTCTGGGTGGGCGGCCACGGCGTAGACCAGGGCAGCGTTCAGGTGGGAGACCTCACCGCATTTATCACCTACTCCATGGTGATCATCATGGGCTTTCTGATGCTGTCCATGGTGTCCGTGATGCTGCCCCGGGCAGGCGTTGCCGCCAACCGAATCGCCGAGGTTTTGAACACGCCGGTGTCCCTGCAGGATCCCGCCCAGCCGGAGGACATCAAGATCGCCTCCGGAAAGGGGGAGATCGCCTTCCACGATGTGAGCTTCGCCTATCCCGGCGCAGACGACTGCGTGCTGGAACACATCACCTTTACCGCCAGCCCCGGCAAGACCACCGCCATCATCGGCTCCACCGGCTGCGGCAAATCCACGCTGATCCACCTGATTCCCCGCTTCTACGATGTCACCAAGGGGTCCATCACCATGGATGGAGTGGACATCCGCAATCTGAACCAGAGAACTCTGCGGGATGCCATCGGATACGTACCCCAGAAGGGCATGCTGTTCTCCGGCACCGTGGAGAGCAACCTGAAATACGCCGGCGAGCAGGTCTCAGACGAAGACATGAAAGAGGCGGCCCGCATCGCCCAGGCGGAGGGCTTCGTCCTGGAGAAGCCGGACGGCTACCAGTCTGCCATCGCCCAGAACGGCTCCAACGTCTCCGGCGGACAGCGGCAGCGGCTCTCCATCGCCCGGGCCGTGGCCAAACACCCCAAGGTGTTCCTCTTTGACGACACCTTCTCTGCCCTGGACTACAAGACGGATGCGGCCCTCCGGGCGGCGCTGGCCCGCAGCACCAAGGACGCTGTTGTGATCATCGTGGCCCAGAGAATCTCCACCATCCTCCAGGCGGATCAGATCCTGGTGATGGAGGAGGGGCGGATTGTGGGGCAGGGCACCCACAGCGCCCTGCTGCAGAATTGTCCCACCTATCTGGAGATCGCCCGGGGACAGCTCTCCGAGGAAGAGATCCAGGCCGGCATGAAGGGAGGTAAGTGAAATGGCGGACGACAACAAGAAGATCCAACCCCGGAGACGTCCCATGCGGGGCCAGAAGCCCAAGAACTTCAAGGCCGCTATGGGCAATATCATCCACTACATGGGTCCCTATCTCGCCGTGACGGTAGTAGTTGTAATCCTGGCAGTGGCGGCCACCGTGCTGAATGTGTGGGGTCCCCGGATTCTGGGAGACGCCACCACCGAGCTCTTTCAGGGTCTCATGGCCAAGCTCTCCGGCACCGGCGCCATCAACTTTGAACGCCTGGGCAGCATCCTCATGCGGCTGATGGGGCTCTACGCCATCTGCGCCATTCTCTCCTTCGGCCAGGGGCTTCTCATGACGGAGATGTCCCAGCGGATCTGCTTCCGGCTCCGGAAGGATATCAGCGAGAAGATCAACCGGCTGCCCCTGTCCTACTTTGAAGACAGCGCGGTAGGCGATGTGCTGTCCCGGATCACCAACGATGTGGACCATCTGGGCCAGAACTTCAATCAGTCCGTCACCTCAGTGATCACCGCCATCTGCACGCTGGTAGGCGTGGTGGTGATGATGCTGGATATCTCCCCCTTGATGACCCTCATCACCGTGCTGATCCTGCCGGTGTCCATCGTCCTGGTGTCCACCATCGTGAAGACCAGCCAGAAGTACTTCCGGCAGCAACAGCACAACCTGGGCGTCATCGACGGCCAGATTGAAGAGGCCTTCTCCGGCCACGAGATCGTGAAGGCCTTCAACCGGGAGGACGCTGAGCTGGCGGCCTTCGATGAGACCAACGGCATTCTCTATAACTCCGCCTGGCGCAGCCAGTTCCTGTCCGGTCTGATGCAGCCCATCATGAACTTCGTGAGCAACCTGGGCTATGTGGCGGTGGCCATCTCCGGCGCGATGCTGGCGGCTGCCGGCCGGATCCTCATCGGCGACATCGTCTCCTTCGTCCAGTATGTGAAACGCTTTACCCAGCCTGTGACCCAGATGGCCCAGGTGATGAACATGCTCCAGTCCATGGCGGCCGCCGGAGAGCGGATCTTCGAGTTCCTCCAGGCCGAGGAGGAGCAGCAGACCGAGCCGGTGACTGCAGACATCTCCCAGATCGACGGCAGCGTCTCCTTCGACCACGTCCGCTTCGGCTACCACCCGGACAAGATCATCATCCACGACTTCAACTGTGAGGTGAAGCCCGGCCAGATGGTGGCCATCGTAGGACCCACCGGCGCCGGCAAGACCACCATGGTGAAGCTGCTCATGCGGTTCTATGACGTAAACGACGGCGCCATCCGTCTCGGCGGGAAAGATCTCCGCGCCTTCGACCGCACCAAGCTGCGGGACGGGTTCGGCATGGTGC